>JAUIBH010000087.1 GCA_030427985.1 Bacteroidia bacterium | reverse complement strand
CTGGATTTTGCTGAAGATTTGGATTTGCCAACACATCCGAAATTGGAATTGGGAAAATCAATCTAGTCTCAGTGCTAGCTTCCTTAAGATTCCAAGCACGCAGATATTGACCAAATCGTATCAAGTCCTGTCTTCTTACCATTTCCTGATATAGCTCACGACCTCTTTCAGCAAGTAGGTCTGCTTCTGTAACAGATAACAATGTAGAAGCATCTCTAGTGGTTCTCAATTCGTTGATCATTGCTGTTGGGTCTCCCCCCATACGCCACATGGCTTCTGCTTTCATCAAAAAGGCATCGGCATATCTGTAACGTACAATGTGTCGTCTTCTATCTCCACCTTCTTCATTAGGGTGGTATTTGAACATTCTAATTCCAGAGGTTTCCAGCACAGCATTGTCTGCAGGAGCCGAATATTCTGCTTTTTCAGCTTCTCTGGTAAATACCAAGGGAACTCCACCCACATTTTCTCTGGCATCTAGGGGTGTTCCGTCTTGCTCATATTGTTGATTGATCAAGAAACCAAGTCCAATACCCAAATTTTCGGCGTTGGCGGTACTTGGGTCGTGTACAACACCTCTACGTTCTTCTTGTCCGTCACCGGGATAATTTGTGTCCGCGGGTCCTTCGAAAAGATCATAGAATTCTGCAAGCGTGGTAAAACCATTCCATCCCCCTCCGTCATTGAAGCCTGGGAAGTCTTGGTTGTAGTGAAGTGTGTGCCAAATCCTTGGACCGGCATCAGCAGCTGACCACCAAATGGTTTCCACGTCATTGCTAGGTTTGAATATGTCAAAATATTTACCAGGTTCGGCCAACGTATAACCGCTCGTGGTTATGGCATCCACAGCATCAACAACGACTTGCATATCCGAAGCTTGTGGTTCTGTTCCCAAGTAGACATGTTTGTTCAGGTGAAGCCTTGCCATTAAAAGGTGTGCGGCAGCTTTTGAAGGAGTTGCTTTGGCGCTGATTGGATCTCCAACGGATACTTCCGGAAGGTCGGCAATGGCAACATTCAGATCAGCAACAATACTATCGATGGCAACTTGGCCTGTTAAAACTTCTGGAATTGCACTATTTGGCAGGTTCAAATCCCTGTAAGGAACTTGACGCCACAAATCTAAAATCCAATGCATTGCCCAAGCACGGTAAAAATGTGCTTCAGCTTTTAACGTGGTAAGGTCACCTCCAGAGGTGTTAACACTTTTAGGGCTGATTACCCGACTGGCATTAAAACTTACGGCGTTCAATTGCTGCCATGGCTGAATGATGTCAAATAATTCTGCATTCCAGGTATGACGGTGAATGGAAAGCCAACGACCATTGTCTCCCCAGTCACTACCTCTTGTAGGCACTACATATTCGTCTGTTGTAACTTCGTTCAAAGCAAATAAACTCTCCTGATTGGCAAGTGCTCCACTGGCGATACTGTTTGCTAGGTTAGTAACCTCACTCTGCACATCGGCCACACCGGCAAATCCATCAGTAATAAGGGAGTCTGTTTCTTCAATTTCCAAATCTGTACATGAGAACATTAATGGAACTAGAAGCGATATACTTAAATAATTAGCGATTCTTTTCATAAAACAATTTTTTAAAATGTAACATTTACGCCTAAACTAAAAGTTCGAGGTCTAGGATAGGATAAATAATCTATAGATGCGGAAGGAACTCCTCCAATAGCTTGAGGTACGTCTGAAGTACTTACCTCAGGGTCTAGACCGCTGTAATCGGTAATCAACAACAGGTTTTGACCGGTTAGATTAAATCGCATGCTTTTTAGAGCTCCATCTCCACTTAAGGGCACATTATATCCGATAGAAGCAGTTTGGAGTCGCACAAAATCTCCTTTTTCCAAGAAAAAGGTGCTTGGATTTTGGCTTGATGGGCCAACTCCGCTATCAATAACACTTTTTAAGTTGTTTCTACTTCCTACTTGAGGTAGTGCAAAAAGTGCATTGGCAGTATTGTTGTACACATAATGTCCAAACTGACCTGAGAAGAATAGGGAAGCATCCCAGTTCTTATAACTAGCGCTTGTTGAGAAACCAGCTGTTACAGTAGGCAGACCTGATTTATCTTGAATGGTAGGATCGGTATCTACGTTGAGATCGGCATCTACATTTCTTAAATTATAAGTGAAAAGTGATCTTCCTTCTGTTAGTATTTGCACGAAGGCATTGGATAAACCTTGTCCATAAACCTGACCCGCTTGAATATCTGGTCCGTCGTATTCGGTTAACTCATTGTCGTTGTATGCGATATTGAAATTAGCGTTCCAGCTAACATCTTCGGCTCTAATAATGTCATAATCCAAGCCGAATTCAACTCCTTGGTTCACAATTACGCCATCTACATTTTGGAATGAAAATGGTTCATTGGAAGGTTGCACGGCTGGAAGGTTTAGAAGAATGTCTGAGGTTTCTTTTCGATAAAAATCCAAATTACCTGTCAATCGATCGTTGGAAAAACCAAAGTCAAGACCCACAGCGTATTGTGTTGTTTCTTCCCATTTCAAATCTGGGTTCTCAAACGCAAGTGCACGTGTAGCGGGAGCTGTAATTTGCGAGTTGGATGAGATATCAAGTGTTGGAGCGTTAAATCTTCCCCATCTGGTTCTGTTCAAATAGTTACCATAACCAATACCTTCTTGATTACCTGTGATACCCCAACTCAAACGAAGTTTAAGTGTTGAGAACGTATCCTCGTTGATAAAGTCTTCTTGGTTCAACTTCCATGCAAAGGCTGCAGAGGGAAAATAACCGTATTTGTTGTTTCCACCAAACCTTGAGGAACCATCTGCCCTAAATGTGGCAGTGAACAAATACTTGTCATATAAGGTATAGTTAACCCGTCCAAAGAAAGACTGCAGTTCATCCGTGGTATCAAAGGTGTCCACCGTAAATGCGGTAACTGGGATCAATGGTAGTGCTCCGGTTGTGATATTTGGACTAGGGAATAAATTTAAAATTCTGAATTGATCACCAGCATCAGGCTCATCTTCAAATGTTCCCACCCCGTAGGCTTGATAACCGGAGGCCAAATTTTTTGTAGCATTGAAAGCTTGGTTTGTATTTGCTAGAATTTGATTCAAATCACTGGCACCGTATCCTTGCCCCAAAATGTTTTGTCCATTTCTGTTAAAATCTTGGAATGAATAACCAACCAATGCATCCAAGTTTGAATTCTCAAACTCCTTAGTGTAGTTGACGGTAAGTTCCATCAACTTGTTCTCCGTATCCAAATTACTCACCGCGGCACGTCCATTATTTTGAGCGCCGTTTTGCAAACCAAGAATTTGAGGGCCAACGACCTGTCCTCTGGATGAGTCAGAGACATCGTATCCCAAATTTAGCTTGGCCGAGAACTCGTCGGTGATATCATATTCCAATGAAAGGTTTCCTAAAAACCTATTGGTATTAGTAATATCTTGATAATAGGCAAGCAGGTTTGCAGGGTTTCTATCGGGTTCTGCACTTGTGTCTGGATTTGAAGACAAGGTAGGATTGCCGTAATATGCCGAAGCTAACAAGTCACCTGTACTCCCAGAAGTTCTACTTACAAAAGGCCTTTGGTCATTGATTCTGGAAATTGTAGCCTGTAACCCGACCCTAAGTTTATCATCGAAGAACCTGTGGTTGGCGTTGATACGACCAGTAATACGTTCTAAATCCGTATCTTCAATTACACCGAATTGCTTTGAATATCCAAAAGTAGCGCGGACATTCCCTTTTCCATAATTACGTGCATACGAAAGTGTATTGTCCGTAGACGCAGTAGTTCTGAACACGAAATCTTGCCAATCTGTCTTAGAGCCCAAATTTGCACCTCCGGCATCAATGAACTCCTCGGCGGTCAACAGATCATAAGTTTCCCTAACTTCAGAAATATTCAAGCTGGTATTAAAACTCCATTGACCTTGTGAACCTGCTCCTTTACCTGACTTAGTGGTGATGATGACAACACCGTTTGCTCCACGTGAACCGTAGATAGCTGTTGCAGAGGCATCCTTTAAGATACTCATGCTTTCTATGTCGTTAGGGTTAAGGAAGTTAAGCGGGTTACGATTCCCACTTGTCCCTGTACCCAAATCGGCACCACCAGCAGAGACTCCTTCATTGGTAACAGGAACACCGTCAATTACAAACAGTGGGCTATTGTTGGCCCTAACCGAACCTGTACCCCTGATGCGAAGGGCAATACCTGCGCCGGGCTCACCACTGCTCTGGGTGATTTGGACACCCGCAGTTTTACCTTGTATAAGCTGCTCTGGTGAAGAAATGACCCCTTGGTTAAAATCTTCAGAGGTTACTGCGGAAACAGAACCCGTTGCATCTTTTACGGTGGTTTGACCATAACCAATGATCACAACCTCATCCAATGCCTGGGCATCTTCTTCCATGGTTATGTTAATGGTAGATTGGCCATTAACGACGATTTCAACGGTCTTGTATCCAATATAACTGAACACAAGTGTAGCGGATTCGCCGATGCCATCCAGGGTGTAATTACCATCAAAATCGGTTTGCGTACCATTGGTTGTTCCTTTAACCAATACGCTTGCTCCCGGCAATGGTCCGTTTGCGTCCGAAACAGTACCGGATACTGTCTGAGCTTTTGCCAAACTGAAGCATAAAAATGCCCCAAGCAGCAAAAGGCTTCTAAGTAGCGTAATCTTCATAAATAGTTAATTTTAAGTTTAGTTAATTTTAATTCAAGTATTAAACATATATAAAAAAAATGTTAATATAAATTTATGCATATTGCAACATGAAGCGAAAACGGTTTCGTGTTGATAACTTTATTTTTGTAGAAGGTTTGTAAAATTAATGTAGATTCAACACTTATATCGTAATATAAATCCAAATTATTGAGAAATATGCAATTTTGCTGCTAATATAGTATTTTTAATTTTTAGAATCTGTTAACGTTTTCAGTAATAATTTTTTGTTCGATTTCCGGTTTTTGTTAAAATGCACAGTTTTAGCCATGCCACTTTCCCATTTCCCATAATTTCCTACCTTATGCCCTTAAACCAAGTCAACATTCCTAAAAAGTGAAGATTACTCTTAAAGATATCGCAAGAGAGCTCGATGTATCTATTTCCACGGTTTCAAAAGCTTTGAAAAACAGCGAAGAAATTAGTAGAGATACCAAGGAAAAGGTACAGGCGTTTGCCAAACTCTATAACTACAAACCCAACAACATAGCCATTAGCCTCAAAAATAAGCGGACCAAGAACATAGGCGTGGTTATTCCAGACATTGTACACCATTTCTTTACCACTGTTATCCGGGGAATTGAGAAATATGCAAACGCCAGAGGATATAATGTAATCGTATGCCTTTCAGAAGAATCTTTTGATAAGGAAGTAATCAATATGGAGATGTTGGCCAATGGAAGTATAGATGGATTTATTATGTCGCTTTCTTCGGAAACCCAACAAAAAGGCGATTATAACCACCTAAAGGAGGTTACCGAACAAGGAATACCCGTGGTATTATTTGATAGGATCACCAATGAAATTGACTGTGATAAGGTAATTATTGACGATGAACTCGGTGCCTATAGGGCTACCCAAAAACTTATAGAGCAAGGACGGAAAAGAATAGCATTAATCACTACAGACGACTACCTAAGCGTAAGCAAAGCCCGTACCATGGGATATAAAAAAGCACTGATTGATAGTGGTTTGGGTGTTGACGAGTCCCGAATACTTAAACTCCCCACTATGGAAATGGATGAAGAGGGCATAAAAGACTTTTTTGAGGACCACCCAGATGTAGATGCGGTTTTGTGTGTCAATGAAATTTTTGCGGTCTATAGCATGCGTTTGGCCCAGGAAAAAGGACTCAAGATTCCAGAAGATATTTCGTTTATTGGCTTTACAGACGGATTTTTGTCCAAATACGCCTATCCCAGTTTAACAGTAGTGGCCCAACACGGTGAAAAAATGGGTGAGATTTCCGCACAAATGTTGATTGACAAGGTTGAAGGAGAAAAAGAAGAAGAGGAAACCTTCCAAACACGAACTTTAGAGCCTACACTGGTCATTAGGGATTCTATATTTCATTAAGTTTACAATGCCCTTATCATAAAGCTACCTACATTTGCTTCACAATTTTGGTAAGCTATGAATCAGGATTATATAAAAGCGCACCCTTGGTCCATTATAGAAGAAGGGTTTAGCAGGGATCAGGTTGAATCTTCCGAAAGCCTTTTCAGTATAGGTAACGGGGCCATGGGGCAACGTGCCAATTTTGAAGAACACTACTCAGGTGAAACTTTTCAAGGCAGTTATATCGCAGGAGTGTATTACCCTGACAAAACCCGTGTGGGATGGTGGAAGAACGGGTACCCCGAATATTTTGCAAAAGTGCTCAATGCCCCCAACTGGATTGGAATAGAGGTTTTTTTAAATGGTACTTCTTTGGATTTGAATACCTGTAAAAAAGTGGAGTATTTTCGTCGCGAACTCAATATGCAGCAAGGTTGGTACAAACGTAGCTTTGTGGCCACCCTGCCCAATGATCTGGAAGTAGCGGTTGAGGTAGTCCGCTTCTTGAGTTTGGATTTGGATGAAACAGGAGCCATTCAATACAATCTGCAAGTATTGAATTCAGATACAGAGGTAACTATGGTTCCCTATTTGGATGGCGGAATCAAAAACAAGGATACCAATTGGGATGATAAATTTTGGAACATCACCCATATTACTTCGGAAGGAAACAGGGCTTTTGTTGAATCCCACACCATGAAGACCCATTTTTCGGTCTGTACTTTTATGCAAAGTGAGCTGTATGTTGATGGAGCAAAATCAGACGCAGAGCCAACCACGAAAAAAGACGATACATCCGTTGGTCATTCCTATAGTATTGAACTCGCAAAGGATGAAACCCTCACCCTGATAAAATTTGGAGGTTATTCTGTTGACAGAAACCATCCTAAGGATAAATTGAAACAAGCGGCCCATGCCGTTTTGGATGAAGCCTCTCAATTGGGTTTTGAGGCGCTATTACAAAAGCAGAAAGAAGCCTGGGCCCAAATCTGGGAGATGAGCGACATTACCATTAAAGGCGATGTACAGGCGCAACAAGGCATCCGATTCAATATTTTCCAGCTCAACCAGACCTATTTAGGTAAAGATTCCCGATTGAATATCGGTCCAAAAGGATTTACCGGAGAAAAATATGGGGGAAGTACCTATTGGGATACCGAAGCTTATTGCTTGCCGTTTTATATGGCCACAAAAAATCAAGAAGTAGCCTGGAACCTGCTGAAATATCGTTATAACCATCTGCAAAAAGCCATTGAAAATGCGGAAAAACTGGGTTTTTCCAATGGAGCGGCCCTCTATCCCATGGTCACCATGAACGGGGAGGAATGCCATAACGAATGGGAAATCACCTTTGAGGAAATCCATAGAAATGGGGCAATAGCCTTTGCCATTTATAATTACCATCGATTCACAGGAGATTACAGCTATATCCCAAAAATGGGGCTGGAGGTGTTGATCGGGATTGCCCGATTCTGGCATCAACGCGTCAATTTCTCAGAAGAGAAACAGAAGTACGTGATGTTGGGCGTTACTGGACCCAATGAGTACGAAAACAATATCAACAATAATTGGTACACCAATTATTTGGCAAAATGGTGCATTGAATACGCCTTGGAGCAACTTAAAAAGGTGCAGGAATCGTATCCTGATGACTATAAAAGGATAATCGGTAAAACCAACCTGACCCCATCCGAAACCGAGGATTGGGCAAAAGTTGCTGGCAACATGTACTTTCCTTGTTCAGAAAAGCACGAAGTCTTCTTGCAGCAAGACGGGTTTTTGGACAAAAAAATGGTCAAAGTTCAGGATTTGGACAAGTCCGAAAGGCCCATCAACCAAAAATGGAGCTGGGACCGGATTTTACGGTCGCCCTACATAAAACAAGCTGATGTGCTTCAGGGATTCTATTTCTTCGAAAATCATTTCACCACAGAAGAATTGGAGCGCCATTTTGATTTTTACGAACCCTTTACCGTTCATGAATCATCATTGTCGCCCTGTGTGCACAGTATCCAAGCGGCAAAATTGGGGCGGATGGAACAAGCCTATACCTTTTACCTGAGAACCTCCAGGCTGGATTTGGATGATTACAACAAGGAAGTAAAAGAAGGATTGCACATTACCTCGATGGCCGGTACGTGGATGAGCATTGTGGAAGGTTTTGGCGGTATGCGGGTGTTGAACGACCAGTTGTGCTTTGCACCCAAGATTCCAGACCAATGGGAATCCTATTCCTTTAAAGTCAATTTTAGGAACCAAATTATCACCATTCATGTTTCGGCAAAAGGGAGTTCTTTTGAAATCACTGGAAATAAACCCTTGACCATTCAAGTTGATGGAAAACCGGTAAAATTGGCCCCAGGAGAAACCACCCAAGCATGAAAACTATTCGGCTCATCACTTTCTTGATTGTGTTGGGCGCAGTATATTCATGCAAGGAGAATAAGAACCAAAAGCCCACCGACCCGCCTATGAAGAAAAAAGCCGTAGTCTACCAGGTTTTTACCCGACTTTTTGGAAATACCAATACCACCAACAAGCCTTGGGGTACCATCGAGGAAAATGGTGTGGGCAAATTTGCGGATTTTACAGATAAAGCCTTACAGGAAATCAAAGAATTGGGCATTACTCATATTTGGTACACTGGAGTTCCCCATCATGCGGTGATCCATGACTACACTGCCTACGGAATTTCCAATGATGACCCCGATGTGGTCAAGGGCCGTGCCGGCTCCCCTTATGCCGTAAAGGATTATTATAATGTAAACCCTGATCTGGCAATTGACCCTGCAAAGCGATTGGAAGAATTCAAGGCACTCATAAATCGCACCCATAAAGCCGATATGAAGGTCATCATTGATATCGTGCCCAACCATGTGGCCCGAAACTATGAAGGTGTTACCAATCCAGAGGGTGTGGAGGACTTTGGAGCAAGTGATGACACCCATAAGGAATACGATGTTAACAATAATTTCTACTACATTCCTGGAGAAGCGTTTAAAGTTCCTGAATGGCAAGATGGCTATTTGCCGCTTGGTGGAGAGGCAAATTCTTTGTCTGATTCTAAATTTGAAGAGGTTCCAGCTAAATGGACGGGTAACGGTTCCCGATTGGCCCAGCCCCATTTTAACGATTGGTATGAAACCGTAAAAGTCAACTACGGTATTCGTCCCGATGGAACCAAGGACTTTGATGAACTTCCAGAAGCATTTTGGACGAAGGATTACAAAGCCCATTATGAATTCTGGAAAGACAAAACCCTTCCTGATTCTTGGAACAAGTTTAAGGACATTGCCCTGTATTGGCTGGATTTTGGGGTAGATGGTTTTCGGTTTGATATGGCCGAAATGGTCCCCGTGGAATTTTGGAGCTACCTGAATTCCAATATCAAAATGAAAAACCCTGATGCTTTTTTATTGGCTGAGGTCTACAATCCGGATTTGTACCGGGCTTACATCCATTTGGGAAAAATGGATTACCTATATGACAAGGTGGACCTTTATGACAGTATCAAACACATTATGAAGGGCTACGGGTGGACAGGCCATATCCCTGTGGTGCAACAAAAAGTGGCGGATATAGAACACCACATGCTCCATTTTCTAGAAAATCATGACGAGCAGCGCATCGCCAGCCCTGATTTTGTAGGCGAAGCGAAACTGGCCAAACCCGCGATGGTAGTTTCAGCTACGATCAGCACTTCGCCCACCATGATTTATTTTGGGCAAGAAGTTGGGGAGCCCGGAGCGGAAGATGCCGGTTTCGGCAAACCCACCCGAACTTCAATATTCGATTACATCGGAGTGCCATATCACCAACGCTGGATGAACAACAAAAAGTTTGATGGCGGCCAACTTTCAGATGAAGAACGGGGTTTGCGCGATTTCTACCAACGGCTATTAAATTTCACCATAGAAAGCAGTGCTTTAATGGGGGATTACCAAGAAATTCATTACTATAATAAGGACCATACCGAAGGTTATGACCACAGGGTATTTTCTTATGTACGATGGTCATCCAACGAAAAACTCATTATTGTCTCCAATTTTGACGCACAAAAGAGCTATACTTTTAATGTAAAGGTTCCAGAAGATGTCATTAACAAATGGCAGTTGCAAGACAAGTCATATTCGCTCGAAGAAAAATTGTACGGACAGGGCAACAAGATACTTTCCGTTACGAATGGAAGAGGAGAAATACCATTAGAATTGGAACCTTTGCAATCCTTTATTTTTAGTGTAGAGGAATAAAAAAAGGCGGATTGCATTGCAATCCGCCCAAGTTTTAGGTGGTTAGTGATATGTTATTCTTTTTTGGCAGTTTTTTGATAAACCACAGCTATAACAGCTCCAATAATACCAAAGAAAACAACATCGAGCACAGCTTCGGCAATATGGCCGGTCAAATCCATAAAATTGGCGGTTGCATAGTGTAACAGTCCCATTCCAATTCCTATAAAAACACCAATCCAAGCTCCAAATTGAAAACCTTGGCCTGTTGAATGGTGTCCTCTGGCCCATTTGCTGTAAAGTGTGGACAAAGCAAACACAGCAATTATGTTAGACAAGGCAATAATTCCCATATCCGGAACTTCTTTCATGGCGTTCACAATGGTGTGTTCCGTAAAAAAATCAACAGTGGCGAGCCCCCAAATAACGTATCCCAAAAAAAACATCACAATCGCGCCGACCAAGGTGGCCAGCAAGTTAGATTTTGAAAACATGTTGGTCTATTTAATTGGTTATTAATATGATAAATGTATTAAATAAAAATTATCAAATCCATAAAATTTAACCCATAATAATATCAATGTTGCTTTTTGGAGACGATTTGGATATGCATTTCGATTACTAAAAAAGGATTCCTTGTTTCGTTTTCAAATTGTATTTTTAGCATTCTTAAAATAAAAAAGAATGAAAAAAGGTTTGCTCTTGGCCTCATTGGCCATTTTACTTCTAAACAGTTGTGGTATGAAAGAATCAAAAGCCTTGGTCATTGGTCATAGAGGGGCCATGGGTCACGAGACCGAAAATACATTGGTTTCCATAAAAAAAGCTATGGACTTAGGGGTGGATATGATAGAAATAGATGTGTTTAGAATTGATAGTGGGGAAATTGTGGTGTTTCATGATAGAACTGTGGATAGGCTGACCAATGGTAGCGGTATGCTTGAGGATTACAACTTCTTTGCCATGAGACAATTGGTTGTTGAAGGCGGTCATAGAATCCCGCTTCTCCAAGACGTCTTAAAACTCATCAATAATGAAGTGGCCCTTAATATTGAATTGAAGGGATACAAAACAGCAGAAAAGGTTAACCAAATCATCAGCTATTACATTAAAGATAGAGGATGGTCTGCGGAGAACATCGTCATATCCAGCTTTATTTGGGATGAATTAAAGGAAATGAGAAAGCTCAATGCCGATGTAAAAATTGCGGTCCTTACCGAAGAAGATCCCTTACAGGCCATTGAAGTGGCCAAAGAACTCAACGCCGTGGCCATAAATCCTGATTTTAAAACATTGACCGCAGAAAATACGGCCAAAATCCATGACGAAAACCTAAAAATTTATACTTGGACCGTTAATGAACCCGAAGACATTCAACGAATGAAAGATTTTGGGGTAGATGGTATCATCACCAATTATCCAGAACGGGTACACTAATGTTTGATGTTGCAATTGTGGGAGGTGGTGCTGCCGGATTCTATGCAGCAATTCATATTGCCGAACGGGCACCGCATCTTAAAATTGCCATTTTTGAACGTGGTAAGACAGTACTTTCCAAAGTAAAGGTTTCAGGAGGTGGCCGTTGCAATGTAACCCATGGGGAGTTCGACCCCAGGGAACTCACCACAAATTACCCACGGGGCGAAAAAGAACTTTTAGGGCCATTCCATACCCATGCCCCAATGGATGTCATGTCATTTTTTGAAGAACGTGGCGTGGCACTCAAAATTGAGGAGGATGGGCGCGTTTTCCCCAAAAGCGATTCTTCCCAAACCATTATTGATTGTTTTGAGCGTGAAGCTGAACGATTGGGTATAAAAGTATTGAAGAACAGTTCCGTAAAGCAGTTCAAAAAGCATGGTGATGGCTGGCAGGTTACCACCATGAACAAGCATTATCAAGCCAAAAAACTGTTGTTGGCCACGGGAAGCAATACCAAAATATGGAACCAATTAAAAGATTTGGGCCATACCATTGTTCCTCCGGTCCCTTCCCTGTTTACGTTCAATATAAAGGATGAACGGATTAATGGAATCCAAGGGATCAGTGCAGATGTTTCGGTGGAAATTCCCCCTAAACGCATTTTTTCCACGAACAAGAGTGAGTTGGGGTTGAAAAGTGTGGTCAAGGATGAACCGGTATTGCACTCTGAAGGTCCTGTTTTAATTACCCACTGGGGATTGAGCGGTCCGGCTATTTTAAAACTTTCCGCATGGGGTGCCAACATTCTCCATGATTACAATTATGCCTTTCGGGTGAATGTTAACTGGATGCCCGAATACACCACGCAATCTATGGAGGGTTTTCTAAAGAAAGTAAAGGAAGTGGAATCCAAAAAAACAGTGGCGCGTACCCAGGCCGTGAACCTTCCAAGACGTTTGTGGATAAAATTGGTGGAGGCATCGGACATCGAAAAAGATGAAAAATGGGCCGATATCACCAAACATAAATTAAGCGAATTGGCCAAGCAACTTACCTCCTGTTCCTTTCGGGTGGAAGGAAAAAGTACCTTTAAAGAAGAATTTGTCACCGCAGGTGGGGTTGATTTAAAGGAAATCAATTTTAAGACCTTTGAAAGTAAGTTGCATCCGAATCTCTACTTCGCCGGGGAAATTATAAATGTGGATGCCATTACGGGTGGATTCAATTTTCAAAATGCCTGGACAGGGGCATATTTGGCTGCCAAAGCCATTGCTTCCCAAGCATGATCAATTTAAAAGCAATGCAATACCAGCTGCTATGCACGCCCCTAAAATGGGCCCCACTACAGGAATCCATGAATACGACCAACCGTTGGAACCTTTATTTTTTATGGGAACCAAAGCATGCACTATGCGAGGCCCCAAATCCCGGGCTGGGTTAATGGCATAACCAGTGGTACCTCCCAAAGA
>JAUIBH010000172.1 GCA_030427985.1 Bacteroidia bacterium | reverse complement strand
TACAGCCACTTTTATTGCTTTGGCAAAAGCTTTGAAAATAGCCTCTATTTTATGGTGTTCATTGGTGCCTTCTGCCTTAATATTCAAATTGGCCTTGGCTCCGTCAGAGAAGGATTTGAAGAAGTGCAAAAACATTTCCGTTGGCATATCCCCCACTTTTTCTCGGTTGAAATCGGCATCCCAAACCAGCCAATTTCGACCTCCAAAATCTATGGCCACTTGAGCGAGACAGTCATCCATGGGTAGGCAGAAACCATAGCGCTCTATGCCAAGTTTGTTTCCCAGTGCCTTAGAGAATACTTCACCTAAGGCTATGGCGGTATCTTCAATGGTATGGTGTTCATCAACCTCTAAATCACCATCCACTTTTATAGTTAAATCCATCTGACCATGACGTGCCAGTTGGTCCAACATATGATCAAAGAAAGCCAGACCAGTTTGTATGTTACTCTTGCCCGTTCCATCCAAATTCAATTTGATTTGGATATCAGTCTCATTGGTTTTTCTGGATAATTCTGCAATTCGATTTTCTAGTTTTAAAAATTCGTAAATCTTTTCCCAATCGTTGCTTTCCAAAGCGATATAACTATCCAATTCCTCACGCTTTACCGTAATTTCACCAGTGCCCAAATTAGTTTCATCATTGATGAAGATGCCTTTGGCTCCTAAATTTTTGGCTAATTCAATGTCAGTTAATCGGTCACCAATCACAAAAGAATTTGCTAAATCATATTCCTCAGAAAAATAGGCTGTGAGCATCCCGGTTCCCGGTTTTCGGGTATCGGCATTGTCCTTTGGAAAAGTTCGGTCAATAAAAACTTGGTCGAAAACCACTCCCTCATTTTCAAAGGATTTTAAAATGAAGTTCTGTACGGGCCAAAAGGTTTCCTCTGGGAAAATATCCGTTCCCAACCCGTCTTGATTGGTAATCATAACCAATTCATAATCCAGTTCTTTCGCAATTTTCCCCAAATAGGTAAATGCTTTTGGATAGAAAATCATCTTCTCAAAAGCATCTATCTGCTCATCTGCCGTCTCCTTGATGATGGTCCCATCGCGGTCAATAAATAGTACTTTCTTGCCCATTATCACAATTGTTTTAAAATGGCTATCAGTTTTTTGTTTTCTGCTGGAGTACCCACGGTGAAGCGGAGGGTGTTTTCGCAAAGTGGTTGCGTGCTTCGATTCCGAACCACCACATGCTGCTTCAATAATTCTTGATATCGTTGGTTGGCATCATCAACTTTGGCCAATACAAAATTGGCATCGGTGGGATAAATTTCCTGAACGAATCCTACGTTATTCAATGCTTCTATTAAACTATCCCGTTCTCGTAAAATCTGTTCCACTTCTTTGTCAACAGCATCTTGATTCAACACGCGTTTTAAAGCTTGTTGCTGTGTGAGCTGATTGACATTGTACGGTGGTTTAATTTTATTCAAGATAGCAATGATTTCCACAGACGCATAACAAATTCCTAATCGAATTCCTGCCATGCCATAGGCTTTGGACAGGGTTTGGGTCACAATCAGATTGGGATAATCCTTTAATTTGGACAGCCAACTCTCCTGTTCCGAGAAATCAATATAAGCCTCATCAATTACTACCAAACCATTAAAATTATCCAATAATTCCTGCACCTTTTCCTTAGAAAATGCATTTCCTGTGGGGTTGTTGGGTGAACATATGAACAACAATTTGGTGTTTTCATCCACTGCCTCCAAAATTTTAGGAACATTGGGCTCAAAATCAGAAGTCAACAAAACCTCCCTATTTTCCACTGCATTGATTCCAGACAGGACTTTGTACATGCCATAGGTAGGCGGTAGCGTAATGATGTTGTCTTGATTCGGTTCGCAGAACGCCCTGAAAATAAGGTCCAACACCTCGTCACTTCCATTCCCAAGTAAAATTTGATTTTCTGATACTCCCTTTTGCTCGACCAAAAGCGATTTTAAACTTCGTTGATACGGGTCTGGGTAGCGATTGACCCCATTTTCAAACGGATTTTCATTGGCATCCAGAAAAATCATTTCAGAACCATCAGAGACATATTCGTCCCGGGCGGAGGAGTATGGACTTAATTTTTTGACACTCTCCCTTGTTAAGGTTTCTATGTTGAATATCTTGTTCATTTTTTGAGGTTTTCCCGAAAGCTTTCGGGACTCAACCTGACATTTAATTCTTTTTTAGACTTTTTAATCGCAGTGTAACGGCATTTTTATGCGCCTGCAAGCCTTCGGCTTCCGCCATTAATTCTATGGCTTTTCCAATTTGGCTTATTCCTTCTTCTGATATTTTCTGAAACGTCATGCTCTTCAAAAAACTATCCAGATTTACCCCGCTATATTGCTTGGCATACCCATTGGTGGGTAGCGTGTGATTGGTCCCAGAAGCATAATCCCCGGCACTTTCCGGTGTGTAATTGCCAATAAAAACCGAACCTGCATTTTGTATTTTGTTGAGATAAAAATCCTCATTTTTCACACAAACAATAAAGTGCTCTGGGCCATATTCGTTAATCAAATCTATGGCAGTTTCATCATTTTCAACCAATATTAATTTGCTATTGGCAATGGATTTTTCTGCAATGTTCTTTCGAGGTAAAACGCTAATCTGTTGT
>JAUIBH010000001.1 GCA_030427985.1 Bacteroidia bacterium | reverse complement strand
CAATATTTACTATGACGAAGCTATTGTTCAACAGATTGTAACCCCTAACTCAGGATTTGTTTCTGGGGCAAACTACAATCAGGATAATAGAAACAATACGGGTAACCAATGGAATGATTACTTCCAAAATGTGATTAAACATACAAGTGATGTGATCTACCAGCTTAATAGTGCAGAATCAAACCGTACTAATTTGTTGCAAATGGCCCGTATTTTGGAAGCTTACGCTTTTATGGTCCTTACCGATGAATATGGGGATATCCCTTATTTTGAGGCCGGTAAAGGATTGTCTGAGCAGATAGTTTTACCAAAGTATGACCCTCAATCGGAAATCTACCCAGATATCATCAAGGAGTTGACCGAGGCCCGGGATGCTTTAAGTAGTTCCGCTCCTGCTGAGAACGGTGAAGCACTGTACGCAGGTGATTTAGATCAATGGAGAAAATTGGCCAACTCGCTTTTGGTGAGAGCTGGTATGAGACTCTCCAATGTAGATGCCACCTTGGCACAGCAAACCGTTCAAAGTGGTTTTAATGGAGGTGTTATGGAATCCAACGACGATAACTTTGTTGTTCGTCATGACACTAATTTCTCCAATCCTTACTTTTTTACCTTCAACGGAACAGAAGCCAACAACTTCTATTTGGTAGACGGTTTTGTAGATTACCTAAGTTCCAATGACGATCCAAGATTGGCTTCATTGGCCATTAGGTATGTAGGTGCTGCTTCTGGACCAGAGCAAGTTATTGAGATTGGATCAAAAGATCCAGCCGATCAAGTTGGAATGCCAATGGGGTATGACAACAGTACCGTTGGCGCAGTAGCTACTGATATGGGACTGGCCAGTTTCTATGACTTTTCCCAATTGGATAGGTTCACCTATGGAGCACAAGCTGCCCCAACATTCTTATGCACCTATGCCCAGACCCAATTGTTGCTGGCAGAAGCTGCGGTTAATGGATGGGTAACAGGTGATGCGGCCGAGTTTTATGAGAATGGAATCCGCGGCCACATGGAGCAGGTAGCTGCTTACGGCGAAAGTGTTGCTATTGCCGAAGCTGATATTGATGCCTACGTGGCAGCACACCCATTTAACATGGCCAGTGCTGTGGAGGATATCAATACACAGTATTGGGTAGCTTCCTTTTTGAATGGTCCAGAGTTGTTTGCTAACTTTAGAAGGTCTGGGTATCCAGATTTGACCCCCAACCCATATCCAGCGCAGGACATTACAGGTGATTTCATCAATAGGTTAACATACCCAACTGGCGAAATAGCCGTAAATCAGGCCAATCTCCAAGAAGCGGTTTCCAGAATGGGCCCAGACAACTTGGATACCAAGGTTTGGTGGGATGTTGATTAAAGAAGTAAACAAGGATTTAAAATAAAAAAACAAGAATGAAATCAGTATTAAAACAGATTATTGCTAAAAGTAAGCAAGAAGAGAAGGAATATGGGTTGGCGAGGCAGGCAGAAATTGATAACCCAAGAACGTCCGATGACAGAAGGAACTTTCTGAAAAAGACAGCCTTGGGAGGTATTGCCATGACAGGGATGATGGGACTCGGTATTGAAGATACCATAGCCCAGACCACATCCAACGTGAGCCGGATGTCCGCTCCATCTGATCTTAAGATCACGGACATGCGCTATGCACTCACCAATGTTATGGGAGGTACCGCTATCATTAAAATTGAAACCAACCAAGGTATATATGGCCTAGGTGAAGTAAGGGATGCCGCCGATGTGCGGTATGCCCTCTTCCTTAAAAGCCGAATCTTAGGCAAGAACCCATGTAATGTTGAAAAGATTTTCAAGAGCATTAAGCAGTTTGGCGGGCCAGCCCGTCAAGCAGGTGGTGTTTGCGCTGTAGAAATGGCACTTTGGGATATCTGTGGTAAGGCCTATAATGTTCCAGCTTGGCAGTTGTTGGGAGGACGTTATCGAGATATGGTAAGACTTTATGCCGATACACCCCAAGCAAGAAGCGCTGAGGAGCAAAAGAAGCTGATCGACTATAGAATGAACACCCAAGGGTATACCTGGTTGAAAATGGATGTGGCCATTTCTTCACTTCCACCAGATTCCGGAACCTTGGTGAACGATAAATTCTGGAGAGACAAAAATGGACGTTTATCCCAATGGGGCGATGCCAGGAACTATATGTCTTATGGTAATACTGCGCACCCTTTCACCCAAATTCAAATCACCGAAAAAGGTTTGGAAATGTTGCAGCAGCGAGTAGCTGATGTTCGGGAAATGGTAGGTTGGGAAGTTCCAATTTCCACCGATCACTACGGACACTTCGACCTTAACAATGGTATTCGATTAGGAAAAGCCTTGGATAAATACAGACTGGCATGGTTGGAAGACATGGTGCCATGGCAATACACTGAGCAGTGGAGAACTATCTCTGAAGCTCTTGAAACGCCTACCACCACCGGTGAGGATATCCATTTCTTGGAGAACTTTAAGCCGATTATCCATAACAGGTCGGTAGACATTGTACACCCAGACTTGGCATCATCAGGAGGTCTTTTGGAAACAAAACGAATCGGTGATTATGCTGAGGAATTTGGAATTGGAATGGCCATGCACCAAGCTGGTACACCAGTTTCTTTCATGTCCAACGTACATTGTGCGGCAGCTACTCAGAACTTCTTGGCATTGGAGCACCACTCCGTGGATTTGCCTTGGTGGGAAGATTTGGTGACTACCGTTGGAGGATTTAAAATGATCGATAAAGGATTTGCAACCGTTCCATTGACTGCCCCAGGATTGGGTATTGAATTGAATGAGGATGTGGTCAAAGAACATCTAGATCCTAGAGATAAGAGTTTCTTTAAGTCCACAGACGAATGGAACGAACTTAGATCACACGATAGAACGTACAGTTAATAGTAGTAGCTCAAAAAAAGTTACTTAAGTTGTTTAGTTTTTTTTAAAAGTCGGCCTGGGACTATGCTTTGGAGGTCTTGGGCCGACATTAAAAATTTTGAGAACCAATCTAAAATTAGATATGAAATACATTCAAGTAAAGATGATGGCATTGTTGCTGTGTTTGATGGCAACAGTGAATAGCAATGCACAAAGGGTGGCTTCATCACCAGATTACATCAAGGCCCTTACCAGTGAATGGGAAGGTGAACGCTTTGAAGACGGAAGGCCAAAAGTTTCGGACGCTCTTCTACAAAGACTAAAAAAGATAAGAATAGAAGAAGCCTGGGGCTATTTAAGGCAGCATGGGTATAACAACCAATATGAGGGAGGATGGAAGATCATCCATCCAGAAGGAGTAATGACCGGCCGTGTGGTAACTGCACAATATGTTCCCCTAAGACCAGATTTAAAAGAATACGTAAAACTACAGGGTGCCAAGGAAAAGAGAGATACCATTGGCGGTAGCAATTCATGGCCCATAGAAATTTTGGTGAATGGCGATGTATATGTGGCCGATGGCTATGGAAGAATTATAGATGGAACACTCATCGGTTCCAACCTTGGTAATGCCATTTATGCCAATTCCAAGAACGGAGTGGTTTTTGACGGTGGTGTGCGTGACCTTGGTGGACTTTTGGAAATAGAAGGATTCAATGGGTGGTACAGAGATGAAGACCCTTCCTATCTACAAGAGCAGATGTTGACCACGATCAATGCGCCCATTCGCATTGGTAGAGCTACTGTTATGCCCGGAGATGTGGTTCTGGCCAACAGACACGGAACTATCTTCATACCATCACATTTGTTGTCCCAATTGGTAATTTCTTCCGAAGTGGTGGCCTTACGTGACGAGTTTGGATTTCAAAGACTTCGCGAAAAAACATACACTGCAGGACAAATTGATACCCGTTGGACCGATGAAATCAAACAAGATTTCCTGAATTGGTTAAAAAACTACCCAGAAGATAAGCTACCAATGACCAGAAAGGAATTGAATGATTATATTGCAAATAGTAGATATTACCAACCATGATAAACATCAAAATTTTTAGAAATATCCTTGCCGTATTGGTGATTGGCTTAGCTATTTCATGCACCTCCAACGTTGAGGAAAAGACATTGGACAAACAAACTGTTTTAGAAGCTCTTGGAGAACTAGATCAAGCATTAATTGACAGAGATTCTGCTACCTTAACATCCATTACCGCTCCTAATCTAACGTATGGGCATTCCAGTGGAAACATTCAAAATAAGCAGGAGTTTATAGACGATGTAATGAACGGCCCTTTTAGGTTTGTTTCCATTACCAATGAAGACCAAAGTGTAACGCTATCTGGTAATACAGGTATAGTTAGGCATATACTTTCTGCCGATGCCACTAATGCAGGAAACCCGGCACAGGTTCGTATTGGCATTATTATGGTGTTCCAACAAAATGCAAACAACGAAGTGGTTTTGTTGGCTAGGCAAGCATATAAACTATAAATAAAACAGGACTGGATATATAGAATTAATAATTAACTGGATAATAAACTAAACAATTTAAATCATGTTAAAAAGAGGATTCATTGTAATGCTATTTCTCTTTGGACTGGTGGGTCAAGTTCTTGCCCAGCAGATATCCAAGGAAGAACTAATTTTCTTAACCCCTGAATGGAAGGGAGAACGATTTGACGACGGTAGGCCCAAAGTACCGGATGATATTTTGGAACGGATGAAATCCGTGAGTATCGAAGAAGCTTGGGCCGTGATGAAAAATGCAGGGTATAGGTATCAAATTGCCGAAGATTGGAAACTCATCAACCCAGACAGTGTGTTGGTGGGCCGTGCGCTAACCGCTACTTTCATGCCTGGGCGTCCAGCCGTTTGGAAAGCCATTGATGATAGGGGTAAAGCTCAAGGAAAAAGAGGGCAAAATACATGGCCCGTGGATCTTTTGGTTAAAGGAGATGTATATGTGGCCAACCAATTTGGTGCTGATATAGATGGACCCACCATTGGAGATAATGTAGGGAACGCCATTTATGCCAATTCTGGTAATGGTATTGTGTACGATGGTGCTTTAAGAGATGTGGAAGGCCTAATGGAAATAGGTGGATTTACATCCTTTTACACCAGCTATGATGCATCGCACCACAATCCCCCTGGAGATTTGAATACCATGATCATAGGAATCAACCAACCCACACTTATCAGAAAAGTAACCGTTATGCCTGGAGATGTTGTGTTGGGCAAGTTGGGTGTTGTGGTCTTTATTCCTCCCCATTTAGCGGAGAAAGTAGTGACCACTTCAGAAATTGTTCGTTTGCGCGACATGTTTGGCCACCAACGTATTCGTGAAGGAAAATACACCGCAGGTCAGATTGATACCCGATGGGCAGAAGAAATCGAGAAAGATTTTAGCAAGTGGCTCAACGATCATATAGATGAACTCCCTGTGCCCAAAGAACAAATTCAAGAAATATTAAAAAACAGAACCTGGTAACTAAACAAAAACTATACAACGTGAAAAATTCAAGAAGATCATTTATTACAAAATCAGCATTGGCAACCGCCGGTTTGGGAATGGTGTCCAGCACTTATGGTAATGAATATGTAGAGGCAATAGACAAAACTTCCAAGTTTTCTGCTCCTGCCGATTTAAAAATTACCGATGTTAAGTGCGGTTTCATTCGCCGAGGTAGTGGTTTGTTCGTTAAAATATATACCAACCAAGGAATTCATGGATGCGGAGAAGGTGTAGATGCCGTACCAGGTACCTATCATTTGGTGAAAAGAATGGGTTGGTTTTTAAGGGACCAAAGCCCCTTCAATGTTCATAAAATTTTCGAGGATATCCGCCGTGCCGGTCATTTTGGGGGTGGACAATCAGGAGCCTACGTTGCCGTTCTTTCAGCCATTGAGACCGCATTATGGGATTTGGCTGGTAAAGCACTCGATTTACCGGTATATAAACTTTTAGGAGGTAAATTCCGTGATAAAGTCCGCGTGTATTGTGATACGGCGCTTTATCGCGTTCGTTTCCCCTCTCCAGAAGATTTTGCCAATGCGGCTACCGAAGCCATCAAGAATTGGGGATTTAATGCATTAAAATTCGATTTGGATTACGCTGGTGACCCTGACAAATATGATCGATATAACTGGACCGCCAGTCCTGGTGAAATTTCAAGGATGTATAACCAACTTGCGGCAGTAAGAGAGGCTGTTGGCCCTAAAATAGACCTTTGTGTAGACATGCACGGACGTTACGATCATGTAACCGCCCAGACAATTGCTAAAAAGGTGGAAGACCTTAACCTAACATGGTTGGAGGAGCCCATACCAGCAGAGAATTTCGATGCTTTCAAAACCATATGCGAAGAAACCA
The DNA here is from genome assembly GCA_030427985.1 of Bacteroidia bacterium. Taxonomy (GTDB): domain Bacteria; phylum Bacteroidota; class Bacteroidia; order Flavobacteriales; family Flavobacteriaceae; genus Flagellimonas. Next base: position 81,596 of record JAUIBH010000001.1, on the reverse strand, counting down.
GCACTCCTATTTCAGCAGGTGAAAACGTTTACCTTGGCCATGGTTTCAAGCAATTGTTGGACAATGGTGTTGATATTGTGATGCCCGACCTACAAAAATGTGGTGGGCTTGGAGAAGGTCAGCGTATTGCCAACTTGGCCAACTTATATTATGTGCCTTTTTCACCCCATATGGTGGCTTCTTTCTTAGGTGCAATGGCATGTGCGCACGTTTGTGCCAGCGTACCAAACTTCCATTTAATGGAATGGCAGTCTTATTTCCATACAGATCCTATGTTCAAAGAAATAGTGACCTATGATGAAGCCGATTGGGTAAAAGATAGTTTTGTAACAGTATCTGACAAACCCGGTATTGGTGTAGACATAAATGAAGAAGCAATGAAGAAGTATGCCCCAGAGGGAATACCATTCTTCGAATAAGAAATAAAAAACCAGATTTGTGAAGTCGATATATAAAGTTTTTCTTGGGGCGGCAGCAGTATTGGCCGTGGCTACAGCCTATTTTTATTTTACCGGCCAGTATTCCACTTTTGGGGTTCTGCTCACTTTCTTTTTTCTGGCACTATCATTTGGGTTCAGAGGGCATCATGTCACAAAGGGCTTTTCGTTTGCCCTCCTCATTTTTGCTGGGGTGACCATGGCAATGACCTATCCCCAAATTTTTACCAGTTGGGGAAGTTTTGAGCTGAACGCCCTTATTGTGCCCCTCTTGCAGATTATCATGTTTGGAATGGGGACCACAATGAGTCTAAAGGATTTTGGGGAAGTGGTCAAAAGTCCAAAAGCAGTTTTCATTGGGCTGGTATGTCAGTTCACCATTATGCCTCTTGTTGGGGCAACCTTGGTGTTCCTGTTCAAATTTCCACCCGAAATAGCAGCAGGTGTTATTTTAATTGGTTCCTCGCCCAGTGGGTTGGCATCAAATGTGATGGCATACATTGGAAAGGCCAATTTGGCCCTTTCGGTTACATTGACTACAGTGGCCACGCTCTTGGCACCTTTTGTGACACCTATCTTAATGAAAACATTTGGTGGTCAATTAATCCCTATTGATCTATGGGGAATGATGTGGAGTATTATCAAAATCACTATTTTACCTATTGCAGGCGGACTAATTTTCAACAAACTTTTTCACGGAAAAACACAATGGCTGGATAAAGCCATGCCATTGGTTTCCATGGGAGGAATTGCTTTGATCATTACCATCATTACAGCGGCAGGCCGTGACAACCTGTTGACTATGGGAGCAGTGCTCATTTTGGTGGGACTGATTCATAACATCTGCGGTTACTTCTTTGGTTATTGGGGATGCAGAATTTTCAGCTTAGATGAGCGTTCATGCAGAACCATTGCTTTTGAGGTGGGAATGCAGAATGCCGGACTGGCCTCAGGCCTTGCCAATGAAATGGGCAAGGTGGCCACTGTGGGCTTGGCCCCAGCGGTATTTGGACCAATGATGAACATAACAGGTTCCGTATTGGCGTCCCATTGGCACAAAAATTCACCCAAAGATGAGAAGGAATCAACCTTGGAAACAGCACAAGATTAAAAATAGTTGTTTGAGTTAGTTTAGTTATCCAGTGAAGAACGTGCTACATTTGAAGTACGTTCTTCTTTTTTCCATCTAGGATAAAAAAAGACAATTTATTTAACGATTTAATATAATAGTACAGAAATGAAGAAAGTAGTGACCTTCGGTGAGATAATGCTTCGCTTGGCACCTCCCGGATTTTTGAGGTTTTCGCAGGCGAACAGTTTTGATGTAGTGTACGGTGGAGGCGAGTCAAACGTTGCAGTGTCCCTGGCCAATTACGGTATTCCAGTGGACTTTGTGACACGTTTGCCCAAGAACGATATTGGTGAATGTGCACTTATGGAGATGCGAAAGCGTGGCGTGGGCACGGACCAAATTATATTCGGGGGCGACCGCTTGGGAATCTATTTTTTGGAGACGGGAGCCGTGAGCCGCGGGAGCAAGGTGGTCTATGACAGGGCACACTCTGCCATGGCCGAGATCGGTCCTGGAATGGTCGATTGGAAAAAAGTTTTTGAAGGAGCACAGTGGTTCCATTGGACGGGAATCACCCCGGCCATCTCACAAGGGGCGGCCGATGCCTGCATCGAGGCCGTTAAGGTGGCCCGGGAAATGGGGGTGACCATCTCAACGGACCTGAATTACAGGGCCAAGCTCTGGAAATACTGCGATGATGCAAAACGGGAAGAGATCATGTCGGAACTCACAGCACATTGCGATATTGTCTTGGGAAATGAGGAGGATGCCGAAAAGCATTTTGGAATAAAACCTGAAGGACTGGACATCACCACCCAGGGCGAGCATGTGAAGGCCGAGGCCTTTCTCTCTGTCTGCAAACAGATGATGGAAAGGTTCCCGAACGCCAAGAAGGTGATCACCACCCTGCGTGGCTCGCTGTCGGCCTCGCACAATACATGGGCCGGAGTGCTGTACGATGGTAAGGAACTCTACAAATCAAGGGAATACCAGATCACCCATATCGTTGACCGTGTGGGCGGTGGTGACTCTTTTATGGGAGGGTTGGTCTATGGGTTGATAAAATATCCGGAGGACGACCAGAACGCACTGGATTTTGCAGTGGCGGCCTCCTGCCTAAAACATACCATTAAGGGCGATGCCAATTTGGTGACCGTGGATGAAGTCGAAAAATTGATGGGGGGCGATGCCTCTGGAAGGGTATCACGATAAAAAAGATGAAATGGCAAGATATACACGTATTGAAGTAGTGAACGCAATGTTGGAGACCGGAATGGTCCCCTTGTTCTACCACCCTGATGTGGAGGTTGGAAAAAAAGTATTGAAGGCATGTTATGACGGTGGCGCCCGGCTCATGGAGTTTACCTCTAGGGGCGATTTTGCCCATGAGGTGTTCACAGAGCTCAACAAATATGCCCTAAAGGAACTCCCTGGGATGATGATGGGCGTGGGATCGGTGACGGATGCTGCAGCTGCCTCACTGTACATGCAATTGGGGGCCAACTTTGTGGTGACGGCCTCGCTACGGGAAGATGTGGCAATGGTCTGCAACCGCAGGAAGGTGCCCTACAGCCCAGGCTGTGGCTCTTTGACGGAAATTACAAGGGCGGAAGAGCTTGGCGCAGAGATCGTGAAACTGTTCCCGGGCTCTGTCTATGGCCCAGGATTTGTAAAGGCGATAAAAGGTCCACAGCCTTGGACAAGCATTATGCCCACTGGAGGTGTGAGTACGGATGAGGACAACCTAAAAGGTTGGTTCGGCGCAGGAGTGGCCTGTGTGGGATTGGGCTCACAGCTCATCAGCAAGGACATCATCCAGAATGGTGATTTTGATGGATTGGAAAAGAATGTACGCGAAACATTGGCTCTAATTGCCAAGATTAGGAAAGGCTGATTTTCAATTAAAATAACAAATTAATATAAACCGGAAATACAATTTTCTTTTACGAATTGATTTCTACAGAACAAGGGAAGAATAGTTTAAAACTTCTACTTGTCCATTAAGTACAATTTTAATGGGAAATCTAGCTAGATATTTCATCAAAAATTAACTCTTAATTGATAATTGCCCGTCTATCCATAGGCGGGCATTTTTGCATCAATCAGTAAAATCATGCGGCATTAAAATAAGACATATCCTCACAAATGAGTAAGAAAAAATTTACTTTTTTCTTAAAAGATGCTTTCTTGCTTCGTAATTGCAATAAATATTGTCAAAAGAAGTTTCATTTAATTGACAAAAGTCAATTTTTTTGCTGATTTAATATATCTTTAAAAAAGCAAAAATTGCTTAACCAAAACCATATCAACCTAACTAATATGTACAAGGAAATTTATTTGGTCGATGACGAGGACCTTGTGAACACCGTGAATGCAATCCATTTCAGAAAAATGGGAATGGAGGATAAACTTAAAAGCTTTACCAACCCCGAATTGGCACTTGATGATTTAAGGTTTAGGGATGACCCAAACGTTAAAACATTGATTCTTCTTGATATAAACATGCCGGAAATGAGTGGATTTGAATTCTTGGAATTTATGATGCTCGAAGATTTTCCGGAATCCAACGAAGTTTTGCTCGTTACATCCTCCGAATCGGATGCGGACAGGGAAGAAGCCAAAAAATACGATAAATACGTTAAGGAATTTATTACAAAACCCTTACAGATTGAACATTTAGAAGAATACCTGCAAGGTTCATACTCCTGAGTTCAATAACGTTTTTATCTGGAAAAATCTAAATCCATATCCGTTTCAATTGTTTTTTGAAATTTTTGGTGTAGCTCTTCAATAAAGCTTTTATCTAATATATTTGTTGAAACCAGTGCTTTTATGCCAAAGATGGTATGCAAGAAAACTTTATGGAGCAGCGTCTTGTGGATACGTTATTTCCTCTTCAAAACACACTCTAAATTCATTTATTAAATTTAGGAAAGGTGAAAAAAAAGCAGGTTCGCATTCAAGATGCAATGGAAATCTTTGAAGACAGCAGTGATGTTGTCTGGACCATGGATAAGGAGTACCGGTTAACCTCTTTCAACCCAATGTTTGAACATAGGTTCAAGGAAGAATTTGGCCGGGCTCCGCAAAAAGGCATAGACCTTAGGGATGTGTACGCCAAGAGTCGGTTCTTTGGTGTTTGTGAGAAAGGTTGTGAACGGGCTTTAAACCACTATGCCACAACAGCAAAACACACTTTGGTAAAGAATGGTTCGTTCCAGGTCCATGAATTTGCATTTCAGCCTTTTATGGATATATCCGGTAAGGTTATGGGGTGCTGTATCTGGCAAAAGGACATTACCAATGAAGTAGACAACATCCATAGGCTTGAGGACAGTGAGGCCAAGTACAATGAAGTCCAGGAAATAACCAATGTGGGACATTGGAGTTGGGACATGATTCGAAACAAAATAACCTGGTCCAATCAACTTTTCAACATTTTTGGGCAAGTCCCTGGTGAGTTTGAAGCTACCTATGAGGCTTTGATTGAAATTATTCATCCAGAAGACAGAGAAGCTTTTAATGAAGATGTTGAACGCTGCATTCAAAAGAACAAGTTGCATGACATTGTTCACAGAATTGTTCTTACTAATGGTGAAGTTAAGTATGTTCACCATAAAGGTAGGGCCTATTACGATGAAAACAACAAACCCTATCGCATGTCTGGCACTACTCAGGATGTGACCAAAGACGTAAAGAATAATGAACAGATAGTTCAGCAAAACAATGAACTTCAAAATTTTGTACGCATTATTTCCCATAACCTCAGGGGGCCTATCTCAAACCTTTTAATGCTATCCAAAATTTATGAATGGGGCAAGGATGAGATGAACGATGACATTGTAAAGAAAATCGAGAATACCACAGAAGCGTTGGACCAAACCATAAAAGATCTCAATCTTTCTTTATCCATGAAGAATACAGATAAGGAAAGATTCCGGGAAATCGCTTTAACAGAGGTGATGAAAGATGTGGATGGATTGCTTTCCGAAGAAACCACCAAAACCAATGCGGTGATCAGAACTGATTTTTCAGAAGCGGGCTCTATTATTGGCCTCAAGAGCTATTATGTCAATATTCTGTACAATCTTATTCTAAATGCGATCAATTATGCCAAGGAAGGTGTTGTTCCCATTATTGAGGTTTTAACCCAGTTGACCGATGAGTCCATACAGATCTTTGTGAAGGACAATGGAATTGGAATGGAACTCACTCCCGAAAGAGAAAGGAAGATTTTTAACATGTACGGTAGGTTAAGTGGTGATACTGATGGAAAGGGACTGGGACTGTATCTTGTAAAGACCCAGATTGAGGCAATGGATGGTAAAATTGAAGTGCAAAGTGAAAAGGACGTTGGTACAACTTTTATAATAACACTCCCAAAGATTTCACAGGCTTAGAAAGGTAAAGCACTCAAATCTACATTACCGCCAGAAATTAGTACACCAATTTTTTTGTTTGAAAGTTTTTCTTTCCTCTTAAAAATAGCAGCAAGGGCCACCGCACTGGAAGGTTCACAGACAATTTTTAGCCGTTCCCAGATCAGTTGCATGGCAGAGACGATTTCTTCTTCGGTCACGCGAACAATCTCATCCACATGCTTTTGTATAATGGGGAAGTTTCTATCGCCCAATTGGGTTTTTAATCCATCTGCAATGGTATTTGTGGAGGTGTTGGTCTCAATTTTTCCACTGTGCAAAGAGCGATAAGCATCATCCACCTCAAAAGGCTCCCCTCCAATGGTTTTACAATCGTTTCCAAAGTAATGGGCGGCGAGTGCCGAGCCAGCAATCAGTCCCCCACCACCAACGGGTGTTATTACATAATCAAGATCGGGGTGCAGTTCCAATAGTTCCTTGCAGGCAGTTCCTTGCCCCAAAATTACGTGGTCGTCGTTGGAAGGATGGATAAAGGTGGCTCCCTTTTCTTTCACAATTCTCTCGGATTCACGCTCTCTAGCTTCCAAAGTGGGTTCGCATTCAATTAAAATACCGCCATAGCTCCTAACGGCCTCTTTTTTGACCTCGGGTGCCGAACTGGGCATCACTATATAAGCCTTCACTCCCAAACTTAGTGCGGAAAGAGACAAAGCTTGTGCAAAATTTCCCGAAGAATGCGTTACCACACCACCTTGTTTTTGCTCCTTGGTAAGCTGCATTATGGCATTGACCGCCCCACGCATTTTAAAGGCACCCATCCGTTGAAAGTTTTCGCATTTAAAATAGAGGTGTGCACCAACTATCTTGTTAATAAGCCGAGAGGTGAGAACGGGAGTGTTATGGATAAATGGTTTTATCCGCTCGTGGCAGTCGATCAATTGTTGTTTATCCATAGCTTACTTCAGTAAGGTGTGCAAAATGCAAACCCGGCATAAAGATAGCAATGGAACATTAATTGTGGGATTCCATTTCTTCCTCTTCTTGTTTGGCTTCGGAAGAAATACCTTCCATGCCCAATTCTGGAATTACCAACAAGGGTATTTGGGTGTGAAAAGCAGTTCGTTTTATAATCGGTTCACGGGTCATTTTTTCCATATAGCTATGCTGATAATTTAACATGGCCAACAAATGAATGCCCAATTCTTTGGAGAAGGTTTCCAACGTATGGGAAACCGAATTGAGCTCAGAGACCGTGTGTACATAATGCTCTACATTGCTGAGATAACGGCGTAGCATGTTCAAATTGAATTGCTGAAGTTCACTTAGGGCCTTAATGCCGTATTGCACATGGACAATCCGAATGGTGGCGTTGAACATTCTTGCCATTTCCAAGAGGGGTGATAATTCCGAAGTGGTGTAAAACCGATTAAAATCTGTGGCAAATGCAATTTCTGAAGGAGTAGCATATTGAAAATGATAGGGGATGGCCAAAACCGGGCATTTTTTGGTGGATTTTATAATCCGCACCGTATTGCTTCCCATAAAAACCTCGTCTACGCCCGAAGCTCCCTTTGTTCCCGTAACCACCAAATGAATGCCAAAGGTTTCCACGATATCTTTTACCTCTTCCACCAATAAATTAAAAGAAGAAATGGTCTCAAAACTATGATTTGGATTGCCGTATTTGGTCTTGATCCGATCCACCGTCTTGCTCAATCCTCGTTCAGAATTTTCCCTTACCGCATCCACGATGCGAACCCCATCAACCATTTTTGCCATGAATCGGCTGCTCGGAATAACAGGGGTGTAGGTGTTGAGCAAATAAAAGGTGCAAGTTTTGTTGCGGAACAATTGCATGGCATAATCTATGGCATTCCAGGCATTTTCCGAAAAATCCGTAGGTATTAAAATCTTTTGCATCTGACTAAGATTTATGATGCAATAAAATTAAATCTATGGGGTAGGGGATACTATGACAAATGTCAGCTTTTAAAAAATGGACTAAAAACCCTCGACCATTTCAAGGAGTTTGCGCTCATCTTTAATACCGATCTTTTTACCTGAAGTGTGGATCAATCCTTTCTTTTTGAATTCGGAAATAATTCTAATGGCCGATTCTGTTGCGGTTCCCACTACGTTGGAAATATCTTCTCGGGAAAGCGTGAGTGCCAAAAACCCATCGGCATCTTCCCCAAAATTGTTTTGAAGGTATAGGAAAGCCTCGGCCATGCGTTGTTTTACCGTTTTTTGCGAAATATTCACGATTACGTCATCTGCCTCTTTAAGATCGTGGGCCATGTGTCGCAATACTTCCAAAGTAAAATTTGGATTTGTTTGAAGGGTATTGGTAATACTTTCCTTTGGAATAAAACAAACTTCCATATCATCCACAGCAATTGCGGAAAGGTTGGTGCTTTCTTGTGAAATTACCGAACGTTGACCCAGCACTTCGCCCTTACTGGCCAATTTTACAATTTGGTCCTTGCCATTGGCACTTAGTTTGGAAAGCTTTGAAACCCCGTTCCTTACACAATAGACCCCGTTGAGTTTTTCGCCTTCCTCAAAAATAGGCTCACCCTTTTTAATGGTTTTGGTGGTCTTGGAATCAGAAACTTTTTTCAACTCTTCCTTGCTCATGGCGCGGAGCGAGTTGAACTGCCTGATGATACAATTTTCACATCTGCTTTCCATACTGATTAGTTTACCTGACTCAACAAATTTAGGGGATAAACATTCACCATTTACTGATAAATATCATATTTTTAGGAAGAAGAGTATTACAAATTTGCATCAGGTAAAGCAAATGTGAAATGGCAGACTCGACCTGTTATCATTGTGGAGATGACTGCGGAAAAAGTGGCGTTCAATTTGATGATAAGGATTTTTGTTGCAATGGTTGCAAGACCGTTTACGAAATTTTTACATCGAACGGCCTGTCCACGTTCTATGAAATTGAAGGAAAGGCAGGTACCACACCCAACGAAATTCGTCAGAAATACGATTTTTTGGACAACCAAGAAATCGTACAACAACTGGTGGAATTTAATGAAGATGGAGTCCAAGTGGTTAGTTTAAGTATTCCTACCATTCATTGCAGTTCTTGTATTTGGGTGTTGGAAAACCTGAACAAGCTGCATTCGGCCATTAAAGTTTCCCAAGTCGATTTTCCTAAAAAGACCATTCGAGTTACCTATAAAACAGAAGATTTTTCCCTTAAGTCATTGGTGCTATTGTTGGGAAGCATTGGGTACGAGCCCTACATCTCCTTGGAAGAATACAATAAAAAAGGGAAAAAGGTAGACCGTTCCTTGATATACAAGTTGGGTGTGGCTGGTTTTGCCTTTGGCAATGTGATGCTACTTTCCTTTCCCGAGTATTTTGAGGTGGAAGAATTTTGGCTGGATCAATACAAACCAATTTTCCGTTGGTTGATGTTTGCCTTTTCCTTGCCTGTGGTGTTCTATGCGGCGCAAGATTATTTCGTCTCGGCTTACAAAGGCATCCGTTCCAAATTATTGAATATTGATGTGCCCATAGCCTTGGGAATTTTGGTCCTATTTTTAAGAAGCACGGTGGATATTGTCTTTGATTTGGGGTCCGGTTTTTTTGATAGTCTCACAGGCTTGGTTTTCTTTTTATTACTGGGGAAATTTTTTCAGCAGAAAACCTACGCTTACCTATCCTTTGAGCGGGATTACAAGTCTTATTTCCCAATAGCCGTTACCCGTCTGAAGAAAAGCGGAGAAGAAGAAAATATTCAAATTTATAATATTGAAGTAGGAGATAGGGTGCTAATTCGGAGCCACGAGATCATTCCCGTGGATTGTATCCTCATCAAAGGAACCGCTGAAATCGATTACAGTTTTGTAACGGGCGAGTCCGACCCTGTATTAAAAGAATCCGGGGAAAAATTGTTCGCAGGCGGGAAACAACTTTCAGGCGTTTTGGAAGTTGAGGTATTAAAATCCGTTTCCCAAAGTTATTTGACCCAACTTTGGGGCAATTCCGTATTTTCAAAAGATAAGGCGAGCCAATTTCAGACCCTTACCGATAGCATAGGCAAACGATTTACCATTGCGGTGTTGAGCATCGCCACGGTAGCCACTATTTTTTGGTTGATTTTTGACCCAAGTCTGGCGCTCAATGTGTTCACCTCGGTGTTGATTATCGCCTGTCCGTGTGCCATTGCTTTGGCGGCCCCATTCACGCTAGGGAACATGCTTCGCATTTTTGGGAAGCATAAATTCTATCTGAAAAACACTAATGTAATTGAACGCTTGTCCAAAATAGACACTGCCATTTTTGATAAAACAGGAACGCTCACCACCAATCAAAAAGATACCATTCATTACGAAGGAATGGAGCTTTCGGAAGAGGAAAAGGCTCTTTTAAAGACAACTTTGAGGGCCTCCAACCACCCTTTGAGTAGATCACTTTACGATATTTTAAAATCCAATTCCATCATGACTCTTGAAGAGTTTCAAGAGCATACAGGAAAAGGGATAGAGGGGAAATACAACCAACACTCCATAAAAGTGGGGTCGGCTGCCTATGTGGGAGAAAGCAAATCCAATGCATTGACCAATACTTCGGTCTACGTAAGTGCCAATGAAGATGTAAAGGGGCGTTTTGTGTTCAAGAATACGTATCGGGATGGAATGAGCCAAATATTTGATGAGTTGTCGAGTGATCTGGAACTTGGTATTCTTTCAGGCGATAATGATGGAGAAAAGGAGCAGCTGCAAAAAGTGCTTCCTGAAAAGACAAAGATGCTATTTGACCAAAGGCCGGAGGATAAGTTGGAATACATCAAAAATCTGCAGGAAAAGCATAAAGTTTTGATGGTGGGCGATGGTTTGAACGATGCAGGTGCTTTGGCCCAAAGTGATGTGGGATTGGCGGTTTCGGAGAACATCAATGTGTTTTCGCCCGCTTGTGATGGCATTTTAGATGCCAGCAAGTTGCGAATGCTGCCCAAATTCATCAAACTGTCCCAAAAGTCTATTGGAATTATAAAAATGAGCTTTTTGTTGTCGCTCTGCTACAATGTGGTGGGATTGTATTTTGCGGTAACAGGTCAGTTGCAACCTGTGATTGCTGCTATTTTGATGCCGTTGAGCTCGATAAGCATTGTGGTGTTTACCACTTTGGCAACCAATTATCTTGGTAAAGAATTAAAAATTGTAGAAAGCTGATATATGTCATTTTTTACGGAATACCATCACAGTAGTTTTACCCCTAAATTCAGGCAGGTATGAGTGTTATTTATGTGTTGTTGGCCATAAGCATAACGGTGGCCCTAGTCTTTTTTGTAGCCTTTATTTTTTCGGTTAAAAGTGGACAATACGATGATACCTATACCCCATCGGTAAGAATGTTGTTTGAAGATGAGGTGGTCAAGGACAAGGATAAATCGAACCTAAATAAAAAGGAAATCAAACAAACGAAAAGCACAAACCAATAAATATGGAAATACAACAGTTCCGCTACGATAACAAAATCGTACAAAAGTTCTTATACGCTACCATTTTATGGGGCGTGGTGGGTATGACAGTAGGTCTCTTGTTGGCCTTTATGTTTTTGTTCCCTAATGTTACAGAAGGTATCTCTTGGTTGAGTTTTGGGCGTTTACGTCCGTTGCACACCAATGCGGTGATCTTTGCATTTGTGGGGAACGCCATTTTTGCAGGGGTGTATTACTCGCTGCAGCGCTTGCTTAAGGCAAGGATGTTCAGTGATGCGTTGAGCAACATCAACTTCTGGGGGTGGCAATTGATCATTGTTGCCGCGGCGTTAACCTTGCCCTTGGGATACACCACATCCAAAGAATACGCCGAATTGGAATGGCCGATAGATTTAGCTATTGCGGTTGTCTGGGTAGTTTTTGGTTGGAACATGATCGGTACCATCTTAAAAAGAAGACAAAGGCACCTGTATGTGGCGATTTGGTTCTACCTGGCCACATTTGTAACGGTAGCCGTGTTGCACATCTTCAATAGCTTGGAGTTGCCGGTTACGGCATTAAAGAGTTACTCGGTTTACGCTGGTGTGCAAGATGCCCTGGTACAATGGTGGTACGGTCATAATGCGGTAGCATTCTTTTTGACCACGCCTTTCTTGGGGTTGATGTACTACTTTGTTCCGAAAGCGGCCAACCGTCCCATTTATTCCTATAGACTGTCCATCGTCCACTTCTGGTCGTTGATATTCATTTATATCTGGGCAGGCCCCCACCACTTATTGTATTCTTCGTTGCCTGATTGGGCACAGAACCTTGGTGTGGTATTCTCCATAATGTTGATTGCACCCTCTTGGGGTGGTATGATCAACGGTTTGTTGACGCTGAGAGGTGTTTGGGACAAAGTGCGGACCGATGCTACCTTGAAGTTTATGGTGGTTGCCATCACAGGTTATGGTATGGCAACGTTTGAAGGCCCCATGCTTTCGTTGAAAAACGTAAACGCCATTGCACACTTTAGTGACTGGATCATTGCCCACGTGCACGTAGGGGCATTGGCCTGGAACGGGTTTATGACCTTTGGTATGATCTATTGGTTGGTACCCCGCATGTTCAAAACAAATTTATACTCTAAAGGATTGGCCAATTTCCACTTCTGGATTGGGACCTTGGGTATTGTATTATATGCTCTGCCCATGTACGTGGCAGGATTTACCCAAGCTTTGATGTGGAAAGAATTCAACCCGGATGGCACCTTGGTTTACGGTAACTTCTTGGAAACCGTTACCCAGATCATTCCAATGTACTGGATGAGAGCCATTGGAGGTTCGTTGTACATCTTGGGTATGTTCGTATTACTTTATAATGTGGTGATGACCATCAGGTCAGGCAGCAAGGTTGAAGATGAAGCAGCAGAAGCACCAGCTTTGGAACGCGTGGCCAAACGAAGAGTGGCTGGTGAGACCTTCCACAACTGGTTGGAAAGAAAACCAGTTCAGTTGACCATTTTGGCCACCATTGCCATTTTGATTGGGGGTGTTGTTCAGATTATTCCCACCATCTTGGTAAAATCCAACATCCCGACCATAACAAGTGTTAAACCCTATACACCATTGGAATTAGAAGGTAGAGACCTCTATATTCGGGAAGGTTGTGTGGGCTGTCACTCACAAATGATTAGACCTTTCCGTAGTGAAGTGGAACGTTATGGTGAATATGCTAAAGCAGGGGAATTTGTGTACGATCACCCATTTTTGTGGGGTAGTAAGCGTACAGGCCCCGATTTGCTTCGGGTTGGAGGAAAGTATTCCGATAACTGGCACCTGAATCACATGTACGATCCGCAAAGTACATCGGCAGGCTCTATTATGCCATCGTATGAATGGTTGGTGACCGATGAGCATGACCGCAGCGATGTTCAGGCAAAAATGGAAGCCATGGTAAAATTGGGTGTTCCCTATACCGATGAGGATATTGCCAATGCGACACAGTCGATGGAAGAGCAGGCAACTCAAATCGAAAAAAACCTTTACACAGATCCAGAATTTGAGAGAACCTATGAAGCGGATAAAAAATATGCCCAAGAAAATGGGTTGGATTTTGTGGAAATGCGAGATCGTGAAATCGTAGCCTTAATTGCCTACTTACAGCGATTGGGCACCGATATTAAGATAACTGACGCTGAACAATAAAAAATCATGAAACCAGAGTCAAGAACCAAGATATCCAATAACAAAGACCTTCAAAGTCTAGCCTGCCTGCCGCAGGTAGGCGTCTTGGCTCTAGTCTCTAAAATCTAATACAACCATGTTGAAATTTGTAAAAGAACATATGGAGACCATCGATGGGATAGCGAACTACCCTATGGTTTCCCTGCTCATCTTCTTTGTGTTTTTTGTTCTCTTGTTTTGGTGGGTGGTAACTGCTACCAAGGAGCATATAAAGGAGATGTCCGAACTGCCTTTGGATAACGATGATCAACAAAACAAACTATAACATTATGAGCACAAAAACACCTTGGTGGATACGCGTCCCGGTTTTATTCTTTTTGATTTTCGGATTGATGGAATTCTTTATAGACTCCGGCGACAAACCCGCAATAATTGAATATCCCATCACACAGTTTTTTATGCTGCTGGTGCTGATGATTCTTATTGCCATTGAATTGATTTTAGCTTCAATTGAGAACATTATGTTCCAAACCCTTTCAGAAGAAGGAAAGAAGCGCTATTTGGAAACCAAAAGCAAGAAATTTGAATGGACATGGGCCAAAAACCTCATGAAAAAGTTGACCAAGAGCCGCGCCATTGAAAAAGAAGGTGAGATTGTTCTGGACCACAATTATGATGGTATTCGAGAGCTAGACAATGTACTACCTCCTTGGTGGGTCTACCTTTTTTACGCAACTATAATATTTGCTGTTGTGTATTTGGTGCGTTTCCATGTTATTGGCGACTATGACCAAGAACAGGAATACGAACAAGAAGTGGCCGCGGCACAAGCAGCTATTGAGGAATACAAAAAAACAGCAAAAGATTTAGTGGATGCCAGTACAGTGGAATTTTTATCTGATCCAGCGGACTTGAGTGCGGGCGAGAAGATTTTTACAACCAATTGTGTGGTTTGTCACATGGCAGATGGCGGTGGTGGGATAGGCCCCAACCTAACCGATGAATACTGGATTTTGGGAGGAGGTATCAAAAATGTCTTCACCACAATTTCCGAAGGAGGTCGAGACGGAAAAGGGATGGTTGCTTGGAAACAGAGTTTTAAACCTGCCGAAATTGCGCAGGTAGCGAGCTATGTTATTTCATTGGGCGGAACCACACCTGCCAATCCAAAGGAACCAGAAGGAGATATTTGGGTAGATCCAAACGCCCCTGCAGAAACAAATGGAACAGAATCTGAAACGCCACCTACAGAGCAAGCTTCAGATTCAACAGATGTTGCCATGAATTAGCCCTTTTAGGGTTGTCTATGGTAGAATAATGAATTGATAAATCAGACAGTTCGATGGAAGAGAATTTTAGGGATTCCATAGGCACAATCACACAAGAAGGAAAGCGGAATTGGATATTTCCAAAGAAACCCAGTGGGCGGTACTACGATTATAGAAAGTATGTGAGTTACTTTCTACTGATTTTCTTGATAGCAGCCCCCTTTGTAAAAATAAATGGGCATCAATTTTTAATGTTCAATGTGCTGGAGCGCCGCTTCAATATATTTGGACTTCCATTTTGGCCCCAGGATTTTCACTTGGTGGTCGTTTCCATGATTATTGGCGTGATTTTCATTGCGCTGTTTACGGTCGCTTATGGGCGTATTTTTTGCGGTTGGATGTGCCCTCAGACCATTTTCTTGGAAATGGTCTTCCGTAGGATCGAATATTGGATAGATGGGGACAGAGGAGCCCAAATGCGATTGGCCAAAGCACCCTGGACCGGAAAAAAGATCAGGAAAAGAGTATTGAAGTGGGTCATCTTTTTCATTATTTCCTTTCTGATAGCCAATGTCTTTTTGGCGTATTTGATTGGTAGTGATAAGCTGATTCAATATATCACTGATGGCCCCATGGCCCATTTAGGAACCATGATTCCATTGTTGATTTTTACCGGGGTGTTCTACTTCATTTTCGCCTGGTTTCGGGAACAGGTTTGTATCATAGCCTGCCCTTATGGTAGATTGCAAGGGGTACTGTTGGATAATAAATCCATTGTGGTGGCCTACGATCATAAACGCGGTGAAGGTGAAAACGGCCGTAAAAAATTCAGAAAAAACGAAGATCGGGATGCGCTTGGACATGGCGATTGTATTGATTGCTTCCAGTGTGTGAATGTTTGCCCTACGGGAATTGACATCCGTAATGGGACCCAGTTGGAGTGTGTAAACTGTACGGCTTGTATTGATGAATGCGACCATATTATGGACAGTATCAACAAGCCTAAAGGGCTGATCAGATACGCTAGTGAAGATGAGATCATCAACAAAAACAAGTTTAAGTTTACACCCCGCATGAAGGGATATACGGCAGTGCTGGTTGTATTGACGGGAATTTTAATTGGGATGTTGTTCTTACGAAATGAGGTTGAGGCCAATATCTTACGATTGCCTGGGCAACTGTATGAGCGAAAAGAGAACAACATCATCAGTAATGTGTACACCTATAAATTGGTGAACAAGACTACAAAGGATATCGAAAATGTATCTTTTGAGTTAATGTCACACAACGGAGAGATTAAAATGGTATCCCAAGATACTTTTACTGTTCCGGCGGAAGAATTGACGGAAGGAACCCTTTTTATAGAAATAAATGCCTCGGCATTGAATGGCGATAAGGACAAATTGAAAATAGGGGTGTATAGTGGGGATAAACTTATAGAAACCACGGTGACCCAGTTTTTGGCACCAAGAAGCTATAATTAATAAAGATTGAGATGAAAATTAATTGGGGAACGGGAATCGTATTGGCATTTATAGGGTTTATCACCTTTATTTTATACTTCGTCTTCAGAATGAGTACGGATGATAGGGCCAACCACGATTTGGTGACGGAGGAGTATTATAAAAAAGAATTGTCCTATCAGCAAGAGATAGATGCATCAAAAACGGCAACAGAAATGAATGCCAATCTAAAGGTTGAAATAACAAATGAGGGTTTGGTAGTTTATTTTCCTGAACGTTTCAACCCCAAAAAGATAAGTGGAACAGTGTCCCTTTATAGACCGTCTAACAAGCATTTGGATACTAACTTTCCCATAAGTTTGTCCAAAGCACATTTGCTCATACCTGACAATCGCTTGGTAGACGGTCGCTGGGACATTTCCATAAACTGGGAATACGAAGGTAATTCCTTTTTGCATAAAGAAAAATTAGTCTACTGATCATGTTGACATCCGCACTGGTTCTGGGACTCTTGGGAAGCTTGCACTGCTTGGGCATGTGTGGGCCAATAGCCTTTATGTTGCCTTTGGAACAGGCGAACACTGTTAAAAAAACTGGGCAACTGTCCATTTACCATTTCGGAAGACTGCTGGCCTATGGCATTATCGGCGTGCTATTTGGACTTTTAGGCAAAGGATTGTCTTTGTTCGGAATCCAGCAAAAACTGTCCATTGGAATAGGAGTGCTTATGATTGTTTTGGTGCTCATTCCTGGAAAATACCTGAACGGACACAAGTTGTTGTCACCCATTTACTCCATTATCGGGAAGGTAAAATCCAAGCTTGGTGCCGAACTCAAGAAAAAAACACCCGATACATTTTTAACCATCGGCTTCTTGAATGGCTTTCTGCCCTGCGGTTTGGTCTATATGGCGCTGCTGGGTGCTATGGCCATGGGGAATCCTATAGAGGGAGGCCTTTATATGATGGTTTTTGGTCTGGGAACAGTACCGCTAATGTCATTGGTGGTATATTCCAGAGGAATGTTCAGTACCTCCATAAAATCCAAAATACAGAAATTGATACCGGTATTTGTGGTCATCATAGGCGTTTTGTTTATTGTACGCGGGCTGGGATTGGGCATACCCTATGTTTCCCCAAAACCTGCACCTACAGATTCAGTTACAGCAACCATAGAATGCCATCAACCTTAAAAATCTAATCCATAATGAAAATAACAGCAGCGGAAGAAGCAGTAGGAATTGTTAACTCAGGCGACCGGGTCTTTTTCCAAGGAGCGGCCATGACCCCAAACGAATTGATTGATGCGCTCTGTGAGCGTCACAATGAGTTGAAGGACGTAGAGATAATTTCCATCCACACTGAAGGGGATGCCAAGTATACGAGAAAACCCTACTGCGAAGCCTTTACCTTAAACGCATGTTTTGTAGGGGGCAATGTAAGAAGTTATGTAAATACATATATGGGTGATTACATCCCTGTTTTTTTAAGTGAGATACCTTGGCTATTTGCAGATGAGTACCTTCCTTTAGATGTGGCTTTTGTTCAGGTATCACCACCAGACAAGCATGGCTATTGTTCTCTTGGTGTTTCAGTGGATGTGGCATTGCCCGCGGTACGGACCGCAAAAAAAATTGTAGCGCAGATAAATCCACAAGTACCACGCACCCATGGAACAGGAATAGTTCATATTGATGAAATCGAGTTCGCAATAGAGGTCGATAGGCCCATTCACCAACATAATCCGACTGAAATATCGGAAGTGGAACACGAAATCGGAAGGCACGTGGCCTCGTTGATAGAAGACGGCGCTACCTTACAAATGGGCATTGGGAACATACCCAATGCGGTGTTATCTAACTTGGGGAACCATAAAAACCTGGGCATTCATACTGAGATGTTTTCCGATGGTGTATTGCCGCTTTTGGCGAGCGGTGTCATCAACGGGAAGGAAAAGGCAGTGAAACGAGGTAAAATTGTAAGTTGCTTTGCCGTAGGTTCCCAAAAACTGTATGATTTTATAGACGATAATCCCATTTGTGATTTCAGGGACTCCGGTTATACCAACGATACGGCCAGAATCCGAAGAAACCCAAAAGCAACGGCTATCAATAGCGCCATAGAAATTGACCTTACCGGACAAGTTTGTGCAGATACCATTGGAGGGTACCAATTTTCAGGTGTTGGCGGCCAAATGGATTTTATGCGCGGGGCATCGCTTTCACCAGGTGGCAAACCCATCATAGCCATGTCATCTACTACAAAAAAGGGAGTATCTAAAATAACGCCCTTTTTAAAGCAAGGTGCTGGGGTTACCACCACGCGTGCCCATATGCATTACGTAGCTACTGAATATGGCGTGGTGAATCTCTTTGGAAAGAATTTGCAACAACGTGCCAAAGCACTAATTTCCATTGCGCACCCTAATCATAGAGAGGAGCTGGAAAAGGCGGCCTATGAACGGTTTCACGGATAAGCTTTTCTTTGGGGAAAGAACTAAAAAAGGGAGTCAGTTTAAGCTGACTCCCCTTTTTTTGAATTGCATGAAACCAATCAAAAATGCAATCCATTAAATCTTAAAGGTTATCACAGGGATATTGGAATGATTGGCGATATCCTCACCAATACTTCCCATAAAGAAATGGGACAATCCCCTTCTACCGTGCGTAGGAATGCCAATAATATCGGCCATAACCTTGTCGCAGTAATTGAGCACCCCTTTTTCTACAGTGTAGTCGTTGTAGATTTCCACTGTTAGGCCAAGTTTGGCCGTATCCAAAAACTTTGAAATTTTTTCGTAGGCATCATCGGTACTCAAAAATTCGTCCCCAGGCGTATTGATGTAGATCAACTGTAATTTGGATTTTAAAAGTTTGGCCATTTCCACAGCTTTTTTGAGAGCGGGAACATTTTCTTCTGAAAAATCACAGGCAAAGACAAAGTTTTTGGGCTTAAACCCGTTCATTTCACCTTTAATGACCAATACGGGGACATCAGAAGTACGAACAACACGTTCAGTATTGGATCCTATAAAGATCTCTTGGAGCCCGTCTGTGCCGTGAGAGCCCATCACAATAAGGTCGGCGTTGTGCTTTTCGGCAACTTCGTTCACCTCACTGAACACTTTATAATGCTTAATTACGGGAACAATGTTGACATCTTTTAAATACGGTTTGTCCAAAAAGTCGGCAAATCGTTTTTCGCCTATTTTGATCAAGTGAACCACTTGTTCTTGTGATACATAGCCAGACTCACTCATTATGGCCGGTGAAAGTTCCAACATGTGCAGCACCAACAACTCGGCATTGTTTTCTTTGGCCAGGGATGCGGCCACTTTTAGGGCGTTTTCAGATTGTTCTGAAAAATCTACGGGTACAACTATACTTTTCATTTGTTTCTTTTTTTAGGTTAAACGGTCATGGAAAATATTCGGGTTTCTGGTTTCTTTCGATGCAGTTTCAAATCAAAGGCCATACTAATGTTCCTTACAAAAGGTCTTCCTTTTTCGGTCACTGAAATCTGATTTTCTCCTATCTCCACTAAACCATCAGATTCCATTTCCGATAGGTTTTCAATGATACTCTGAAAATCGACTATTTCAGCTTCTTCCGTATCCCAGGAAGTTTCAAATCGGCACATGAGATTAAGAATGTGCTTTCTTACGATTTCATCCTCTGAGTTCAGAATATGTCCTCTAAAAATAGGAATAACATCGTGCGAAACCAAATGTTCATATTCTTCCAGACTCTTTACATTTTGGGCAAATCCGTACCAGCTATCACTGATGCTGGATACACCAAGACCTATCATTAATTTGGTCTTTGATGGGGTATAGCCCATAAAGTTTCGGTGAAGGGTTCCGTGGGTCAATGCGGTATAGAGGTCATCAGTAGGTAGGGCAAAATGGTCCATCCCCACATCTTTGTATCCGAAATCTGTCAGCATTTTTTTGCCCATTTCGTATTGTGCTTTTTTCACTACGGAAGAAGGCAGGTCAGTTTCCTTGTAACCCCGTTGTCCATTTCCCTTGAGCCAAGGCACGTGGGCATAGCTGTAAAAAGCAATTCGGTCTGGGCGTAGGGCATTGGTCTTTTTAATGGTCTCCTCTACATGGGCGCAGTCCTGAAATGGCAGCCCGTAGATAATATCATGTCCTACTGAGGTATACCCTATTTCCCTGGCCCAATCGGTCACGTTTTTTACATTTTCAAAGGGTTGGATTCTGTTTATGGCCCTTTGAACGGTCATGTTATAATCCTGCACACCGTAACAGACCCTTCTAAACCCCACATCAAAAAGGGCCTGTAGGTGCGCTTTGGTTGTATTGTTTGGATGCCCTTCAAAACTGAATTGGGCGTTTTCCGCCTTTTTGCTGTTCAGGAGAATTCCATTTATCAATATTTTTAAGTGTTCCGGAGAGAAAAAAGTGGGCGTTCCACCACCCAAATGAAGTTCTTTAATGATGGGTTTGGTCCCCAACAGGTCAACATATAACTTCCATTCTTTCAATACACTGTTAATATAAGGAAGCTCCAGCTCATGCCTTTTTGTGATGCGCTTGTGGCAACCACAAAATGTGCACATACTTTCGCAAAAAGGAAGGTGTACATATAGGCTGATTCCTTCTTTGGGATTTTCCTGAAAGGCTTTCAATACAGTTGATTTCCAGCGTTTACCAGAAAAATTGTCCAAATCCCAATACGGAACTGTTGGATAACTGGTGTACCTAGGCCCCGGCACATTATATTTCTGTACTAATCCACACATAACTCATACCAATTTATTACAAGACCAAAATTAATGGCAAGGCTCAGTATAAAACATGATAAATGTCAGTACGGTACAAATCCATATATGATAAGTGTCATTTTTTAGCCCTCTGGCACTTCGTAGCTTTAACATGGATAAAAGTTCAATTTCCTTAGCAATGGGAGAGCATATTACTGACAGTAAGTTTAATGAGAAAGAGCGCAAAGCGTTCGTTCAGCATTTAATTGACGACATACGAGCTCTGGAGCTGATGATGATGGGTGGTATGATTGAAAATGATATTCAACGCATAGGGGCCGAACAGGAAATGTGCCTTATCAACCGTGAGTTTAGGCCAGCTCCGCTCTCATTGGATATCATAAAGGACATTGACGATTCCCATTTTACAACTGAACTGGCCAGCTACAATTTGGAAGCAAATCTGGATCCGGTAAAACTTGAAGGGAATTGCTTTGCAGCTGTTGAGAAGCAACTGAAGGGATTGTTGAAAAAGGCCAAAACCTATGCAGCAAAGCACGGCGCCAAGGTCTTGTTGACCGGAATTCTGCCCACCATTTCAAAAGATGAGTTGGGCATGGATTTTATGACCCCCATTCCCCGATATTATAGGATAAATGATGTTTTAAAGGCATGGCGGGGGGATGATTTTACCCTCAGAATAAAGGGAGTGGATGAATTATCATTGCACCATGACTCGGTGCTTTTTGAAGCCTGCAATACCAGCTTTCAACTGCATTTACAGGTCAGTCCCGAAGATTTTATTAAAAGTTACAATTGGGCCCAGGCCATAGCGGGGCCTGTTTTGGGAGCATCTTGCAACTCTCCTTTGCTCTTGGGCAAAGAACTTTGGAAGGAAACCCGTATAGCCCTTTTTCAGCAAAGTTTGGACACTCGTAAGTGGACCAATGCTGTAAAAGAACAGGTGGCAAGGGTTTTCTTTGGGGAACGATGGCAGGAAGAATCGGTGGTTCAAATTTTTAAGGAAGATATTTCCACCCATCGCATAGTTTTGACCAAACCCATTGAGAAAAACTCCCTTCAACTTTTAGAAAAAGGAAGCATTCCAAAACTCGAAGCATTACACCTTTTCAATAGTACGGTGTACCGCTGGAACAGGCCTTGTTATGGAGTAGGTAATGGAAAGCCTCATTTGCGTATTGAGAACCGGTACATTCCTTCTGGACCATCAGTGGCCGACCAGATGGCCAATTTTGCCTTTTGGGTGGGATTGATGGTGGGACGGCCCAAAAAGTTTGATGATATGCCCGCTATTATGGATTTCAGGGAGGCCAAACTTAATTTCATAAAATCGGCTATGAACGGAAGACAAACGGTCTTTACATGGCTGGGCAGGCCCGTTACCCTAAAAAAATTGGTACTGGGCGAACTACTTCCCATAGCTTATGAAGGGTTGAAAAAGATAAACATTGACGATAGGGACATTCAAAACCTATTGGGTATAGTGGAGACCAGGGTTCGTTTGGGCACGGGAGCAGAATGGCAAATAAGAAACTACAGGGAACTCAGGAAACAGATGAAACAGGACAGTGCGTTGGTGCAGTTGACCAAAGCCATGTATATAAACCAAAAATCAGATAAACCGGTTCACGAGTGGCCATCAATTGAGGGAATTGCCCAGAAAAGGGAGTCTTTTAATTGGGTGGGGCAAATTATGTCCACCAGACTTATGAAATTGTATGAGGATGATTTTGCCAATTTGGCCATCTCCATCATGCAGTGGAACAACATCCATCATCTGCCCGTTGAGAACACCAAAGGGGAGTTGGTGGGCTTGTTGACCTGGAGCCACATTGAAAAATTGGGGAAAATCGACATAAATGGAGCGCGAGTGTCTGATATTATGATAAAAAATGTAATAACGGTACAGCCCAAAACTGAAATTAAAACAGCCAAAAAAATCATGAAAGAGCATCAAATAGGATGCCTACCGGTTTGTGTGGGCTCCAATGTGGTTGGAATTATAAGCAAAGTTGACCTGTGATTATGCCGGAAGTACAAAATATTGATTTAAAAGAAACAGTAGAAGTTGAACGAATAATTGATCACTTAGAGGGAAATACAAGTGGGCCAACGGTGGTTTTCTTTGCTGGAATACATGGTAATGAACCAGCAGGAATTTTTGCATTGAAAAAGGTTTTTAAGGCCCTTAAATCACAGAGTACAGGTATAACAGGTGAGATTTATGCCATTGCTGGGAACCTAGGTGCACTCAACAAACATGTTCGTTTCCAGACGGTGGATTTAAATCGCATTTGGTTTCCAGAACGTATAAAAAAAATACTTGCTAAAGAGCAAACGGATGTTGAAGAAGAAAAGGAGCTAAACGCTCTTTATGGTGTCCTTAAAGCCATTTTAAAAGAAGGAACACCTCCCTTTTATTTTATTGATTTGCACACCACCTCCAGCGATACGACACCATTTATTGTGTTGAATGATAGTCTGTTGAACCGAAAATATGCATCTAACTATCCACTACCCATTATTTTGGGGATTGAAGAATACCTTGAAGGGGCTTTATTGAGTTACATCAATGAATTGGGTTACGTGTCTTTGGGTTTTGAAAGTGGTCAGCATGATGACAGGAAAGCGGTGGAAAATTGTATTGATTTTATTGCGTTTACCCTACAACTGACCAATGTGGCCCCTACTTTAAAAAGTGATGGGCATGGATTGACCAGCTTTGATGGTGCAAGCCATAAGTTCTTCGAAATCTACCATCAACATACCATTGGGCCAAAGGACAGATTTAAAATGTTTCCTGGATTCGTGAACTTTCAAGAGATACCTAAGAGAACGGAAATTGCCGTGAGCAACGGAACCTTGATAAAAACCAGAAAAAAAAGACAGATTTTTATGCCCTTGTACCAAGATCAAGGGGGGGAGGGGTTTTATTTTATCAGGCCCATACCCAAGTTTTTATTGTGGTTGTCAAAAGAGTTGAGACGTTTTAAAGTGGACCACCTCTTAGTAAAACTCCCTGGTGTACAATGGAAATCGAAGCAAAAAGATACCCTCATCGTAGACCAAAGAATTGCCCGTTTCATGGCGAAATCCATTTTTCACTTGTTGGGGTACAGGGCCAGACAGTTTGATGAGACCCATTTGGTGGTCAAAAGCAGGGAAATTGCCTCCAGAAACAATGAATATAAAAATACCGGCTGGTTCTAGATAAAAAAGAGGCTCAAAATTCTTTGAGCCTCTTTCCTTGTTTTTAGTTTAAAATTATTCCACTATAAAGTTAATGGGAATGCTGTATTTGACACCTACGGGTTTTCCACGTTGCTCCCCAGGTTTTACATTGGGTAGTGAAGCAATGATCCTAACAGCTTCTTCTTCCAATAGTCGGTCTGGACCTCTTTTTTGGATATCGGTTACGTTGCCATTGGAATCAATTACAAACTGCACATAGACCCTTCCGGTAATTTTCATTTCCAGTGCACTGGGAGGATACCTAAAGTTGTTCCTTACATGTTCTTTTACTTTTTCATTAAAGCAAGCTTTGCGCTCCTCTTGGGTTTTGTAAATCTCGCATCCAGGAAAAACAGGAACATATTCAATAATTGCAAAAGGTACGGCAATTTCTTCTTCAACCTCTTCCACATTAACGTCATCAACGTTTACAATGGCATCTTCAATATAGGTTTCTTGACTGCTCTCTGTACTTTCTATAAGGGTTTCCTCAACCTCTTCAACATCCTCTACAATTTCTATCACATCCGGTGCAGATGGAGGAGGAGGGGGTGGAGTGGTACGTAACATTTCTGTAACAGGCACATCTTCTTTAAGGTCATCCATTACTTCAACAACTTCTGAAACCTTGGAGTCCTTCTCATAAAATTTCACTTCCAATGATTGCCATGTAAGGAACAAGACCGAGGCGAGGCCTATCATAAAATAAAGGCTGCTATTGCGCCCTATTTCTGCGTTTGGGTTCTTTTTTGGTTTCATGACTTTTACTATTTAATTGTTATAAAGATAGTTAGGCGATTAGCCAAAAAACATGATAATAGTCAGGTTGCAAAAAACAGTGTGAAATTTATTGTTCTTAGTCAGATAATAGGGCAAGGTCCTTTTTGGTAAGGTCAATATTGAATGAAACCCCAATCTGAATCATGTCTTCTCTAAATGCTGAAAATTGTCGGTTTAAATAACCAATATCCATTTTTAAGGAAGGGGTCAAGCTTTGTCCCATTCCAATAAAGAATCGGTTTTGGTTGAAGGTTTCTTCCTCTAGATTTAAAATGATTTCATTATAGCATTTAAAATAAACGTTCTTGTGCACGGGTCTTACAAATTGCAGACGATACCGGACTCGGTTATTTGGAGTGGCATTTTCAGAATGGATGGGCCTACAATTCTCCAAGCGCCATCTTTGGGCAATGGTGCCCTTTCTTAGCTTGGTTTTTAGACTATATTCTCCATAAATCCAAAATTGACTGCTATTTTTTGGCGATGGAGTGTCGCTGTAACTGTTCATATTTAAGAAGGCCATTCCCCCGGTAAATGTTGATGAGGCATTAAGGTTGAATGATGCTCCGGTCCGTAGGAAAGAGAATCCATAGTTTTCCCAAATGGTATTGTTCTTTATAATTGCAACGGTGGGAATGCTCCATTGCTCGTGAATTTTTGTGTTTCCGGAGAGGACAAACCATGAACCAGGTTGGTGTTCACTCAAACCTTGGCCATAAAGGCAGTTTTGGGAAGCAATTAGGAATACAACTGAACAAAGTACGCTGAAATGACACTTTGTATACCCCATACTTTACGGCTTTGAAGGTTGGAGTACAAAGTTTTGTTCTAAATCCTTTAAAAAAGTATGATAGTTGTCAGCAATTGGTATAAAACAATGTCATATGTTGGTATTCAACTACTTTTTTTGATTTTCCCATATTAACGCCGCAGCTCCGCAGATGGCCGCGGTTTTGCCCTCCATTTGAGAGTACATAAGTTTTACCTTGCCCTTATATACTTCCAGAAGGTTGGCATTGAAATACTTTTCCAAGGGCTCCATGATCCATTTTCCACTATTGGTTAGCCCCCCCATTAAAATAAAAGCTTCGGGTTGGGTAAACGCAGTAAAGTTGGCCAAGGCCAATCCCATTACTTTAGCTGTATAATCAAATGCCTTTAAAGCAATCTCGTCACCTTCTTCTGCCGCTTTGGTAATATCTTCCCCATGCAGGTCATTATAAGCTACACTCCTGAACCTGCTATCTACTGTATACTTGCTCAACATATACATAATGGTACGTTTTAAGCCAGTTGCAGATACATAGGCTTCCAACCCACCTCGGACGCCAAGCCCGGTCAATCGACCATCGCCCAGGGTCATGTCCACATGGCCCAACTCCCCGGCAAAACCATCGTACCCGTCTATCAATTGGCCATTGGCCACAATACCGGCGCCAAATCCGGTACCCAAGGTGATCACAATAAAATCGGTCATGTTTTTAGCGCCGCCAAAGAGCATTTCGCCTAGGGCTGCCGCACTTGCATCATTCATGATGCGCATGGGCATGGGCATGCGCTCTTGTAATTTTTTGAGAATGGGTACACTGTCTTTCCAGATTAAATTACTGGCATTCTCAATAGTTCCATTTTTACTTGAAGCATTGGGAGCTCCAATGCCACATCCCAAAACATTTACTTCATTCCCTATTTTTTGGATGAGTTCGTCCGATTTACTCTTGATTTGGTTCAAATAGTCGTTAAGGTTTGGAAAGTCCCTGGTTCTAAAAAAAGTTTTTTCAAGGCACTCCCCGTTTTTATCAACAAGGCCTATCTTGGTTTTAGTGCCGCCAATGTCCACACCTATTACAATATCCATAGTTAAACTAACATTCTTTTGTTGATTTTAAATATAACTATTATGATTTCAAAAAATAACGCTAGACGCTTTTAAATAGGGAGATTTTTTGTTAATATGGATTAAAAGTTAGAAACCTGACTTCCGTCATATTTTAGGTCATGGGGCGACTCTACTTTTGAAATGAAAGTTTTGAATAATTTAAAATTTGAGGTATGAGCAATATTAAAAAAATAGTAGTCCCTTTCGATTTTTCGGAGGCATCTCTAAACGGATTGGAATACGCAGTCAATTTTGTGGGTCCAGACAGGCCTATCACCATTTTGGCTCTATACGTTGGTGTAATGCCGACCAGTAAAGCTGAAGAAGATGAATTGAAGAAAGATTTTGCAAAAGTGGTAGAATCCTTCAATGTAAGATTGAAGGTTGCCCCTGATTTACAAACTGCTACCGGAGATTTGATCAGTACCATCTTAAAAGTGGAAGAGGAAAGTAATGCAGATTTGATCATGATGGGAACTATGGGGGACAAAATCACCGATGAGGCCATTACAAACACTTCTAGATTGGTATTGGATGCCAACTGCCCAGTGATTTCCATTCCTTACGGATGCAACATCAAAGAGCCAGCGGACATTGCCCTGGTGATGGGTGGTGAAAAAATTGACGACAAAGAGGTGTTGACAACCCTTTTGGATATTGCCCGAACTTTTGACTCCAAAGTCCATGTATTGACCATTTACAAGGAATCTGTTTACGATGAGGAATCTGTAGTGGACAGTACAGAGAACTTGTTGGAATACTACTTGGAGCATTTTTATGTAGAACATACATTCAACAAAAACCAAGATGTGGAACAAGGTATTTTGGAATACATCAATGAAAAGAACATTGATATGCTGGCCATTTTGCCCAGAAACCATACTGAAAAAAGCACTCCATCAGAAGGACGTTTAACAAAACTGTTGACACTGCATTCAGAGATTCCGGTCCTGGCATTGGACTGATACAATAACCCCGATTCAATAAGAAAGCATGCTGCCACTGCTGGTAATATTGGGTATTACAATTATACTGTTTGTTTGGGGGAAGTTTCCCCCAGATGTGGTGGCCCTGATGGCCATGCTTTCGCTCTACTTGACCGGTATATTGGATATTGGGGAAACCCTAACCGGTTTTAGCAACCCAACAGTGATAATGATTGCGGCCTTGTTTATTATCGGTGAAGGACTTTCAAGAACCGGTTGGACAGCGGTTGCAGGGCAGTGGTTTGTGAAGTGGGCAAAAAAAAGTGTCCCCAAGTTGTTGGTCATAATCACCTTGGGCTCCAGTTTGCTTTCTGGCTTTGTGAGCAATACGGGAACAGTAGCTGCTTTATTGCCAGTTACGGTCACCGCAGCTTGGAATGCAGGTACATTGCCTTCAAAATTATTGATACCTGTAGCTTTTGGATCAAATACGGGTGGGTTGCTCACTCTAACCGGAACCCCGCCCAATATTATTGTGAGCAATGCATTGGAGGAAAATGGCATTTCAGGATTTTCGTTCTTTGAATTTGGACTGATTGGTATTCCTTTATTGATTATTTCCATTTTTTATTTCCGATACCTGGGATACAAACTGCTCCCTAGTCATCGTACCGAAAATAAACCTACGGCCATAGACCAAGAGATGCACAAGTGGATCAAAAATTACAGTATTGGAGATAATATGTATCGCTTGCGGATTCGGTCTATGTCCCAATTGATTAATACCAATATGGGTGATTGGGACTTTGAAGAAACCCATAAGGTATCTGTAATGCGGTTGAAGCGAAGGCATCCCAATCCATTGCAAGGCATCCCTCAGTTTGTAGAAATGCCAGGACCTGATACCGATATGCGCTATCACGATATCATTACGGTAAAGGGAGAGGCAGAAGATGTAGATAAACTGATATTGAAATTTCATTTGGGAGTCGTTCCTTGGAAACCAGAAAAAGATACCCTTAAAAGAGAGTTGATCAATCAAGAAGTGGGTATGGCCGAAATGATTATTACCCCAAACTCGGTTTTTGTTGGAAAAACAATTCCACTCGGGCACTACTTAAAGCAGGCTGGAATACAGTTATTGGCGGCATCGAGGCATAATAGACCCTTAGGAGGATTAATTAAGATTGAAGCTGGGGACGCATTCATCATTCGGGGCCAGTGGGATAATATTGAAGGGCTTACATCGATGTATGAAAATTTAGTGATTTCGGGAAGCCCAGAGGCGCTGGCCAAAAATGTGGACGTCCTTACCCCGAGAAGTTATATCGCCCTGGGCACCTTGATTTTGATGGTGCTGCTTTTGGTGCTCAATGTGCTTCCGGGAGCCATTGCAGCTTTGATTTGTGCTGGAATTATGATGTTGACGGGCTGTGTGCCCATCTCCAAAGCATACAAAGGCATCAGCTGGACCAGCGTGGTGATGATAGCAGCGATGATTCCCATGGGGTTGGCCTTGCAAAAGACAGGAGTGGCCCAATTGGCAGCCAATAGTTTGGTGGAGAGCTTGGGAGCCATACACCCATCAGCACTTTTGGCGGGCATTTTTTTACTGACCGCGGCGTTCAGTCAGGCCATTAACAACTCAGCCACGGCAGTTTTAATGGCACCCATTGCTATTATGGCCTCAATGACGTTGGGCGTTTCACCGAAGCCATTCATGATAGCAGTTGCGGTTAGTGCCTCAACAGCTTTTTTAACTCCAGTGGGTACAACCACCAATGCTATGGTAATGGCGGCGGGTGGGTACAAATTTGTGGATTATGTAAAAGTGGGAGGACCCCTGCTTCTCCTGTTCTTTTTGGCAACACTATTATTGGTTCCATGGATATGGAGCTTCTAACCTATAAAAACAACAAATATGAGCACTACTAAAGACTTAAGTAAGTACGGATTAAAGGATGTTACGGCACATTGGAACCTAGATGCCGAAACGCTTCAAAAAATTACGGTGGAAAAAGGAATGGGTGTGGAAACCGAAAATGGCACCCTCTGTGTAAAAACAGGAAAATTTACAGGGCGCTCTCCCAAAGACCGCTTTTTGGTAAAGGATGACTATACCAAAGACAAGGTTTGGTGGGGGCGAATCAATAAACCGATATCCCCTGAAAACTTTGATAAGCTACATGCCGAAGTGGTAAAATATCTCAGCGGCAAGGAAGTCTATGTACGCGATGCCTACGTCTGCGCAGAACCCAAATATCGCATGAATGTAAGGACTGTTACCGAATACCCTTGGTCCAACTACTTTATTAAAAATATGTTTTTGCGGTTGGATGAAAGTGAACTGGAAAACTTTGAAGAAGAATGGTTGGTGCTTTGTGCTCCTGGGTATGAAGCTCCAAACCCTTCGGAGGTTGGAATCCTCAGTGGCAATTTCTCCATATTGAATTTCACCAAAAAAATTGCCTTGGTTGGAGGTTCTGCCTATACCGGGGAGATGAAGAAAGGTATTTTTTCAGCCCTTAATCTCATTCTTCCTACAGAAAAAGAGGTATTGCCCATGCACTGCTCGGCCAATGTGGGTGAAGCAGGGGATACCGCCATTTTCTTCGGACTTTCCGGAACCGGAAAAACAACGCTATCCGCAGACCCTGATCGTAAATTGATTGGGGATGACGAACACGGCTGGACCAAAGAGGATACCATTTTCAATTTTGAAGGAGGTTGCTACGCAAAAGTGATCGACCTTACCGAGGAGAAGGAACCCGATATTTTTAGGGCTATACGCCCAGGGGCACTTTTGGAAAATGTGGTCTTCAAGGAAGGGACAAAAGAAGTGGATTATTTCGATAGCAGCATCACGCAAAATACACGTGTAAGCTATCCTATTGATCATATCGATAATATTCAGGTGCCTTCTTACGCATCCAACCCCAAAAACATCTTTTTCTTGACCTGTGATGCCTTTGGAGTTTTACCTCCTGTTTCAAAGTTGACCCCGGGTCAGGCCGCATACCATTTTATATCAGGTTACACCGCCAAGGTAGCGGGAACCGAAGCAGGAATCAATGAACCCGTGCCTTCCTTTTCTGCTTGTTTTGGAGAACCTTTTATGCCATTGCACCCAACGGTATATGCCGAAATGCTGAGTAAAAAAATGACAGAGGCCGGAGTCAGTGTTTGGTTGATCAACACGGGTTGGAGCGGTGGACCTTATGGTGTGGGATCCCGAATAAAATTAAAATACACACGGGGAATGATTTCAGCCATTTTGGAAGGAAAATTGGATGAGGTAGATTATGACGTTCACCCTATCTTTGGGTTGCATATGCCAAAGTATTGTCCAAGTGTCCCATCGGAGTTATTGGACCCCATGAACACATGGTTGCAAAAAGGAGCTTATGTGAGCAAGGCCATTCAATTGGCACACTCGTTCCATATTAATTTTGATAAGTTTGCGAGTGAAGCCTCAGAAGAAATCCTAAATGGAGGGCCACTGATTGATTCACACCACAGCTTGACCGAACATTTTTAAGAACAAACCAAAGTGGATAGCAAAAGCCAATTTCAAATAGAAAACCTAGGACCGGGCAAATTCACATCGCCCTTACAATTAAGTAAGGTAAGGGGGGATAAAATCTTTAATTTCATCAGTGATACGGACAGATTTGTCTTTGATTTGTCCATGGAAGGCTACCAAAAATGTCTTGAAAAAGGAGAAGAACCACTATGTTTGGAGAAAGCGGGGCCTAGGCAAAATCTTTTTTTTGAACCAGGAAAATCATCTGCGGCCATTGTTACCTGCGGTGGATTGTGTCCGGGAATCAATAATGTGATTCGAGGTGTGGTCATGGCACTGCATTATTTCTACGGTGTAAAGCGAATAATCGGTATACCCTACGGGTATGAGGGACTTAACCCAAAAAAGTGCCATGATTTTGTAGAGCTGACACCCGATAAGGTAAAAGACATCCATCAATTTGGGGGAACCTTTTTAGGATCTTCCCGAGGTGCCCAAGATGTATCGGTGATGGTGGATACCTTGGAAAACAACAACATTGACATGCTGTTTGCCATTGGTGGCGATGGTACGCTGAAAGGAGTCAATGCCATTGGAGAGGAAATCCTGAAACGGGACGCCAAGATCAGTGTGGTTGGTATTCCAAAAACCATTGACAACGACATTGACCTCATTGATGAATCCTTTGGATATGAAACCGCTTTTGATGTGGCCAGTCCCATTCTTAGGGATGCCCATAATGAGGCCACAGGTGCCTACAACGGTATTTCCATCGTTAAATTGATGGGTAGGGATAGCGGATTTATCGCCGCTTCCGCAGCCTTGGCCATGCCTGTAGTCAATTTTGTGCTCATTCCTGAAATGGATTTTGTGCTTGAAGGTGATGACGGATTTTTGAAGGTTTTGGAACAACGATTGGAACAGAAAAAGCATGCCGTAATCGTTGTGGCCGAAGGAGCAGGTCAGCAGTTATTTGAGGATAAAAATAGGGTCAAGGATGCTTCGGGCAACATAAAGCACGAGGATATTGGTCTTTTCTTGAAGGAGAAGATAGGGGAGTATTTTAAAGATAAATCAGTGACCATAAAATATATTGATCCCAGCTATATTGTAAGGAGTGCCCCTGCCAACTCAAGCGATAGTGTGTATTGTGGCCGATTGGCATATCATGCAGTACATGGCGCTATGGCTGGCAAGACCAAATTTGTGGCCAGTAAGGTGAACAATAAATATGTGTATGTGCCCATTTCCGAAGTGACCAAAAAACGGAAAAAGATAGATTTGGAGGGGGAGTTTTGGTTTTCGGTATTGCAGAGCACGGGCCAACCTTTTTCGTTAGGGCAATAATGTAAATACAAGCTGACATTTGTCATTTAATTTGCTGTTTTACTACCCTAGCTTTGAAGTAAATCAAAAACAATTATCATGGAAGTACATGTTCAATATCAAAAAATGAAAACCAGTGAATCATTAACTGAACTTTTGATGAAAAAAATGGAGGGTTTGGAAAAAAAATACAGTTGGTTGATTAAGGCCAATGTACTTTTTAAGCAAGAAAATGATAAAACCGGGGAAGGTAAGGTGTGCGAGATTGAACTGAGTGCCCCAGGCCCTCGAATTTTTGCCAAATCCAATACGGACGATTTTGAAAAGTCCATGGCACAAACTGTGGAAGATTTAAGAAGACAATTGGAAAAAAGACAAGAAACGTTTTCAACATATTAAAATATATCTTTGCTGCGCATGAAGTTTTAAATCCATTCCAATGAAATCAAAAATATGGGCCATAAGTCTTTTCCTCCTCATGGGGTGTTCCAGTACAAAGTTGGTGAGTACTTGGAAGAATCCAGATATAGTGCTTTTTGATGCCCATAAAGTACTTGTGGTTGGGCTGGCTCAGGATGAGAATGTACGCATGGAGTTTGAGACCCGATTGGTTGATAAATTGGAAGCGAAAAAGGTTGAGGCCATGCGCAGCATAGATGTTTTTGATGTTGAGTTTACCTCATCACAACGGTCCGAAGAAGAACTTGCCCTAGTGGAACAGCAATTGTTGGATAAGGATTTTGATGCTATTTTATTCACTAAGGTTGTAGCAGTTGAAAATAAAAGAACCCTAAAGGAAAAGGTGCACAACATTGATAGAATGTTTATGCGGTTCAGTACGGATTATTTAGAGCATCAAGACATTTATTATGACCCGGAGTCTTATGACTCATTCAATATTTACCACGTGGAAACCTCTTTATACTGTATTTGTGACGGTAAGGAAATGGAACTGATTTGGAGAGGTGACCTAGATGTTACCGAAACGGTACAGGTTGATAAAACCATTGACACCTATATTAAATTGGTAACAAAAAAAATGGGGGAACAGGACGTGATTTTCTATTAAGAAGACAATCCAATTGCTTCTAAAACTCCAAGAAAGTCCAACAAAATACAAACGGGTATCGCAATTAAAATAAGGATCAGTATAAAGACCATTATTCGCAGAAACCCAACCATAAGTTTATTTCCAAAAGAAATTTCATCAGTCATAACAGTGTAATTTCTTCTAATTTACGGAATTATTCAGTTTCTTACCCTAACATCCTAGGGGTTATTCGATTAAAGGTTGAATTTTTAGAGTAGTGGTACTATTAGCTGATTTTCCCTTTTTTACCACTTAGCATCTTGCCCAATTCCTCCAAACTTATCCCTTTGGTCTCGGGCATCATAAAAATTACCCAAAGCAACTGCAATACCATCATAAAGGCAAAAAAGATAAAAATGGGCCAGGGATTATCCTTAAAAACCCCTATTTCCGAATCCAGAAAAGTCGGGGTCAATAAAGTGATCAATGCGGCAAATACCCAGTGGGTGCCCGTGCCCCAAGATTGTCCATAGGAGCGAACCTTGTTCGGGAATATTTCTGAGATGAAAACCCAAATCACAGCACCCTGTCCTACGGCGTGGGAAGCAATAAAAACCAAAATGAAGATGAGCAACAGCACCGAACTTGCTCCAGAATAAAAACACCAACCCACCATGGCCAAACTTATGATGTAACCAATGGATCCTATGTACATTAATTGTTTTCGGCCCAATTTGTCAATTAGGGCAATCCCGATGAATGTGAAAATTAGATTGATGATTCCAATGGAAATGGAACTGAAAAGGGATTCACCAGTGGCCAATCCGGCGCGCTCCAAAATTTCAGGGGCGTAATAGAGCACAAAATTAATTCCCGAGAGTTGGTTAAAAAATGCGATCAAAAAAGCTAGCACCAATGCTTTGTTATATTTCCCCGAAAAAAGGTTCTCTTTATGTTTCTCAGTTGTGTCCTTTAAGGACACTTTTATTTGGGTTAAATGCACCGTGGCCTTTTCTTTGTCAATTCCAAGTAAGGTGAGCGATTGAATAACCACCGAATCGGCTCTGTCTTTCATAAGTAGCCATCTAGGGCTATGTGGAATTTTAAAGACGAGTAGGGTATAGATTAGGGCGGGTAATCCTTCAATGCCCAGCATCCATCGCCAAGCAATGCTTTCGTCAAAAATGACCCCGATTAAATAATTGGAAATAAAAGCGATCAAAATCCCAAAAACAATATTAAACTGATACATGGCAGTTAGCCTTCCCCTGTTTTCGGCTGTTGAAATTTCCGAAATGTACACTGGCGCGGCCACCGAAGATGCCCCAACACCAACTCCTCCAATAAACCTAAAAAAGGAAAAACTATAGGCTTCTGGAGCAAATGCTGAGCCTAGGGCCGATGCAAAATAGAGTATTCCAATCCAAAAAAGCGTTTTCTTTCTGCCCAAGCGGTCCGTAGGAATGCCCCCCAATAACGAACCTAGCACAGTGCCCCAAAGCGCCATGGACATGATAAAAATTCCGTGAAAAGTGAAGATGGAATCGCCCAAAAACCAATTAGTGTCCCAAATTTCTTTAATAGGCTGGTTGGCTCCCGAAATGACCACGGTATCAAAACCAAACAAAAAACCCGCAAGGGCAGCGGTCAATGAAATTCTAAAAATACGCTTGTCCATTTCAGCTCAATTTTGCTAAAGCTAACCAAATTTTAAAGAATTTGTTTGATGTGATCCATCACCAAAGCAGTGGCTCCCAAATTGTTGTTGATATAACCTGAGTTAATCTCTCCTGTTTTAGCCACCGAAGCTGGATTTGCCAAGAAATTGTTCATCAAATCGTTGAAATTTTCTCGATTTTGGATAGGCAGAATGCCTTTTTTGGCTACAAGTTCTTCGGCCTCCTTAAACCCTTTAAAATTTTGGCCAATAATTACAGGGACGCCAAATACGGCCGGTTCCAAAGTATTGTGTAATCCCGTAGCAAATCCTCCGCCCACATAGGCAACATCGGCATAGCTATAAATTTTGGTCAGCAGTCCAATGGTGTCAATAATGAGCACATCGTATTTAGAAAGGTCTTCATTGCCCAATTGGGTATAGCAGATAGTTTTTTTAGTAATGGTAGCAGTAATGTTGTCAATATGTGCTTGTTTTATTTGATGCGGGGCTATGACAAATTTGATAGGATGCTGGGTGTTGTTAATGAAATTAATCAGGATTTCTTCATCTTCGGGCCAGGTACTGCCAGTTACCACGCAAAATTTATCCCCTTTGAACTTGGACATAAAATCCAGATGATTGTCCTGTTTCAAAATTTCAGAAACCCGGTCAAAACGGGTATCCCCACTTACAATATTATTGTTAAACCCGATAGATTCCAGTGCCTTTTTGGAACCTTGGTCCTGTACAAAAAAATGGGAGAAGGCCTTTAAACTGTTTCGCATAAAACCGCCAAAAGGTTTAAAGTAAATCTGCTTCTTGGAGAATCGTCCAGATACCAATAAAGTGGGAATATTTCGTTGCTTCAATCGATACAGATAATTGGGCCATATCTCGTATTTGATAAAAATGGCCAATTCGGGATTGATTCTATCCAAAAACCGCTTTGTGTTGGATAGGGTGTCCATGGGAAGATATACCACTACATCCGCTGAGGGGGTGTTCTTTTTCACCTCATATCCAGAGGGAGAAAAAAAAGTGAGCACAATTTTATGCTCGGGGTAGGTGCTTCGCAGTTGTTCCAAAATGGGCAAGCCTTGTTCAAATTCACCCAGTGAGGCTACGTGCATCCAAATGGACTTGCTGTCACTTGGCAGCTTTGCTTCTAGTTCAGCGAATGTCTTTTTTCTCCCCGAGACAAACAATTTTATCTTAGGATTGAAAAGCGCAATCAGATGTAAGCCGTACCAGGACAGCTTCATTAAAAAAGAATAGATAAAACGCAAGAGCATCATATTTTGCTAAAATACATTCTTTCGGCAATAGGGCATTATGGCATCTTTATTTCTTAATTTTGCGGGCATAATTTATTCGGATGAAAAAAATACAGATGGTTGACCTTAAAGGTCAATATGAAGGCATAAAAAATGAGGTAAACGATTCCATCGCCGAGATTTTGGACTCTTCGGCCTTCATCAACGGGCCACATGTGCATGCTTTCCAAAGTGAGCTAGAGGAGTATTTGGGGGTGAAACATGTGATTCCCTGTGCCAATGGTACAGATGCTCTTCAAATTTGCATGATGGGCCTTGGGTTGCAACCAGGTGATGAGGTGATTACAGCCGATTTTACCTTTGCCGCTACCGTTGAGGTCATTGCTCTCCTAAATTTGACCCCGGTTTTGGTTGATGTAGAGCCCGATACCTTCAACATCGACATTAAAGCCATTGAAAAGGCCATTACCCCCAAGACCAAGGCTATTGTTCCCGTGCACTTGTTTGGACAATGTGCTAACATGGATGCCATAATGGAGCTAGCCGAAAAACACAATCTCTATGTTATTGAGGACAATGCTCAGGCCATCGGTGCCACCTACACTTCTGCCAATGGAAAGCAACAAAAAGCAGGAACCATTGGTCATGTGTCGTCCACCTCGTTTTTTCCATCCAAAAATCTAGGCTGTTATGGAGATGGCGGTGCCATTTTTACCAATGACGACGATTTGGCCCATACCATTCGTGGGATGGTAAACCACGGTATGTACAAAAGATATTACCATGATGTGGTAGGGGTAAACTCCCGTCTGGACTCCATACAAGCTGCGGTTTTAAGGGCAAAGCTTCCAAAATTGGATATCTACAACAAAAAGCGGTGGGAAGCTGCATCAAAATATAGCCGAGCATTTGAGGGACAGGCCAACATTGTTGTGCCAAAGATTACCTGTGTATGTGAAGGCGGAAATAACACCTGTGATTGCCATGTCTTTCACCAGTATACCATCAAAATATTGAATGGGAAAAGAGATGGACTGGTGCAACATTTACAAGATAACAACGTTCCTTGTGGTGTGTATTATCCAGTTCCGTTGCACAAGCAAAAGGCGTATGCAGATGACCGTTACGATGAAGCGGATTTTCCAGTGACCAATCAATTGGTACAAGAAGTGATTTCGCTCCCCATGCATACCGAATTGGATGATGAACAAATTCAATATATTACCAACTTGGTTATTGACTTCGTAAACAAATAAAGATGAAAATACTTGTTACAGGAGGATTGGGTTTTATTGGCTCCCATACTGTTGTTGAATTACAAAATGAAGGATTTGAGGTGGTCATTATCGATAACCTTTCAAATTCATCCATTGACGTTTTGGATGGTATTGAGGCCATCACTGGAAAACGTCCCATTTTTGAAGAATTCGATCTTCGAGATAAATCCAAAGTTCAAAATTTCTTTAAAAAGCATAACGATGTTGCTGGCGTTATCCATTTTGCGGCATCCAAAGCTGTAGGAGAAAGCGTGGAAAATCCCTTGCTTTATTATGAAAACAACCTTGGGGTTTTGGTCTACATCCTTCAAGAGTTAAAGCAAAAAGAAGGAGCCAGCTTTATCTTCAGTAGTTCGTGCACGGTGTATGGCCAAGCGGATGAAATGCCCATTACCGAAGATGCGCCCGTGAAACCAGCCGAATCACCATACGGAAATACCAAACAGATAGGCGAGGAGATTATCCGGGATACATGCAAAGTAACCCCAGATTTAAAGGCCATTGCACTTCGATATTTCAATCCTATTGGAGCGCATCCCAGTGCCCACATAGGGGAACTTCCTTTGGGCGTTCCACAAAATTTGGTGCCCTATATCACCCAAACTGGGGTTGGATTGCGGGAACAGCTCTCTGTTTTTGGGGATGACTATCCCACCCCGGATGGTACTTGTATTCGGGATTATATCCACGTAGTGGATTTGGCAAAAGCCCACGTAAAAGCATTGCAGCGTTTGCTCAATGACAAAAATGAAGACAATTATGAGGTTTTTAACCTTGGAACAGGCACTGGCAGTTCCGTGTTGGAAGTGATTCATAGTTTTGAAAGTGTGTCCGGAAAGAAGCTGAACTATAGGATTGTTGACAGAAGGGCTGGAGATATAATTCAGGCCTATGCAGATACCACAAAAGCAAATGAGGTCCTTGGGTGGAAAGCAGAATCTACGTTGGATGATGCCATGAAATCTGCATGGGAGTGGGAACGCAAGGTCAGAAGTTGATTATTGGCATACTATTTTCTGTTCTGAAGGATTTTTAACAATACAGGGACCATAAGTGACATGTTCCCTAATCTTTTCATACGCGTTTGCTCGTAAATACGATATGATATCCAACTTTACCAATAGCTTGGAATTGCTTGAAGTGGCTCAAAAGGAACAACTTTATAAAAAATTGTTGCTCCAACTCAAAAAGGATTTTGAACTGGCCAATGTTCCCATCAATATTCCTTTGGATATATCTCCGCAAGAACTTAAAAGTACCATCCATGAGAAAATTTATTTTTTGATTGTGGAAAAGTTCGATAAATACCTCAATCTTCTATATGTTGTTGATATTTCGGAGAAAGAAGTCAAAAAAATAGCTCCTACAGATGCAGTCGATATTGCTTCCGATGTTTCTTTCTTGTTACTGAAACGGGAATGGCAAAAAGTATGGTTCAAGAACAAATATAGCAGTTGACCTTTGGTCAGACCTTCACGTAGATTCCCTTTTTGTCCATAATATAGCCTACCAGCCAACAGGTGAGCATCACCCAAAGTGCAAATAAAAGCGAGCCCATATATCCTCCAGCTGTTAAAATGAAAATGTTTTCAGCAATCCAACCGTATAAAGAGCCTCCATTAACATTTATGGAGAACAAACTGATTACAAAAATTTCAGAAAGCAGATAGATGAAAAGTGTGTTCTTCCCAAAGACCTCAAAAAAGTAACTCCAGCTTTTGGCCTTTTTCATGTCCAATATATAAACGAGAATTGCTATTGCAAACAGGTCAATGCCGCAGGTGAGAAGCACAAACGAGCTTGTCCAAAGTTTTTTGTTGATGGGCAATAACAAGTCCCATGCCAATCCAGCTACCACTAAGGCAAACCCCATCATTAGCAGCTTGGCAACCGTTTCAAAGTTTTGTCCATTCTTTTGAATGAATTTTCCTGTCAAATATCCTGCCACCACATTGACGATGGCCGGTAATGTGCTTAGCAATCCTTCGGGATCAAAAGCAATACCCTCACCATGGTACATATGTTTGGGTCCAATGAGCCAAGTGTCCAATTGAAGCACGGCATTTCCAGTAAGCGTAAGGTCACCAAAGGCAATCAATATAATATGATAGAGCACCAGTGCCCCAATGCTGAAAATAATGGCCGTTTTCGTTTTTACATAATGCAAAAGGATGCTTGCAAACAAATAACAGAGGGCAATGCGTTGCAATACCCCAAAAATTCGGGTTTCGGCCAAGGGTTTTAGTTGACCGTTTTCAAAAAACGGATACCAATACATTAAGAACCCTAGCAAGAAGATAATGGCAAACCGCCTCAATACCTTCTTAAAAAAGGCAGAATTTCCCATTTGCTCGTACTTTTTCATGCTAAAGCTCATGGAATTTCCCACTACAAACAAAAAGGTGGGAAAAACCAAATCGGTCAGGGTAAAGCCGTTCCATTCGGCATGGAGCAATGGCGAAAAGGTGGTTTTCCAGCTTCCTGGGGAGTTCACAACAATCATTAGGGCAACATCCAGTCCCCTAAAGACATCCAAAGAGAGGTATCGGTTTTTTAAGGTGGACATGCTTGGTTATTTTGGCTTGCTATCCAAGGTATGCTTTTTTTATAAAATTGACATATAATTCTATTATTGTTGTTTTAAGATGGATTCAACCCCCTAGTTGTGAAATCCTCTTTTTTTAAGACAATAATTTGGTTAAAACGCTCTTATATAAAAGGCAAAACCCGTATTTTTGACAAAATTTTCCATAAAGTTTTGGAAATATAGGAACAATGGACAAATATTCATTTTTAAATGCTGCGCATACCTCGTTTTTTGCGGAGCAATATGATAAATATCTAACGAACCCCGATACTATAGAGCCCAGTTGGAGGGCTTTTTTTCAAGGGTTTGATTTCGGTTTGGAAGGTTCTTTGGAGGACTTGGGAATAGAATCCGAGAAGAATGGTATGGTGGTGCTTTCCAACGGGAAACAAGTGGAAATGCCAGAAGCCTTGCAAAAGGAATTTCAGGTCATCCGTTTGATCGATGGGTACCGTTCTCGCGGTCACTTGTTCACCAAAACAAACCCGGTACGCGACCGAAGACAATATGAGCCTACGTTGGACATTGCCAATTTTGGACTGTCCCAAGAGGATTTGGACACCGTTTTTGATGCAGGTAAAATCCTCGGTATCGGTTCCACTTCATTGAAAGAAATCATAGCACATTTGGAACGTATTTATTGCGATTCCATTGGGGTGGAATATATGTACATCCGTACTCCGGAGCGTATTCAATGGATTCAGGATTGGCTGAACGTAAACGACAATCACCCTAATTACACAGCGGAAGAGAAGAAGAACATCCTCAGAAAGTTGAATGAGGCCGTTTCTTTTGAAAGTTTTTTGCATACCAAATATGTGGGGCAAAAACGTTTCTCATTGGAAGGTGGAGAGTCGTTGATTCCCGCACTGGATGTGATCATTGAAAAAGCAGCCGACAAAGGCGTGAAGCAATTTGTGGTGGGTATGGCCCACCGAGGACGCTTGAACGTGCTTACCAATATTTTCGGGAAATCGCCAAAGGATATCTTCAGTGAGTTTGATGGAAAGGATTATGAAGAAACCATCTTTGATGGAGACGTTAAATATCACTTGGGCTGGACCTCAAAACGCGAGACGGATTCTGGGAAAATGGTCAATATGAACATTGCTCCGAACCCATCGCATTTGGAAACTGTAAACTCCATTGTTGAAGGAATTTCAAGAGCCAAACAAGATCGCGATCACGGGGATGAAATCTCTGAGGTATTACCAATTTTGATTCACGGAGATGCTGCCTTTGCAGGGCAAGGCGTGGTGTATGAAGTGATTCAGATGGCGCGTTTGGAAGGCTATACCACTGGAGGTACCATCCATATTGTGGTGAACAACCAGATTGGGTTTACTACCAATTATTTGGATGCAAGGTCGTCTACCTATTGTACCGATGTAGGGAAGGTGACCCTTTCGCCCGTACTCCATGTTAATGCCGATGATGCCGAAGCCGTGGTGCATGCCACAACCTTTGCCTTGGAGTATAGAATGCGTTATAAGCGCGACATTTTCTTGGATTTATTAGGATACAGAAAATATGGTCATAACGAAGGTGATGAACCCAAGTTTACCCAGCCATTGTTGTATAAATCCATATCAAAACATAAAAACCCAAGGGATATTTACGCAGAAAAATTGATTGCCGAAGGAGTAATCGATGAAAACTATGTAAAAGAGCTTGAAGAAAAATACAAGAACGATCTCGAGGAGAATCTTTTGGATTCCCGTAAAATCGAGAAAACCAGGATAACTCCGTTCATGCAAGATGAATGGGAAGGGTTTGAGCAAGTGACCGAGGAGGTAATGCTGAGCCCGATGGATACTACTTACGACCTTAAAAAGTTAGATGAAGTGGCCAAAAGCATTACCAAACTTCCAGAGGATAAAAAATTCCTCAGAAAATTGGTAAGATTGGTGGAAGGTCGCCATAAAATGTATTTCGAGGATAACAAGCTCGATTGGGCCATGGGCGAACTGTTGGCCTATGGATCTTTGATCGAGGAAGGTTATGATGTTCGCATGACCGGCCAAGATGTGGAACGGGGAACGTTTTCGCACAGGCATGCGGTCATCAAAACTGAAATGCACGAGGAAGAAGTGGTGTTGTTGAACGAGATGGGGGATAACCAAAACGGTAAGTTCCATATTTACAACTCGCTCCTATCCGAATATGCCGTAATGGGATTTGATTACGGCTATGCCATGGCAAGCCCAAAAACCTTGACCATTTGGGAGGCACAGTTTGGTGATTTCAGCAATGGTGCCCAGATTATCATAGATCAATATTTGTCATCAGCAGAGGACAAATGGAAACTACAGAACGGATTGGTGCTGTTGTTGCCGCATGGTTACGAAGGTCAGGGAGCGGAACACTCCTCAGCCCGTATGGAAAGGTACCTGCAATTGTGTGCGAAGGACAATATGTTTGTGGCTGACGTTACCACGCCAGCAAACCTGTTCCATCTCTTCCGCAGACAAATGAAGGCCAAGTTCCGTAAGCCCTTGGTGGTGTTTACGCCTAAAAGCTTGTTGAGGCACCCCAAAGTGGTGTCCACCAAAGAAGAAATGGCCAACGGAAGTTTCCAAATGGTGATTGATGATGCCGATGCCAAAGCAACCAAGGTAAAAACCTTGGTGTTCTGTACCGGTAAATTCTATTACGACCTTCTGGATAAAAGAGAAGAATTGCAACGGGATGATGTAGCTTTGGTGCGTTTGGAGCAGTTGTTCCCATTACCCGCAAAAGAAATGCGGAGCATCATTAAAAAATACAAGAACGCAGACGATATTGTTTGGGCGCAAGAAGAGCCCAGAAATATGGGAGCTTGGAGCCACATGTTGATGCATTTGGACGAAGCCAAGCAATTCAGGGTGGCGTCCCGTAGGTTTTATGGTGCGCCTGCTGCAGGTAGTGCGGTGCGTTCCAAAAGACGTCATGCCCAAGTGTTGGATTACGTTTTTGACAAGAGTAAGGATAACATGCAAATAAGATAATACAAGTATAAACTATAACAGAATGGTTTTAGAAATGAAAGTTCCCTCACCAGGGGAATCCATTACAGAGGTAGAAATCGCCGAATGGTTGGTAGAGGATGGAGACTATGTGGAGAAGGACCAAGCCATAGCCGAGGTGGACTCGGACAAGGCAACATTGGAGCTTCCTGCAGAGGAGAGCGGAATTATTACCCTCAAGGCCGAAGTGGGAGACGCAGTAGCTGTTGGTGAGGTGGTTTGCCTTATCGATACGAGTGCGGAAAAACCGGATGGAGCTACTCCGAAGGCAGAAAAAGCTGAAGAGCCTAAAAAGGAAGAACCTAAAAAAGAAGCGCCCAAGAAAGAGGAACCTAAAAAGGAAACTTATGCGTCGGGAACACCTTCTCCGGCGGCCAAGAAAATATTGGATGAAAAAGGAATTTCCGCTTCATCGGTATCTGGTTCTGGCAGAGATGGACGCGTTACCAAAGAAGATGCTGTAAAAGCGGTTCCATCCATGGGAACGCCAACTGGTGGGAATCGGGGTGAGAGCCGTTCCAAACTGTCTATGTTGCGCAGAAAAGTGGCCGAGCGATTGGTGGCCGCCAAGAACGAAACGGCGATGTTGACCACTTTCAACGAAGTGGATATGTCTGCCATTTTTGAATTGCGTAGCCAATTCAAAGAAGAGTTTAAAGAAAAGCATGGGGTGAGCTTGGGCTTTATGTCCTTTTTTACCAAAGCGGTAATTCGTGCCTTGCAAATGTATCCTGCAGTGAATTCCATGATCGATGGCAAGGAAATGATCACCTACGAATTCTGCGATATCAGTATTGCGGTTTCAGGACCAAAAGGTTTGATGGTACCCGTAATCAGAAACGCGGAAAATTTAACGTTCAGAGGAATCGAATCTGAAGTAAAACGTTTGGCCATCCGTGCGAGGGAAGGTGAGATTACCGTTGATGAAATGACAGGAGGTACTTTTACCATTACCAACGGAGGTGTT
Organism: Bacteroidia bacterium; assembly: GCA_030427985.1. Taxonomy (GTDB): domain Bacteria; phylum Bacteroidota; class Bacteroidia; order Flavobacteriales; family Flavobacteriaceae; genus Flagellimonas. Next base: position 37,135 of record JAUIBH010000001.1, on the reverse strand, counting down.
TTTGGTTCCATGTTGAGTACGCCAATCATCAACCCACCGCAAAGTGGAATATTGGGCATGCACAACATTGTGGAGCGACCTATTGTTAGGGATGGGGCCATTGCCATTGCGCCTGTAATGTACGTAGCCCTTTCGTATGATCACAGAATCATCGATGGTAAGGAATCCGTTGGGTTCTTGGTGGCTGTTAAAGAAGCCTTGGAAAGTCCGGAAGAATTGTTGATGGACGGCAATGTGAAAAAAGCCTTGGAACTATAAAATAATGTCACCTCGGTTGAGGTCGGCTCTGATGGAAATGTCAATTCGAGTATTTTTTTGATACCATATATCAAAAAAATGTATCGAGAATCAGAATGTCAAAACCTTGTTCTCGATACTTTTTCCTACGGAAAACACTCGAACTGACGGTTTGACCCAACAAAACATTCAAGATATATAATTGGAGAATGCCTTTACTTTTTTAAGTAGAGGCTTTTTTTATTGTAATCGATTACTGCTTTTCCTTTTTTGAGGAGGTCTGCGCCGATAATCCCATCAACAGGCAATGCATTGTGAGCCACCAAGGCTTGGTTGACATGAGTAAGGTCAAAAAGAACAACCTTCTGTTTTTTCTTTTTCCAGTCTCCGATTTGGATTTTGTTTTTGGTCGAAATCAGAGTTTCCATTTCCGTGGCACCAGCTCCAGCCGCTTTAATGTCCGAAGCCTCAGAGGCCATTTCAAAAAACTCGATTTTGTCCATCCCCACACAGGTGTTGGAGGCACCGGTATCCAGAATAAACTTGCCCGTTACGCCATTAATGCTGGCAACGAGTTCAAAGTGGTTGGTTTCGGTCAATACCAAAGGTATTGTAATGTAGTCTTTGGATTTCAGGATTTTTTTGAGTGATGCCATTATTCGTTATTTGGGCTTTGTCATCATGAGCGCCCGCCTGCCGGACGGGCAGGCAGTCGAAGGATCTGGGTGTATAATCAGAAACAAACTTTTGGGACATCTAAGATAAGCCTATTTTTGTGGAGCATTAAGGTTTAATAATGCAAAATGATATGGTTTTAGGATATTATTTGCAAGGGCAGGATAATGATTCATTTTTGAATGAAGCATTGGAGCAAAAAGGAATTTGTTTGTGTTTGGACTACATAAAGCATAGAGAAAAATATATTTCTAAAAGTTTTGAAATCAAATATGTAAAATATGATTTTTCATATACCTATGATGGAGCACTTATTATTTCGAGAAGGTTTAAAGATTTTTGCATTGAGATGGGTCTAGAAGGATTAAAATTTTATCATATCGAAAGCCAACCTGATTTTTTCCTTTTAAAGGTTGGGGATATTGTTGAGTTTGATTGTAAAAGGAGAAAAACAAGATTCTTGGAGTTTGACGCATCTTGTGAAGAATATAATGAAGTAGTTGGAGCAACACCTGTTTGTTTAAAGGAAAATAAATCGCTTGAAAATGGGATTTATAGAACTGATATAGAATTTGGACGTGGCTTTGCAAAAGCACCTCTGATATTGGTCGGAGTTGAGATTTATCAGTTGATGAAACAAGAAAAATTTAGTGGGCTATTTGGAGAGGAAATTTTGGACAAATATAATTGGGAGAAATGAAGACTGAAATATGATCATAACCGATACCCATACCCATTTATATAGTGAGGCCTTTGAACAGGACCAAAAGGAAATGATGCAACGTGCCCTTGATGCTGGAGTAGAGCGCTTTTTTATTCCCGCTATCGATTCCTCCTACACCCAATCCATGTTGGATTTAGAGTCCAATTATCCCAACAATGTGTTTTTGATGATGGGACTGCATCCCACCCATGTCAAAGAAAATTATAAAGAGGAGTTGGCCCTAGTGGAAGAATGGCTTTCCAAACGAAAATTCTATGCCGTGGGTGAAATCGGTATCGACCTGTATTGGGACAAGACCTTTTTAGCCCAACAGCAAGAGACATTTGTACATCAAATTCGATTGGCAAAAAAATATCAGTTGCCCATAGTAATCCATTGCCGGGATGCCTTTGATGAGATCTTTGAGATTTTGGAGCAAGAAAAAGGGGAAGGTCTCTTCGGGATTTTTCATTGTTTTACGGGAACTTTGGAACAGGCGCACAAAGCCCTATCCTATAATATGAAGTTGGGCATTGGGGGAGTGGCGACCTTCAAAAATGGCAAGATCGATAAATTTTTGGATCAAATCGACTTAAAGCATATTGTTCTGGAAACCGATGCGCCGTATTTGGCACCGACACCCTATCGCGGGAAGCGAAATGAAAGTTCCTACATTATAAAGGTGTTGGAAAAACTATCATCCCTATATGGTATGCCCGAGCAAGAAATCGCGGCAATCACCACGGAAAATTCCAAGGAAATATTTGGAATCTGATCTATGAAAAAGCAAACCAACATATTGTTGATCTATACCGGAGGTACCATCGGTATGGTAAAAGATTACAAAACGGGCGCTCTCAAGGCATTTAACTTTGATGAGCTCGTTAAAAATATCCCCGAACTGAAACAGTTGGATTGTAATCTGAGAGGTGTATCGTTTGATGATCCCATCGATTCATCCAACATGAATCCCGACTACTGGGCGGTGATCGCATCCATTATTGAAGAGCATTACCATAACAATGATGGTTTTGTGGTATTGCACGGAAGTGATACCATGAGTTATTCTGCATCGGCGTTGAGCTTTATGTTGGAAAATCTGGAGAAGCCGGTCATCTTCACAGGGTCTCAATTGCCCATTGGGGATTTGCGCACCGATGCCAAGGAGAACCTGATAACCTCTATTGAAATTGCAGCCCTTCAAAAAAAAGGGAAACCAGTAGTACAGGAAGTGGGTTTGTATTTTGAGTACAAACTCTATCGTGGCAACCGGACTACAAAGATCAATGCAGAACATTTTGAAGCTTTCAACTCTTTAAATTATCCACCTTTGGTGGAATCGGGGGTGCATTTAAAGGTGCATCAGAATTATTTGATCAAAAAAGTGACCAAGAACAAGTCGCTTCAAGTCCATAAAAAGATGGATAATCGGGTGGCGATTTTAAAATTGTTTCCTGGAATCAACCAAAATGTATTGCAATCGGTGTTGAACATTCCCGATTTAAAGGCATTGGTTTTGGAAACCTATGGGGCGGGAAATGCACCTATGGACGATTGGTTTTTGAGTGCCTTAAAAAATGCAACAGAAAAAGGATTGCATATTATAAACGTAACACAATGCTCGGGCGGAAGCGTTTTTATGGGGCATTATGAGACCAGTGAAAAGCTCAAGGAGATGCAACTGGTTAACGGAAAGGATATTACAACAGAAGCTGCCATAACCAAAGCAATGTACCTATTGGGGACTGGGGTTCCCGATAAATTGTTCAAGACAATTTTTGAGACACCACTCCGTGGTGAGATGGTGTAAAATTAACGCGTCAAATTTCTATAACTGATTATTTTTTTGTTTATTGGTCGGCCCAAGAAAGGAATTAGAGAGGTGGCCGAGTGGTCGAAGGCGCACGCCTGGAAAGTGTGTATACACCAAAAGTGTATCGAGGGTTCGAATCCCTTCCTCTCTGCTAGGTATTTTAATTTTACAATTACAAAAATTTTATATCTTTAACATTATTAACTAACTAAATTTAAGTTTAAGAAAAATGAAAAAAGTAACCTTTACTCTGGCTGCTGCCGGAATGTTTGTTTTGGGAACTACCACTGCATCTGCAGCAATGTTGCAAGAAGAAGCGGCCAGTACACCTTTCACTCAAGTGTTGAAAGAACAGTTCATCCAAGGAGGTCCTGCCTTTATGGGAATTGTACTTTTATGTTTGATCCTGGGATTGGCAGTTGCCATAGAAAGAATCATTTATTTGAATTTGGCAACCACTAATACCACTAAGTTGAAGCAACAGGTTGAAGATGCCTTGGCTTCCGGTGGTGTTGAAGCTGCCAAAGAAGTATGTAGAAACACAAAAGGACCCGTTGCTTCCATCTATTACCAAGGTTTGGATAGAGCTGGAGAAGGATTGGAGTCTGCCGAAAAAGCTGTAGTTGCCTACGGAGGTGTACAAATGGGACAGTTGGAGAAAAACGTTTCTTGGTTGTCTTTGTTCATCGCCATTGCGCCCATGCTAGGGTTCATGGGTACGGTAATTGGTATGATTCAGGCCTTCCAGAAAATTGCTGCGGTAGGTAACTTGAGTGCCTCTTTGATCGCTGGTGATATTCAGGTGGCGTTATTGACAACGGTATTTGGTTTGATCGTTGCCATTATCCTACAGATTTTCTATAACTATATCATTGCTAAAATCGATAGTATCGTAAACGACATGGAAGATTCTTCCATTGCCTTGATTGATATGTTGGCAGCCCACAAGAAGTAATTTACGAATCAAAAACTATCGAGAATCATGAATAAGATAATTAAAATAGTACTTATAGTCATCGGGTTGATAGCGGCCTTTCTTTGGTTCTCTTTGCCATCACAAGATGATCCAGATGCCATCAACAGTGGTGCCATGAACTTTATGTTCGTGATCATGTACATTTTGTTGGCCATCGCAATTGTAGCTGCATTGTTTTTTGGACTAGCAAAGCTGTTTACTACGCCCGGAAGTATTAAGAAGGCCCTTTTTGCCATTGGTGGATTGGCCATTATAGTTGCTATCTCCTATGGACTTTCTTCCAACAACGCTGCTGTTGTTGAAGCCATGTCCGGAAGAGGTATAGAAACTACGGAGGGAACTGTTAAAAACATAGGAATGGGATTGAATGTATTCTTCATCCTTACAGTTATTGCTGTACTTCTTATGGTTTTACCAGGTTTGAAGAGAATGTTTGTAAAGTAAAAAGTTGAATTATGCCTAGAAGAAAAGGAGCTCCGGAAGTAAATGCCGGTTCCATGGCGGACATTGCGTTCCTGCTGCTTATCTTTTTCTTGGTGACCACCACCATTGAAACTGATGCAGGATTGGACCGTATGTTGCCCCCCATTGAGCCGCCAGAAGAAGATGTGATCATTAAGCAAAAGAACATTTTTACGGTGAACATCAATAGAAATGGACAATTGCTTGTGGAGGATAATCTTATGGATTTGAAAAACCTTAGGGAAGCCGCTGTATCGTTCCTTGAGAACAATGCAGATGGAACGTGTACCTATTGTAAAGGGAAAAAGGATCCAGCCTCTTCAGATAATCCTACTAAAGCCATTATTTCTTTGAAAAACGATAGGGAGACTAAGTACAGTACTTACATCACCGTTCAAAACGAATTGGTGGGTGCGTACAACGATCTTCGTAATCGTGAAGCACAAAGACTGTACGGTAGGGATTTTACCAAAATGGAGGCGGAATACTTGAATCCAGAAACACCTTCATCTGTTCGGGATGATCTAAAGGATAAAGTGAAGCGTGTTCAGGATATGTTTCCACAAAAGCTTTCAGAAGCAGAAACATCAACCAATTAAAACTAGAATTTAGTATGGCTAAGTTTACAAAAAAGAAGGATGGTGATTTGCCAGCAGTATCTACAGCTTCATTGCCAGATATTGTATTTATGTTGCTGTTCTTTTTTATGACAGTAACCACTATGAAAGATAGTTCGTTGTTGGTTGAAAATACACTTCCCAATGCAAGTGAAATAAAGAAATTGGAGAAGAAAGATCGTGTAATCTATATCTATGTTGGAAAACCGACCCAAGAATACCAGAAGGTGTTTGGAACGGAACCAAGGATTCAATTGAACGATAAGTTTGCCAGTGTGGACGAAGTAGGTTCCTACATTTTGGCTGAGAGTGCAAAAAAAACTCAAGAACTTCAAAACGTATTGACGACTGCTCTTAAGGTTGACAAGAATGCCAATATGGGTTTAATCACCGATATTAAGCAACAATTAAGAGAAGTAAATGCCCTAAAGGTCAATTATACGACCTATGAAGGTGATGCTTTTAACAACCTACAGTAGGCAATAGCTTAGATTTAGTGGGAAACGCTCCAAATTATCATATTTGGGGCGTTTTTTGTTTAATTTAATATTGATGATTATCGTGTCACGGTACTTTGCCATTCTTTCTTTTCTACTGATTTCAGTACATATCAGTGCACAATCTGATAGCTTGGAGTTGGAAGAAGAGCAGTTTTCCAGATATCTCGAAGACCAATTCTATATCGGTTTTGGCTATAATATACTATTGAATAAACCCTCCGGTGCCGTCCAACGAAATTTATCTTACAATTTTCAGACTGGTTTTATTAAGGATATCCCCTTGAATTCAAGAAGAAACTTTGGGGTTGGACTTGGCTTGGGCTATGCTGTTAATTCCTATTATAGTAGTATTGTTGCTACCCCCTCCGGTAATGATATCGTTTATGAAGTTCTAAACACATCAGAATTCAACAGAAGTAAGTTGGAAACACATTCCCTAGAAGTTCCTTTTGAATTTAGATGGAGAACCTCTACGGCAGAGGAATACAGATTTTGGCGAATTTATGCCGGTGCCAAATTGGGTTATGTCTTTTCAGGGAGATCGCGCACAGTAACAGATGATGGAACCATGGCGTTCTCAAATCCTGATATCCAAGAATTTCAATACGGGCTTATGCTCAACTTTGGGTACAATACTTGGAACATACATGTCTATTATAGCTTAAACCCTTTGTTGAAAGAAGATACGATACTGCAGGCAGGAGAGCCTTTGGATCTGAATGTCTTACGTATCGGGTTAATTTTCTATATCCTATAACCAATACTTCAAAATAATCAATTGGGAACAGCACCCAATAAGGAACCCCACCAATAATTCGGCTTTATTGTGGGCTTTAAGATACAATCTCGATGTAGTTACCAATCCCGTAAAAAGCACAAATAGGCTAATGGCAAGCGTAATGTTGAGCTCAAAATGAATACTGAGACCAATCATAAACATTAAAATGCTGCCCATGCCTAAAAGATGCATGCTGATCTTGAATTTTAGGAAAAGAAGAATTAGTGCGGTAGCAGTGGCGGTTAAAAGTCCTGTAAAGAAGTAAAACAGCTCATGTACATAATTATTTGGGATGACCTTGTACAATATCATCAAAAATAAAATACAGCTAATGTAAAGCGGGTATTTGCGTTCTTCCAAGGTGGGCAAAAAAATGGAGTGTATCACCCCTAGATTTTTCAGAATCAAAAAAAAGATAATGGGGATGATCACTGTTAAAATGAAAATGGGCAGAATGTTGCCGCTTTGCATCTCAAGGGTGCTATAAGGGGCTACTATAAAATAGAGGATGGTGCCTCCAATGGGAATGAACAAGGGATGGAAGAGATACGATACAATGTTTAAGAAGTGGCGCATTATATCTCTTTTCTTAGCCTGGCCACGGGAATGCCCAATTGTTCCCTGTATTTGGCCACGGTTCTCCGGGCTATGGGGTAACCCCGCTCTTTGAGAATTTTTGCCAGCTTATCATCCGTCAAAGGTTTTCGCTTTTCCTCATTCTTGATTACTGTTTCCAGTATTTTCTTGATCTCTTTTGTAGACACATCCTCACCCTGTTCGTTCTTCATGGCTTCAGAAAAGAAATCTTTGATCAGTTTGGTGCCATAGGGCGTATCCACATATTTACTGTTGGCCACTCGGGAAACGGTAGAGACATCCATATCTATTTTGTCGGCGATGTCCTTTAAGATCATGGGGCGTAGCTTTCGTTCATCCCCGGTCATAAAGTACTCTTGCTGATAGTTCATAATGGTGCTCATGGTAACGTACAGTGTCTGTTGACGCTGTTTTATAGCATCAATGAACCATTTGGCGGCATCCAATTTTTGTTTGATGAACAGAACGGTATCTTTCTGCGATTTGGATTTCTCCTTGGCGTTTTTGTAACCCTGCAACATATTGCTATATTCCTTGGAAACATGCAATTCGGGTGCATTTCTTCCATTTAGGGTGAGATCAAGCTCCCCATCTACAATTTTAATGGAAAAATCAGGGACAATATGTTCAACGATTCGGTTGTTGCCCGAATAGGAACCACCAGGTTTAGGGTTCAGTTTTTCAATTTCTGAAATGGCCTCTTTGAGTTCCTCTTCACTAATATGGTGCTTTTGGATGAGCTTGGAATAGTGCTTTTTCGTGAATTGGTCAAAGGACTTTTCCAAGATGTTTATGGCAAGCTCAACGGTAGGTTTCTGTTCCTTTCGTTTTAATTGAATGATCAAACATTCATCCAAAGACCTAGCGCCAACACCAGGAGGATCCAGATCTTGGACCACCTTAAGCACAGCTTCAATCTTTTCCTCTTCAACATAGATGTTTTGGGTAAAGGCCAGATCGTCCATAATATCCGAAATGGGCCTTCGGATATAACCACTTTCATCTACACTTCCCACCAAAAATTCGGCAATGGCCCACTCTTCATCATCCAGATATACCGTGTTGAGTTGGTTAATCAAATATTGATTAAACGAAATTCCAGCAGCGTAGGGAATGCTCTTTTCATCGTCATCTGGACTGTAATTGCTAGTCTGTGTCCTATAATCAGGCACTTCGTCATCACTTAGGTAGTCATCAATATTAATGTCCTCCGCAGAAATGGTCTCATTGTCCACTGAATCATCAAAGGAATCCTCGTAGGTATCATCCATAGTTTCGCTCTCCGCCTTTCCACTTTCTAGCGCAGGGTTATCTTCCAACTCCTGCTTCAGTCGCTGTTCAAAAGCCTGTGTGGGCAATTGAATGAGCTTCATGAGCTGAATCTGCTGTGGAGACAGTTTTTGGGAAAGCTTAAACTGTAGATGTTGTTTCAGCATACAGATTGATTTACAACCGTCCTTCTTATAAATTTAAGAAATCCAATTAAAACTCCGCATTCTGCGGGGTTCTAGGGTAGGGGATTACGTCCCTAATATTGCCCATGCCAGTAGCAAACTGGACCATACGTTCAAAGCCAAGTCCAAATCCACTGTGTACGGCCGTACCGAAACGTCTAAGGTCTAAATACCACCAAAGTTCTTTCTCGTCAATGTCCAGTTCCTTTATTTTTTGTTGAAGCACATCCAAGCGCTCCTCACGTTGGGAACCTCCCACAATTTCGCCGATACCCGGGAAAAGGACGTCCATGGCACGAACAGTTTTACCATCCTCGTTCAAACGCATATAAAATGCTTTGATGTTGGCCGGATAATCAAAAAGGATAACCGGACATTTAAAATGTTTTTCCACTAAAAAGCGCTCATGTTCGCTCTGTAGATCGGCACCCCATTCATTGATAGGATACTGGAATTTTTTCTTCTTGTTGGGTTTACTGTTCCGCAAAATATCGATGGCCTCGGTATAAGTGACCCGTTTAAAGTTGTTTTCAACCACAAACTTCAGTTTATCGGTCAAGCTCATTTCGGAACGCTCGTTTTGAGGCTTGGTTTTTTCCTCATCCAACAAGCGCTTCTCCAAAAATTCAAGATCATCTTTACAGTTGTCCAGCACATATTGAATGATCCATTTAATGAAATCCTCAGCCAAATCCATGTTGGCGTCCAAGTCGTAAAAAGCCATTTCGGGCTCAATCATCCAAAATTCGGCCAAGTGCCGGGAGGTGTTTGAGTTTTCTGCCCTGAACGTGGGGCCAAAGGTGTATACTTTGCCCAAGCCCATGGCATAGGTTTCGGCTTCCAGCTGACCAGAAACTGTAAGGTTGGTCTCCTTGCCAAAGAAATCTTCGGAATAGTCCACCTTGCCTTGTTCATCAATCGGAGGATTTTTGCTGTCCAAAGTGGTCACCTGAAACATCTCACCAGCGCCTTCGGCATCAGAACCGGTAATGATAGGAGCATGGAAATAATAGAACCCATTTTGTTGAAAATAGCTGTGAATGGCAAAAGACAATCCTGAACGTACCCGCATCACCGCAGAAAATGTGTTGGTACGCACCCGCAAATGCGCCTTTTCCCGTAAAAATTCCAAGGAATGCTTTTTAGGTTGAATCGGGTAAGTCTCTGGGTCGGCAGTACCGTGCACAAAGATATCTGTGGTCTGGATTTCCACGCTTTGTCCTCTTCCTTGACTTTCTTCAAGGGTGCCGGATATTTTTAGGGCGGCACCTGTATTGATTTTTTTGAGGATGGTTTCATCCAAATTCTCAAAATCCACAACACATTGTATGTTATGTATGGTTGAACCATCGTTCAAGGCTATAAATCGGTTACTCCTAAATGTTTTTACCCATCCATTTACTTCAACAGGTTCTCCTATGGGCTGCTTTTCCAGCAATTCTTTTATGGAATAAGATTTCATTGTCAAGCTATCGTAATTTAAGCGGTAAAGATAGGTTTTTGATAAAAAATGAGAGCAATGGAATCGCCATATTTATGGCAGTTTCTCGGATTATTTGTCCTTGAGGTTGTCCTCTTCCTTAGGTAAAATATCGATTTGGGGCTTTTTAAGGACTTGTTTGTTGGCAATACTTCTTTCCAAGGAAAGGAGTAGGGAAGGCAACAGGATCAAATTGGAGAGCATGGCAAAAAGCAAGGTTGCGGATACTAATCCACCGAGGGCCTTCGTACCTCCAAAACTGGAGATGATAAAGACCGAAAATCCAAAGAAAAGCACAATGGAGGTATAGAACATACTTACCCCGGTTTCACGCAACGCTGCATAAACCGATCTTTTGATATGCCATTTATGGGCGGCCAGTTCTTGCCGGTATTTGGCCAAAAAGTGGATGGTGTCATCCACCGAAATCCCAAAAGCAATGCTAAACACCAAAATGGTGGAGGGCTTTATGGGCACACCTAAATATCCCATGACCCCCGCTGTGATCACCAATGGAAGCAAGTTGGGGACCAACGAGATGATCACCATTCGGAAGGAACGGAACAAATAAGCCATAAAAAGGGAAATCAATCCAATGGCTAGAGCCAGTGATAACAACAAATTTTTGACCAAATATTTGGTGCCCTTTAAAAAGAGGAGCGCCTTTCCGGTCATAAAAACTTTGAACCGTTCAGAAGGAAAAAACTTGTCGATAGCCTGCTGCACGTCTTCTTCAATTTCTTCCATGCGGTCTATTTTAACGTCACGCATATAGGTGGTTAGCCGAGCCGTTTGCCCCGTACTGTCCACAAAACTTTTTAAAAGATCTCCTTCACTGGAAGATTTTCGGGCCACATCCATGATAAATGTGTTTTCCTGCGATGTGGGCAACTGGTAATATTTTGGGATGCCGTTATAAAAAGCCTGTTTGGAATATTTGATCAGATCCACCACCGACAGTGGCCGTGAAAGCTCCGGGATTTCATCAATGACGGTTCCCAACTGATCCATTCGTTTTAGGGTGGCGGGTTTAATGACTCCGTTTTTCCGTTCAGTATCCACCACGATTTCCATGGGCATGATACCGTCAAATTCTTGCTCAAAAAAGCGAATGTCCTTAAAAAAATGGGTGTTTTTGGGGAGGTCTTCAATCCGGCTACCTGTAATTTTTATCTGATAGATGCCAATAATACTCAATACCAATACCCCAACGGTGACTAAATAAACAGCTATTCTGTGATTCCGAACTATGCTTTCCATTCGATTCACAAAAAAGTCAATCCACTTTTTGTTGAGATGCTTCAAGTGTTTCGTTTTGGGAAGTGGCATGAAGCTGTAAATAATTGGAATGATCAATAGGGAAAGGATAAAAATCCCCACAATGTTGATCGAGGCCACAATACCAAATTCTTTGAGCAGGTCACTGTCCAAAATAATGAAGGTGGCAAATCCGGATGCTGTGGTAATATTGGTCATTAAGGTGGCGTTCCCAATTTTAGAGATGACGCGTTGCAAGGAAAGCGCTTGATTTCCGTGTTTTTTGACTTCCTGCTGGTATTTGTTGATGAGGAATATACAGTTGGGGATTCCAATAACAATGATCAGGGGTGGTATAAGTGCCGTGAGAATGGTTATCTCGTACTGCATTAGACCCAAGAACCCGAAGGCCCACATCACCCCAATGATCACCACACACATGGAAATAAAGGTGGCTCTAAAACTTCTAAAGAAAAAGAAGAAAATCAAGGAGGTGACCAATAGGGCAGCCACAATAAAAATTCCGATTTCATCCACAATGGATTTGGTGTTCCAAGTACGGATGTAGGGCATACCAGAGACATGCACATCCAATTGGGTTTCTTCTTCAAAGCCTTCCACCAAATCGCCGAGGTCGTTCAGGATAAACTGATTTCGCACCTCGGTATTCATAATGTCTTTATCCAAATAGGCAATGGTCTGGATAGTACCACTTTTAGGGTTATAGACTAGATTGTCGTAGAAAGGGAGCTCGTTGAAGAGATGATTTTTGAGTGAATCTACCTCTTTTTTGGTCTTGGGCGGACTTTTAATGTAGGGCTCCATAACAAAAGCTTGGGCCTCATTGTCCTTGACCAAAACCCTTAGGTTGTCTGTAGATACTACAAAATCAATTTCAGGAAAGGCTTCCAGCTGCTTGCTTAGCTTGTTCCAACGGTTGAAGTTTATAGGGTTGAACAAAGCAGAATCCCGAACAGCTATAACAATGGCATTCCCCTCCTCACCAAATACTTTGGTAAAGGCATTGTATTCAATGGTGGCAGGGTGGTCATCAGGAAGAATGTTGGCCTCTGTATTGGAAAACCGCATGTTTTTCCACTGTAGAGCCAAAAAAACTGTGAACCCAAGAATGGCAATCAGAATCAAAATCCTATTGCGAAGAATAATGCGGGCGACCTTAGGCCAAAATCCTTTAGTGAGCTTTGCTACCATTTGGGTTTTGTTGCGCGCAAAGGTAGAAAATGATAAGTTGTGTTCCTAGGAAACGCAATAATCAATTGGGGTTTTATACCTTCATGATTTCAGCCTCTTTCGTGGCCAAAATAGTATCTATTTTTTTGCTGTAGGAATCGGTGAGTTCCTGAACATCCACTTCGGCATTGCTCAACAAATCTTCAGAAATATCCAAGGCCTTGAGCTCCTTATTGGCATCCTGTCTTGCACTTCGAACACTTACTTTGGCATCTTCGGCCTCGGCTTTGGCCTGTTTTACCAATTGTACCCGTCGTTCCTCGGTCAAAGGGGGTACATTAATGATGATCATTTCACCGTTGTTCATAGGATTAAAACCTAAATTGGCGTTCATAATAGCCGTTTCAATTTCTGGCAAAAGATTTTTTTCCCAAGGTTGCACGGAAATGGTTCGTGCGTCAGGGGTGTTGATGTTGGATACTTGCGATAACGGAGTCTGGGAACCATAATATTCAACCATTACCGTGGAGAGCATCATTGGACTGGCTTTACCAGCACGAATTTTAACCAAAGCTTTTTCCAAGTGTGAAATGCTTGCATCCATACTTTCTTTGGTGGTATCCAAAATAAATTTAACCTCTTCGTCCATAATTTTTAAAATTTATAATCCAAAATCAAAGCGTGTGCCAACTTAAATATTGACAACGGTTCCAATATTTTCTCCAGAAACTATTTTCATAAGATTGCCCCGAGTGTTCATATCAAAAACAACAATGGGCAGTTCGTTTTCCTGACTTAGCGTGAATGCAGTGGTATCCATAACCTTGAGTCCTTTAGAAAGTACCTCTTTAAAGGAAAGGGAATCAAACTTAGTTGCGTTTTTGTCCTTTTCGGGGTCAGAGGTGTAAATTCCATCGACCCTAGTTCCTTTTAGGATAACATCGGCGCCAATCTCAATGGCTCGTAGCACCGCAGCAGAATCAGTGGTAAAATAAGGATTGCCAGTACCTCCACCAAAAATCACAACCCTTCCTTTTTCCAAATGACGCACTGCTCTTCTTCGAATGAAAGGTTCGGCTACTTCATTGATTTTAATGGCTGATTGCAAACGGGTCTCCACGCCTTGGTGTTCCAAGGCACTTTGTAAAGCCAGACCATTGATTACTGTGGCCAGCATGCCCATGTGGTCTCCCTGAACGCGGTCCATTCCCTGACTGCTTCCGGAAAGGCCCCTGAAAATATTGCCGCCGCCGATTACAATGGCTACTTCAACTCCTTTATCTACTACAGATTTGATGTCTTCGGCATATTCTGCCAATCGTTTGGCATCAATGCCATATTGTTGTTCACCCATAAGGGCTTCGCCACTAAGTTTTAACAGTATTCTTTTGTATTGCATTAAAGGCTTATTGAAGTTCGGACAAAAATAATCAAAATTATTTATGGGAAATGAAGAACATTTGAGTTGATTACTTTGTAACAATGCATAAAAAAACCGCCCATTTTCTGGAGCGGTTTTTTCTGAATTTTACTGTGGGACAATTAGCCCAAAGCTACCCTTGAAAAACCGGTAACGGTTAAATCAGCGTTTACTGATTTTACGTATTGGGCAACACTCTGCTTGCTATCTTTGATGAAGTCCTGGTTCACCAAAGTATTGTCTTTGAAGAAACGCTTCAATTTACCTTTGGCAATGTTGTCCAACATTTCCTCTGGCTTTCCTTCTTGACGCAATTGATCTTTTGCAATTTCAATTTCCTTGTCAATAACAGATTGGTCAACGCCTTCTTCATTCAAGGCAACAGGATTCATGGCAGCAGCTTGCATGGCAACATCTTTTGCAGCTTCAGCAGCACCATCAACATTGGCGGACAATCCCACCAAAGTAGCAATTTTGTTACCAGCGTGGATGTAAGAACCAATAAAAGGAGCGCTCAATTTCTCAAAGCTACCAATTTCAATTTTTTCACCGATAACACCAGTTTGCTCGGTCAATTTTTCAGAAACGGTCATGCCATTGAAAGAAGCGGCAAGAAAATCATCTTTGCTGTCAAAGCCCAAAGCCAAATCTGCCAAATCATTGGCCAATTTCACAAAGCTTTCGTTTTTGGCCACAAAATCGGTCTCGCAGTTCAATGAAATGATAACCCCTGTTGTGCTATCAGAATTTACTTTTGCAATAGCAGCACCTTCAGAGGAATCTCTATCAGCTCTTTTGGCAGCTACTTTTTGACCTTTTTTTCTAAGGATTTCTATTGCTTTATCAAAATCGCCATCAGCTTCAACCAAAGCTTTTTTACAATCCATCATTCCAGCTCCAGTGGTCTTTCTGAGTTTATTTACTTCTGCGGCGGTAATCTTTGCCATTTTTTCTCTTTTTAAAATTTATGTAAAGTAAAACACTATTAAAGTGTTTTTGTTTAGGACAATGTTAAATCAGATATGGTTTATTCAACCCCACCTTTTACACTGTCTTGCCATTCTTTTAATTCATCCCACTTGCCATCAGCGGCCATTTTAGCTTGTTTTGGCCAAGAAGTTGGATCCAAATGTGCCAAGTTTGAGCTGGCCTCGGTCAAGATTTCCTTGATTTTCTCAGGGTCCGCTTTTGCCAATTCAGCGTAAGTTGCAATGCCACTGTTCACGATGGCCTCAGCAGCTTTTGGGCCAATACCTTCAACTTTGGTTAAATCGTCTGCTTTGGCAGCTTCTTTTTTAGCAGGTTTTTCAGCCTTTTCCGCTTTCTTTTCTACTGCCTTTTCTTCTTCTTTTTTAGCGGCAGGTTTTTCCTCTTTCTTAGCAGCTGGCTTTGCTTTCTTTGGTGCTTTTTTCTCTACTACCTCGTCATCATCGTCATCAGCAACAACAGTTTTTGCCACTACTTCTTCCTCTTCTTCTTTCTCGTTCTGCTTGTCATTTTTGCGCTCAGCCAAACCTTCAGCAACGGCTTTGGTCACTTCTTCCAAGATAGCTTCGATGGATTTACCGGCATCGTCATTGGCAGGAATCACAAAATCGATTGGTCTTGGGTCAGAATTGGTATCGACCATGGCAAAAATTGGAATGTTCAATTTTTGAGCCTCTTTTACAGCGATGTGCTCACGCATGGTGTCCACAATAAAAATGGCACCAGGTAAACGGGTCATATCGGCAATAGAGCCCAAGTTTTTGTCCAATTTTGCACGTAGACGATCCACTTGCAATCTTTCCTTTTTGGAAAGTGTATTGAACGTACCGTCTTTTTTCATCCGATCAATAGCAGCCATTTTCTTAACCGCTTTACGGATAGTGACAAAGTTGGTCAACATACCACCGGGCCATCTTTCAGTGATGTACGGCATGTTTACCTTGGATACTTTGTCTGCAACAATATCCTTAGCTTGTTTTTTAGTGGCTACAAAAAGGATTTTACGTCCAGAGGCAGCAATTTTTTTGAGGGCCTCATTGGCCTCATCCAACTTTGCTACTGTTTTGTAAAGGTTGATAACGTGGATTCCGTTACGCTCCATGTAGATGTAGGGCGCCATGTTGGGGTTCCACTTTCGTGTTAGGTGTCCAAAATGCACACCTGCTTCCAGTAAGTCTTTTACTTCAATTTTACTTGCCATTTTTTGTACTTAGTTTACGTTCCGTTGTAGTAGCAATGGGTTGGTGGTCACTTGCGTTCGCCCAGCCCATTTAGATGCTAAACTAAATTCCAAAAAGTCGAATTGTTTTTCCTTTTTGGAACAACGACAACTTGGTTAAAAATTTAACCCTGAAAATAGTTTCCAGGGTTTTCAATGAACTTTATATTGTGGTGTCAAAGACACCGAAATATTAACGTTTAGAGAACTGGAATTTCTTACGGGCTTTCTTCTGACCGAATTTCTTCCTTTCTACCATTCTTGGATCCCTGGTCAATAGACCTTCTGGTTTAAGAACGGCTCTGTTCTCAGCATCGATTTCGCACATTGCCCGGGACAATGCCAATCGAATAGCTTCTGCTTGACCGGTGATTCCACCTCCGTAAACATTTACCTTTACGTCGTAGGTGTCTTCAGTGTCAGTTAAGGTAAAAGCTTGCTTTACCTTATATTGTAGTGTACCTGTTGTAAAGTACTCGTTCAAGTCTCTTTTGTTGATGGTGATGTTTCCTTTTCCTTCAGAAACATAAACTCGTGCAACAGCAGTTTTTCTTCTACCTATCTTATGAACCACTTCCATTATTTGTAGTCGTTTAAGTTGATTGCTTTTGGTTTTTGTGCTTCTTGACCGTGTTCAGCACCAGCATATACCTTAAGGTTTCTAAAAAGGTCGGCACCCAATTTATTCTTGGGCAACATTCCTTTTACAGAATTTTCAATGATACGCTCTGGATGTTTGGCCAAAACCTCCTTGGCAGTAGCGGAACGCTGACCACCAGGATAACCTGTATAGCGAATGTATTCTTTATTATCCCACTTATTGCCGGATAGATTTATTTTTTCGGCATTGATGACCACAATATTATCGCCACAATCTACATGGGGAGTATAATTGGTCTTGTATTTTCCCCTAAGCAACTTGGCTACTTTTGACGCCAATCTTCCCAAGGTCTGTCCTTCAGCATCAACCAATAACCATTCCTTGTTAACGGTAGCTTTATTGGCAGAAATAGTCTTATAACTTAATGTGTCCACTTCTCTAAAAATATTGATTTAATAACCTATCCCGATAAACGGGCTGCAAATGTACAATTATTAGATTGAATTACAAACGGTTGATTGGGAATATTTTTTCTCTTTTTTCATTTCCGCTTTGAAGGGTTCAAATTAAAAGACCGGGGACTGCATTTTCTGTTAAATAAAGCTTAAAAGAATTTTGGGCTGTAACAGTTTCATTTTTTACTGGTCTATCAGTTACATCAATCAATCAACAACGAACCAGTGAAGCAACTTTGCCTTTTTCTCACCTGCACTTTATTCACCCTAATCAGCCACGCCCAAGATTCAACCAATGTAGTACCTAAAAAAATATACATGACCCAGTCCTTGGGCTCGGAATCTACTCCCGTCATTGATGGAGTTTTGAATGACCCTGCTTGGGATTTAGTGGAATGGGGTGATAATTTTATTGAACAACGGCCCGATGAGAACACACCTCCCGCCCAACAAACAGCATTTAAAATATTGTATGATGAGAAATCTCTTTATGTGGGTATTCGATGTTTTGATACAGAACCAGATAAAATTGTCAAACGCTTGTCCAGACGTGATGGGTTTGAAGGCGATTGGATAGGCATCTTTATCGACAGTTACCACGATAAACGGACTTCTTTTGGTTTCATCGTCACGGCGGCTGGGGTGAAGGGCGATGTGTTTGGGTCAAATAATGGTGAAGAAGATGATAGTTGGAACCCCATTTGGTATGTAAAAACCCAAACCGATGAAGAGGGGTGGACAGCCGAAATGCGAATACCGCTCAGCCAAATAAAATTTGGACGCGCTGAAGATCAAGTGTGGGGCCTACAGATTATGCGGCGCTATTTTAGGAATGAAGAGCGCTCGGTTTGGCAACGCCTTCCGCGTGATGTGGCCGGCTGGACGAGTGAGTTTGGTGAATTACATGGGCTGAAGAACATGGAGCCCCAACGCCAATTGGAAATACAGCCCTATACGGTGGCCAAGACCGAAACCTACGAACCTGAGGAAGGAAATCCTTTTGAAGATGGTAGTGAGAGTAATATCACTGTGGGACTGGACGCTAAAATTGGAATTACCAACGACCTTACCTTGGATTTAACGGTGAACCCTGATTTTGGCCAAGTGGATGCGGACCCTTCCGCTATTGCCTTGGATGGATTTCAGATTTTCTTTCAGGAGCGACGACCGTTTTTTGTGGAGAACAAGAACATTTTCGATTTCAATGTGTCGCAATCCGAAGCGGGCAACACCTTCGGTTCAGACAATATTTTTTATTCCAGGAGAATTGGAAGGAGTCCGCAAGGCTATCCAGATACCGATGATGGCGAATTTGTGGATCAACCCGACAATACCCCCATCATTGGAGCTGCAAAATTCAGTGGAAAGACCAAAAATGGATGGGCCATTGGTGTGCTGGAAAGTGTTACGGCCCAACGAACGGCCACTATTGTTTCAGATAATGGAGGACCACGCAAAGAAATGGTAGAGCCGCTGACCAATTATTTTGTGGGAAGACTTCAAAAAGATTTTAATGATCGCAATTCTTATATCGGTGGAATTTTTACGGCAACCAATCGGGAACAACTTCCAGAGGAATTGAACTTCCTCCATAAATCAGCCTTTACCGGCGGAATCGATTTTAAACATCAATGGAACAACAGGGATTGGTATGTGGAAGGGAATTTCAATTTCAGCCATGTAAAAGGAGGTGAAGAAGCCATTCAGAATACGCAAGAGTCCATTACACATTTGTTTCAACGGGTAGACGCCGACTATTTGGAAGTAGACCCAAACCGAACCTCTTTGACAGGAACGGCCGGAAATCTCCAAATCGGAAAACTGGGAAAAGGCAATTTTAGATTTGAAAGTGGAGGGACATGGCGCTCCCCGGAGCTCGAACTTAACGACATTGGTTTTCAGCGGCAATCCGATGATATCCGCCATTACACTTGGATTGGCTACCGAACCCTAAAACCGGATAATACCTTCAGGCAGCTGGGCATAAATTACAACCACTGGACGGCATGGGATTTTGGCGGCAATCACAATTACATGCAGTTCAATACCAATAGCTGGCAGAATTGGAAAGGGAATTGGTTCACCAATTTAGGGTTGAACTATGCCGTGGTTGATTTTTCCAACTTTGCGCTACGCGGCGGGCCTAGATTACGACAGTCACAGTGGGTCAGTTTTTGGAACAATATTGAAACCGATAACCGAAAAAAAGTCCAATTGGCCTTTTTCCATAATGGCAGAAAAGCTGTGGATAATTCCTTCAAATCGTATTATATGGAAGGGGGGATTAACTACCAACCTATAAATGCCTTAAGGGTTTCGGTCTTTCCCTCGTTGCGAATCAATAATGATAAACTTCAGTTTATAGATAATTTGGATGATGTCAATGGTTCACCACGATATCTTAATGGTGAGATAGACCAACGTACTTTGAGCATGTCGATTCGCTTGAACTACACCATAAATCCTAATCTAACCATTCAATATTGGGGTCAGCCCTTTATTTCCCGTGGACGATATTCCAATTTTAAGCACATCACCAATCCCACCGAAAAAGTATTTGAGGACAGGTTTGTGGCCTACGGGACTGACCAAGTTTCGCTGGCTGATGGTGTATATTCGGTGGATGAGGACATGAACGGTGTGGAAGACTTTAGTTTTGATGACCCCGATTTCTCCTTTGTACAATTCCGTTCCAATTTGGTGATTCGTTGGGAGTATATTCCCGGTTCTGAAATATTTTTGGTTTGGTCCCAAGACGTGTCTCGCGACGGAGACCCCACCAATGGACTTCTACCTAGTTTAGGCGATAATATTTTTGGCCAAAAACCGCAGAACATTTTTCTGTTGAAGGCAACCTATCGATTTGTGCTTTAATTTTCATTCCTGCGAAAGCAAGAATCCAAATAATCTAATCGTCAGTTCGAGTGTTTTCCTTTAGGAAAATGTATCGAGAACTGGTTTTGTGAGAATGAAATTCTAATTCTCGATACAATTTTTTCGTTTTACATCAAAAATCACTCGAATTGACGAATTTCTTTAATTTTGCATAATTTTCCGCAACGCCATGACCAAAGCGGAATTCGCCTCAGCATCACCAATGGTGATGCGCACCTTTCCCGGTGCCCCAAATTGGGAAACAGGGCGAACCATAATGCCCTCCTCCATAAGTTTATCCGTGAACTCCATTTCTGGTAAGGGTGGATCAATGATAAAGAAGTTGGCCTGGCTTGGCCAGTATTTGATGCCCAACTCATCAAAAGCCTTGGCAATATAAGTTCTGCCTTCCAAAACCGTTTTTACGGTCTGGGCAATAAAATCGGTATCGTTAAGGGCTCCGATGGCCGCCTCGATGGAAGTCAAGGGCAATAAAAACGGTTTGTGAATCAATCGGAGGTAGTTGGCAATGGTCGCCGTGGTATAGCAATATCCAATACGTTGCCCGGCCAAACCATAGGTTTTGGAAAAACTGTTGAGTCCGATTACATTATAACCTTGCTGAACATAAGGTAGTGCGGTAATGTAATCCTCGGCATCCGCAAAGTGCCGATAGACTTCATCAAAAACGATAACAATAGTTGCAGGAACACGATTGAAAAAATCATCTAAAACGGCTTTGGGAATATAGGTGCCTGTTGGGTTATTGGGGCTGGTGAGAAAAATGACTTTGGTCCGCTCTGTAATAGCATTCAAAATGCCTTCCACATCCAGTGAATAATCGGGTTCCTTTAGTTTGATGTCGATTTGTTCGGCACCATACCATCTCGAAAAAACGGAGTAGGGCAGAAAACAGGGATTGGAATAAATGACCTCATCCCCTTCATTTATAAAAGCCCGCAGAATCATATCAATAATTTCAGAGCCACTGTTCCCTGTGATGAACTGGTCGGCAGCCAATTGGCCATCAAAATCTTTGACCAAGGCCTCACGTAAACGAATATCGGTCTGGTCTGGATAAACATCTATTTTGTCCAAAGCAGCTTTCATAGCAGCAACGGCCTTGGGCGAGGCTCCCAATGGATTTTCATTGGACGAAAGCTTGTATATTTTTTTATCCGAAGGTGGGATGTTTTTTCCACCTTTATATACCTCTTTCGGTACTAAATGGGATTTAAAAATGGATTCGATGTTTTTTTTCATTTAACTTCAGGTTAAGAATTTTATCAAATCCCTTCCTCCGTACAGCACTCGTACTATACGCACATATCCACTCATTTTACGATAAAATATGATATGGGAGGCATAAGGAAAACTAAAAAGGCCATCCTTAATTTCTTTTCTTTCCTTCCCGATATGTGGGTTATCAGCAATTGCATTGAAATGATTGTTCAGGCCAATTAAGTATTCAATTGCCTGAGAGGTGCCAAATTGCAGTTGGCCGTATTCAAAAATACCTTCAATATCATTGTCTGCTTCTTCTGATAGAACGTATCCGTTTATCATGCATTTTTCTTTGAAGCAATAATATCTTCCATTGTTCTGGTACTATCTGGCCCATTCCAACCCTTTTCTATTTCCTTTCTAAGGTCATCAATGACTTTGTCCCTGTAAATTTTATGCAAACGTAAGGCGTCACGAATAACCTCGCTATTGTTTTGATATTCCCCAGTCGCGACTTGTTTCGCGATATATTCTTCTTGTTTTTTTGTGAAACTTATGTTCATCCCTAATCAAATTATTAATAAATCAAAAATACAATATATGTCTATATTTAGCAAAAATGGACATATAAAGAAATCATATTTAAAAGTCACAAACTCTCCCCAAACAACAAATACGCCATCGCCTTTACGGTATCTCCTTCTTCCAATAGCTGCTTTGCTAAGGTGTGTAATTCGGTTTTGGAAGCATTTTGCAGTCCTTCCTTTTCAATAACCGCTTTAATTTCCTTCGTAGAAGGAACGCTTTCCAAATTTCCCAATCGCCCCAAATTGTTTCCTGTCAGCACGGTACTTTCTCGAATGCCCTTGGGCAGGGCATCTACTCCAATGCCATGAGTCCGGAGTGGTTTTGGCACTTCAAACAAAGATTCTTTGATAGCTCGGATATACCAATTGCCACCCATACGACCCACTAAATCCAATTTTTCGGTGTCGAGGATGCCATCTGTAAAATAACCTTCATTCACATGGATGAGTTCCACCTTTACAATAATGAGATTACCCGCTCCAGGTGTCTGGGCCAATTCAATGACCTCTATTACGGAACATTCAAATGAAACAGGGGCTTCACCAACACGGGGTGGTTTCACCTTTTCACTGGGGACTTGGGTAAATCCGGCTTTTACAAACTCGTTCACCCCTTTGTCATACGCCGTACTGGAAAGCGACATCTGCTCCACCATGTCATGGTTCACAATATTGATGGTCACTTCAGGTACTTCCACGATATTTTCATGGGTGTGTTTTAGGGAATTATCCCGACCGCTTCGGGATGGGGAAAATATCATCACCGGTGGATTGGAGCTGAACACATTAAAAAAACTAAACGGGCTCAGGTTTACGTTTCCTTCCTTGTCCACCGTACTGGCAAAACAGATGGGTCGTGGTGCTACCGCGGTCAACAGAATGCTATGCAATTCGGGTTGGGGTACTTGGCTTGGGTCTATGGTTTTGATCATAATTGCTGTTATGTCATTCCCGAGTAGTCGGAAATCTATCTTATTCTTGTCTAGGTGACTGAGCGTAGTCGAAGTCACGATTCTAGATTCAGTAGCTTCGACTCCCTGTCCGTCTGGTAGGCGGGTGCTCAGCTACCAGATTATTTAGCCGGCAACACTTTCGTCGTTACCTCGCCAAATCCAACCCGAATATCGCCATTTTTAGCGTAACCCCGAAGCGTAACCGTATCTCCATCATGGATAAATTTCCGCTCGGAACCATCCTTCATTGTAACGGGTTTGGTGCCCATCCAGGCCAGTTCCAGCATGGAACCGTAACTGTTTTCGTCCTTCCCCGAAATGGTCCCGGAGGCCATCACATCACCCACATGTATGTTACAACCATTGACCGTATGATGGGCCAATTGCTGGGCCATGTTCCAATACATGTGCTTGAAATTGCTATGGCAAACGGTGGTTTCGTCACTTCCCTCTGGGGTGATGCCCACTTCCAAGTTAATGTCATAATTTTTAACCCCTGGATATTCCAAATAGGGGAGTACTTTGGGTTCTTGTTTGGGGCCTGCCACCCGGAAAGGTTCCAAAGCCTCCAAGGTCACAACCCAAGGGGAGATGGAAGACGCAAAGTTCTTTGCCAAAAAGGGTCCTAACGGCACGTATTCCCATTTTTGAATATCACGGGCCGACCAATCATTGAACAGCACCAAACCAAAAATATAATCCTCAGCCTCAGCAGTGGAAACAGAATCCCCCAAGCTAGTGTCCTTTCCACAGACAAATCCCATTTCCAATTCAAAATCCAAGCGTTGGGTAGGACCAAAAATGGGCGCATCGGCATCTTTGGGCAATGTTTGCCCTTTAGGGCGATGGATGGGTTGTCCACTTACAATAATGGAGCTTGCCCTACCGTGATACCCCACAGGAATATGCTTCCAGTTGGGCAAAAGGGCATTCTCGGGGTCACGGAACATTTTACCCACATTGGTGGCGTGTTCTATGCTGGAATAAAAATCGGTATAGTCTCCAATTTGAATGGGCATGTGCATCCGGGCATCGGATTGTTTTACGAAAAGTTCTGGTTTCCCAGCTAGCTCGGAGGTATCATCCTTGAGCCAGTACTGAATCTTTTTCCGTACTCGGGAAGTGATTTCTTTTCCCAAGGAAATAAAATCGTTGAGCGTATCCTTTTCCAATACGGCAGTATTGAAATCAAATACATCCAATTCAGCCACAGCGGCCAAGTCTAAGATATGGTCGCCTACGGCCACCCCCACACGCGGACTTCTGTCTTTGGTGGAGAAAATGCCAAAGGGAATATTATGAATTGAAAAATCTGAATTTTCAGGTATATCTATGATCATGCATTGTATTTTAGATTAATCCCGTGAAGACGGGAATCTATTTCTACTCCACCCAAGATTTATAATATTTACCATCATCAATCTTGAGGGCATTTTCAGTAACTTTTAGGGGTTTGAAGGTGTCTATCATCACGGCCAACTCTTCTGTTCCTTTTTTGCCAACACTGGCCTCGTAGGTTCCAGGGTGTGGTCCATGTGGAATTCCCGCCGGGTGCAACGAAATGTACCCCGGACCAATTCCAGTTCGACTCATGAAATCACCGTCCACGTAATACAGCACTTCATCAGAATCGATATTGGAGTGGTTGTAGGGCGCGGGAATGGCCTTGGGATGATAATCGTACAATCTTGGGCAGAACGAACAGATGACAAATGCACCGGTCTCAAAAGTTTGGTGCACCGGTGGCGGTTGGTGTACACGGCCGGTAATAGGTTCAAAATTATGGATGGAGAATCCGTAGGGAAAATTATACCCATCCCAACCCACAACATCAAAAGGATGTGTGGCGTAAACGAGTTGGTGCAACATGCCCTGTTTTTTGACTTTCATCAAAAACTCCCCTTTTTCATCATGGGCTTCCAAATCTTGTGGCAGTTTGTAGTCGCGCTCACAGAAAGGAGAGTGCTCCAACAATTGCCCAAACCAATTTCGGTATCGTTTTGGGGTGTAAATCGGATGGAAGGATTCGGCATACAAAATGCGGTTGTCCTCCGTATTAAATTCAATCTGATAAATCATACCCCGCGGAATGATAAGGTAATCCCCATATTCAAATGGAATATTTCCCAAAAAGGTTTTTAGGGTTCCTGAGCCTTTATGGATAAAGAGCATCTCATCCGCATCCGCATTTTTATAAAAGTAATCCGTGACAGATTTTCTCGGCGCTGCCAAACCAATATGAACGTCATTGTTCACCAAAAGGGGTTCGCGTGCCTCCAAAAAATCATCTTTAGGTTGAACATCAAAACCAATTAATTTTCTGCTGGTGATGTTCTTCTCCACTGCATTTTTTGGGCTTACATCCAAGGCTTTTCCAATTTCCTTCACCTGTGTAGGGCGGTGGATATGGTAGAGCAGGGAAGACATCCCATCAAAACCAATGGTTCCAAAAAGCTGCTCGTAATAGAGACCGCCATCGGGCTTCTCAAATTGAGTATGCCGTTTTTGCGGAATTTTTCCAAGTTTGTGATAGATGGGCATTTTTTCTCAGTTTAGAGTTAGGAGTTCAGAGTTCAGAGTTTAAAAATTCATAACTCAACACTCATCACTCATAACTATGATTAATGCAAAGTTCCTCGAAGTTCTTGCTCACGTTCAATGGCTTCGAACAGTGCCTTAAAGTTACCTTTTCCAAACGATTGTGCGCCCTTTCTTTGGATGATTTCGAAGAACATGGTAGGTCTGGGCTCCACTGGTCTAGTGAATATTTGAAGTAAATACCCTTCATCATCACGATCTACCAAGATGCCCAACTCTTTTAATGGAGCAATATCCTCGTCAATTTCTCCCACACGTTCTGAAACAACATCATAATAGGTATCAGGAACACGGAGGAATTCCACGCCACGACTTTTAAGGTCGCGGACGGTTTGGATGATATCATCTGTGGCCACGGCAATATGTTGCACACCTTCACCTTCGTAAAAATCCAGATATTCCTCTACTTGCGACTTTTTCTTCCCTTCAGCAGGCTCATTGATTGGGAATTTAATGCGTCCGTTCCCGTTGCTCATCACTTTACTCATCAAAGCAGTGTACTCGGTGGAAATGTCCTTGTCATCAAACGAAAGGATGTTTTTGAAACCCAGTACATCTTCATAAAAATTGACCCAGTGGTTCATTTTGTTCCAACCCACATTGCCTACCATGTGGTCTACATACTTAAGTCCTGTTGAGGTGGGATTGTAATCTGGGGTTTCCCATTTTTTGAACCCGGGAAGAAAAACGCCTTCATAATCTTTTCGCTCCACAAAAATATGGACTGTCTCACCGTAGGTGTAGATTCCGGAACGCACCACTTTTCCTTTCGCATCCTTTTCCACTTTGGGCTCCATATAGGATTTAGCCCCTCTTTCCATGGCGGCATTATAGGCATACGTGGCATCATCCACCCAAAGGGCAACCACTTTTACACCATCGCCATGGTTATCAATATGTTTGCCGATTTCAGTACCGCTCTTTAAGGGAGAGGTGAGTACAAGCCGAATTTTATCCTGGACCACCACATAACTTTCGCGGTCTTTTAAACCGGTTTCCAACCCGGCATAGGCCAAGGATTGAAACCCAAAAGCGGTCTTGTAAAAATGCGCTGCTTGTTTAGAGTTGCCTACATACAGTTCTATGTAGTCTGTACCATTAATGGGCATAAAGTCTTGCGCTTTGTCCGATGATTTTGGAAGTGTTGCTGTTTCCATATCAGTAAATTTTTATGTGTTGAGTCAAAATTGTTGCTAATGCAACAAAAATAACTTTTTTTGGATTATCCCAAGTATTTCTGAACTAAATTTTAGGTTAAAATTGGCATTGTTGATGGGTAGTCCATGGAATGTCATCCAAAATGAATCCCTATTTTTGTGGGAACTGTTTAGAAATGCTCAATCACATAGATGAAATACAGGGGATAGGACTGCACTTGGACTTGGTGCTCCGAAAAATCCAATTTGCCTATTTACATGCTTTTGAAGAATTAGATGTAGCGATGACCATTGAGCAATGGGTTATCTTGCATCGAATTTATGAGTTGGGTGACGAGGCCAGTCAACGTGACATAGTGCAGAGCAACTTCCGAAACCGGGCCACCACATCGCGCGTAATTGGTGGGTTGGAACGCAAAGGCTGGGTGAGCAAGGCCCGTTTTGAGGGTGATCAAAAGCGATTTAAGTTGGAATTGACCCCCGAAGGTCAAGCGGTAATCGATTTGGTGATGCCCAAAGCACTTCAATTGCGAAAATTGGCGGTTAAAAACCTACAACCCTCTGAATTTGCAACTTTTTTGGCCGTATTGGATCAACTGGGAGAAAATTATTCCCTTGAAGATTAGTTTATATCGGAGTCAAAAAAGCATGAACTATTGTATTCCCAATAATTTCAGGGTTTAAAGGTTATGGTATCACTTCTTTTATAGCCAATCCTATCTGCTACGATTTCAATCTGTTGATTTGATGGAACCTGAATGGGGCTGTTATAGATTTTCCACGGACTACCTGAATTATACCGATACCCTATTGACGCTCCTTCAGTAGAACAAGATATATGTAATGTGCCATCTATAAACTCCAGTTTGGGGTTTGCGGTCAAGGGTTGCTCTTGGTTGGGCCAGAAACTTTCAATGAGTTCACTTTCAGGCTGCAATCCTGTATCCCCAATTTCTTTGATCCAATCATTGCAGGCCTGCCTCATCTTTTCCAATTGGTCCTTATATTCTGGATTTCCAGCTAGATTATTGAGTTCATGGGGATCATTTTCCAAATCGTAGAGCTCTTCTTCGGCTTTTTGACTATTAAACCACAGGGCTTGTGACGGTGTCAATTGATTTTGATTCTTTAACCTTAGCAGTTCCTGCATTATGGGCATTTGTTTCCGATATGCTACATCTGAATACACCGGTTTGTCTGGTTCATAATTTTTAATGTATTTAAACTTTTTGTCTCTAACAGAGCGCATATGATCGGTAAATTCATCAAAACGGTCTGCAGCACCAAAGGCATATTTAGGTTCTTCATTTCGCATAAACTCACCCAAGAAAGCCTTGCCCTCCATATAGTTTGGAGGTTCAATCCCGGCCAAGGAAAGTACAGTGGGTGCTAAATCAATAAAACTTATGATTCGGTTATCCCGAAGGCCATGAAATTCCCCATTCGGAAAACGAATGATCATGGGCACCTTTAATCCGCTATCGTACAACAGCCTTTTTTGCCGCGGTAGGGGGCCTCCATGATCGGTATGCCATACCACAATGGTGCTGTCTAGTAATCCATCTGATTTCAATTCTTTTAGAATTTCACCGACTTTGTAGTCCATTTCCAAAATGTTGGAGTACATACGCCTAATATCCTTTTTGCCCACTTCCGTGTCTGGAAGATAGGGTGGCACTGTAACCTCCAAGTCTTCATTTACCCAAAGGGAATCACTGGCTTTTGACCAAATTCTGGATTCATGGGTCACCTCAATATTAAAAACGGAAAAAAATGGGGTGTTATCGGGTCGATTTCTCCAATGTGCCGAGTCATTGCTTTCATCCCAAGCCGTCATTGTTTTTCTGAACTGGTAATCTTCTTTTTTGTTGTTGGTGCAATAGTAACCGGCAGAGCGGATGTATTCTGTAAACATTTTCACCTCGGCAGGGGGAACAGCCTCATAGTTGCTATTTTCTGCAGGTTTGTGTATATAGTTTTTAATGACTTCCTCTGAGACCGTATCACTAAACCAAGGCCCGGTGCGCATGTGACTGGCTCCTATGCTATTGGCATACATCCCAGTAATGATGGAAGCACGTGCCGGAGCACAAACTGGATGGGGCGAAAAAAAATTATCGTAACAAACACCTTCAGCTGCCAATTGGTTCAAAGTAGGTGTTACAATGGTGCTATCCCCAAAGGCCGGAATGTATGGACTTAAATCTTCGGCAACAATCCATACTATATTGGGTTTAAAATCCAATTTAGGATTGATGATTTTTGGTAATTTATCTTCAATTGGTTGTTTTTCAGAATCATTACAACCGAAAATCAAGGCCATGAGTGCCAAACAAAATATAATTTTTTTCATTGGTTATAGGTTGATGAACTTTTAGTCAATAGTCACTGATTTATTTATATTTTATTCAAAAAAACATTACATATTAGCGTGCAAGTTGATCCCAATGTTTTAAGGTCAACTGAACAATGGTGGCCAGCCCAATGAGCAGTACAAAAAGTAAGCTCAATTTCCGAAACCGTTCTTGCGGGATATAGTTCAAAATCCGTTTTCCCAAATACGTTCCTATCAAACCAATGGCAAATAGAAATGGGAGATAGGAGAGTTCTTGTTTTCCGATATATCCATTCTCATAATAGACAAAGGTCCGAGAAAAATCAATCAAAAAATCAATAAAGGCCGAAGTGGCAATAAAGGCATTCTTCTCCAGATTGAAGGCAGCCATGGTCAGTCCCCGAATGGCACCACCAGTTCCTAACAATCCGGCGGAAAAACCAGAAAGTGTACCGCCAATAATGGCATTCTTTTTATTGGGAAGCACCACAACCTCACTTTTAATAAGGAAAAAGAGACTGAAAATCACCAAGAACACCCCCAGAACAACAGTGAGCATCAGCCCATCCACAATTTTCGATAAAAACCCACCAATGATTACAAACAAGACCGAAGGCGCACCGATGTAGAGCAGCAATTTTTTGTCCAACCCTTTTTTAAAAAGGAAAATCTTACTCACGTTGCTGGATAAATGAAAAATGGCCGTCATGCCGAGTACGGAGTAGAAATCAAAATAAAAATTGCCCAGGGGTACAAAAAATACTGAAGATCCAAAACCACCGATAGTACCGATTATCTCGGCCAATAGGGCCAGCACTAAAAAAATGTAATTGATTTTCATGCCATAAAACAAATCAAGGATAAAGGTAGTTAAGCTTTTTTGTAAAATTTTAACCTAAAATAAACTTAAAAACAACATTTAAGACAATACAGCATAGAAACTGGTGAATTTTATAGACGCACAGACAGAAAATCAGCCTCAACTTTGCAGTGTATAATTAAATATACAGTGTTATGGAAAAAAAGAGAATTTACCCAAATAAGTGGCAGACCGTTCCATATTCCTTTGATCTTTTGAACCAAATGGAAAACAAGGAAAAACCTGTCAAAGAATTAATTTTGAACAATGAGGCCGCAACAGAACTTCATGTTTCTACCATGATGTTGAACATCACCAAGTTTTCTGCTTTAGATGCGGAAGGCAATGAACATACTGTTGCAAATTTCCCTGGCCAAAATGCAGTAACATTAAAAGGGATTTCATCAGGACAGTTTTTGCGCTCCAAAAATGTGGTTTCACTACCTGAAGGAACATATACTACCCTGCGCTTTTATTTGGCGAAGGAAGGCAGCCAGTTTAGATACCGAGATGGTGTACAAGAGTCGGCCGATCATTTTGGCAGCTTGGATTTTACCATAGAAAATGGACTCCTGATAGATGGAAATGAAGCGCCTGAGGTAAAATTGTGGTTCAATTTTGTTCCTTATCAGTGGAGCAGTCATTTTAAACCCTTTTTGGACCTATTTAAAGGAAACAAAAGCCCAAGACCCCGATTGGCGAACAGTTTTGGGAATTAATTTAGCTATGAATTGGAATGGAAAAGGCACCTCTTGAGGTGCCTTTTTTATTGGGCATCTTGTAAACTGTTCACCTTTTTAAAAGCAAACTTTGGAGCTATTCTACTGATCTGGTACAGCAGTTTTACACCTGCAATTCTGATTTCGGGGATACCTTTTTCCAGACCTTTTAGCATGTCATCCACTGCTTTTTCGGTGGGAATGGCAATTTTGGGTGGATTTCCATTGTGCCATGGCGTTTTTACTGCTGGGAACATGACCTCAATAGTATCCACATTGGAGTGCTTCGTTTTTTTGCGGAATACTTGGGTGAATGAATGTAAGGCCGCTTTGGTGGCATTGTAAAATGGGTAATCCACTCGAGGTGTATAGACCAATCCCGAGGTTATGTTGATGATTTTTGGATTTGTATTTTTTTGAAGATGTGGATATAAGGCATATGTCAATCGGATGGGAGCCATAAAATTGGTTTCCACTTCCAGTTCAGCCATTTCCATAATGTTCTCCGTGGACAAAAAATCAACTTTGTGGACTAAGGCTGCATTATTGATGAGGACATTAATGTTTGGATGATGCGTAGTGATCCATCGCGCCAAATTAGCACATTCGGTTTTGCTGGAAAGGTCACACTGTATAATTTCCAATTCGGGAAGTTGTTTTTTGGCCTCGTTCAGCTTCCGTTGTGAACGACCACAGATGATGACCTTGTTGTTGTTTTGAATCAATCGCTTGCTGAGTTCTAGACCAATGCCGGAACTTCCGCCAGTGATTAAAATAGTGTTGCCAGATAGTTTCATGTTGTTGGATTTGTGATTACTATGCGGCTAAAGTATTATCACAAAACCAGCGGTGCATTGATGTATGTTAAGAGGGCATATTTTTTCGGATGCGACTTAAACTTTCGGGCTGTATACCCAAATAGGAAGCAATAATGGTTTGGTTGACTCTTTTCTCAATATCTGGATATTCCTTTAAAAAATCTTTGTAGCGCGTTTCGGCATTCAATAGAAGAAGGTCCCGTTCTCTTTTTTCTTTTTTGGAAAACCCCTTTTCAATGGATTTCAATAAAAACTTCGTCCAAAAGATATCTGTTTCCATCAAAACAAGCCATTTTTGGTAAGGAATGGTCAATATTTCCGCATCTTCCATGGCCTCAATAAAAAAATGGGAAGGGGAATTGGAGGTCATCGCCGAGTAGGAACTTATGAAATCATGTTCCATGATGAGGCCTTTGGTAAACTCGTTCCCTTTTGGAGTGATATAGACATATCTAAACAATCCCGAAATCACAAAGGCAAAACTTTTTGGGATTTCCCCTGCTCGGATAAAATATTCATGGGCCTTCAAATTCTTGGGCTGGCTTATGGCCAGTAACTCGGTGGTCTTATCCTTGGGAAGTAAGTTTTGCAAGACGTGCTCATTTTCTTGAACCATGGGAAAAATTGTGCTTGCAACAAGTTACCCATTATTTTTCTATGTTCTCATCATAAAAATTGGTAAGGATGGATTCCAGTTCCTCCTTTCCCGCAACAATACGCTCAACTCGGACCCAAAGTCCTTCGGTAAGCAAGGGCCGAAGAGGCTGTTGGAGTTTGGTAATATTCCCGAACACCTTTTCAATTTTTTTGTCCCAGACTTTGTAGTACTTCAACAGATCATCAGGATAAACGATTTTCCGGCGGGTACCCTCATCAGCTGCTCTGAAAGGCAAAGGAATGTTGAGGTAGCCATAATCGTCCGTGAGTTGCTCCCCGGGCTGAATATCACGGATGGCAATTTCAAAATCATAGGCGGTGGTGAGGCAGTTGGAGTTGAAACTGTGGTTTACATACCGGCCATTGTCCCAACAGAGGATGTAGTTGCCCTTGTTGTTGCGAAAGGTGTAGGTGTCGAGAATGTTTTGGTAGGTCGGGTCCATTTGTTGCAGTTCCAACGGGGTGAACTCGCGGTCCAAACGGTCCAGCACCCAGGTAATGGTGCCTGCGGGAATGAATTTGGTGGCCACTACGCCATAACCAATTTCATTGCTGATAAAACGTAATTCTGTATCGGGATGAATCATTAATATACCTATTGAATTTTAATTGAAGGTATAAAATTGTTCGATTCGTTGATGGAAATTTTAGAGGCGCAAAATGGACTTAAAGAATCAATGTAAATTATTGTATATCAATGAATTGAGAATAAATTCAATACTAGCTGTCCAACAATCTTCTATGATAGTTTACTTGCCCAAGATGGTAATTTAGGTGAGTTGCCAAATGAATTAAGATGTATGCCATATTGGAGGGTTTATCCCAAATTACAATGGGAAAATCATCTGCCAATTGTTCCTCTGTAAGAGTATTTAACCCAGCTTCAACCGTTATTATAGTTTCTTCCAGTTGGCTTATAAGAGTTTTTCTAGGAATATTTTTAGCAGAAAACTCCAAATCGCGTTGTCGTATATAAGCTGTTTTAGCCAATCCCGCCCCAATAAACGCATTGAGGTTCCCTATGATATGAAAGCATAAATTTCCGGCTGAATTGGAAATGGACTTGTCAACCAGCCAAAGATTCTCCTCTGAAGTATAAAGTTCTATTTCGTTTTTAAGTGTTTCTAAATCTCTTTTGAAGAGCGATTGTAATGCGGCAATGGTCATATCATTGGTTTTTGGTTTATACTCCATTCAGTCGTTTTAGTTTGCCCAAAATTTCATAAACTGAAAACTTTGGGTGAAGCTGTGCGTATCTTCATTATATGATACTTGCCTGTGGAAAACTCAACTGAACGATTTCAAACAACTTTGGTTTAGTAAATAGGCCATGGGATTAAAGAGGGCCTTGTGGGATGATTAATTCACCCAAAATTAGTATCACTTTTTTTGGATAAAGCCCATAAACCCAAAATAGGACCCAAGGCCAAAACCATATAAATACCATTGGTATCTGTTAGAATCCGTAGTCTATTGAGCAATTGAATGCTTACGATCGTGATAGCGAAACCAACACAGTTGACAATGGTTAGGGCGGTTCCTTTGAGTTCTGGCAATGCATTTTGGGCCACTAATGTGGAAAATAAGGGCGAGTCTGCAATAACCACCATCCCCCAGAAAAGTAGAAATACTACAAATACCATTTCCGAGGTTTGGGCGAATAGCAATGGCGAAACCAAGCAGCATATTCCGGAAAGAAGAAGCGCAGTAAAAGCAACCCGTTTGGTTCCTACAGCCTGAGCTAAATATCCGCCTAAAACACAGGCCAATCCACCGATGGCAATGATTGAAAAAGACAGTAATGGAATGTTGAAGGCAGTAGTGGGATGCACAAGGGTGTAAGTTTTTAGCATGATCGGCACGAATGCCCAAAAGGCGTACAGTTCCCACATGTGTCCAAAATAGCCAAAGGCTGCCGAACGAAATTTGCCATTTTGGAATACTTTTAAAAAAGCGGATAAGTGCAGTTTTTGACTTGGTTTACGATAAGGGCCATCGGGAACCAAGCTTACCATCAATACCCCACCCAATACGGCCAGGGATGAGGTGCCTACCAGAACCGATTTCCAAGGAATGGCATGGGTCATCTCTTTTAACAAATGGGGAAATGCGGTACCCACGACCAATGCGCCCACCAAATAGCCAAGAGACTTGCCAAGGCCTTTTTCAAAATAGTCTGCGGCGATTTTCATCCCTACAGGATAGATGCCAGCCAGAAAAAAACCAGTGGAAAATCGGAATGCGAGGATGCTTGTCAACGAATTCCCTTCCCAAATCACCCCCAAATTGAACAGGGCTCCCAATACCGCACAGCATAAGAATACTTTGGATGGGGAAAACCGGTCTGCAATGGATAAAACGGCAAATAATAAAGTGCCTGCGATAAACCCAAATTGGACTGCCGAGGTTAAATGTCCCACTGCGCTATCGCCTAACCCAAAAGTGGTTACAAGATCCTGCATGACCCCATTGCCCGCAAACCAAAGTGAGGTACAGCAGAACTGCGACACTACAATGATGGGGAGGATGATTTTGGAGGGTTTCATTTGGGTTTTTAGCCAATAGCTAGTTCATAAACTTTATCATTGATAAAAATTGTAGTAGCATTAACCCACTAATAATCATGGTGAAAATTGCAAATTTCTTGATATCATCAAGTTCACGCCCCTCCTTTAAGATGAGTCTCCTAAAGTCTCCTGAAATAAGACTGAACAATGCGCTCAAAAATAGCAATCCTACTGCTGCTAAAACACCATTTCCAATGGGGGTTCCATCTGTTTTTTGAAGAAAGAAAGGGACAAAATCAGAGAGGAAAAGTAAGTTCCAAACCACTATGGCCCCAATAGCGAAGCCTTTTTTTAAAGGAAATCCTCCCTTGACCTGTTTTTCCGCTATTGCTCTGTCCATTTGTTGCACAGAAGCATTTTGGTTACTTAGGAATCCCGTTTCTTGGATTTGCTTGATGACTTCATTCGGGTCTTTAAAAGTCCAAAAAATGACTCTCTCTTTATATGTGGAAACGTTGTGATTAATTTTTATACCCTGCCCCAAAATAGGGATCATTATGTAGGTTTCAATTGAAACAATGTCTTTTGGTTGGAAAACAAGGTTTCCAAGAATTGAAGCATTTAATTCTAATCGGTCCTTATTCACTTTTAAGGTTGCAAATGGGAAAGTTGCATTGGCACCTCCTATTCGAGCTCCACCAGTAAATTGCAATTCTTTCATATTATTTTTCTATTGAACTCCAAGTGCTTTTTAAGATTAATGCGCCTCTAACCAATTCTCGCCAATGCCCACTTCCACATCCAAGGGCACGGAGAGTTTATAAGCATTTTCCATTTCAGATTTAATGAGTTGTTTCATTTCCTCCAACTCGGGTTTGTAGCAATCGAATACCAATTCATCGTGTACCTGCAACAGCATTTTGGTTTTGTATTTTCCTTCGGAAAGTTTTTTGTGGATGTTGATCATGGCAATTTTAATGATGTCCGCTGCACTCCCCTGAATGGGTGCATTTACCGCGTTGCGTTCCGCAGCTCCGCGCACCACCTGGTTGCCAGCATTGATGTCCTTTAAATAGCGCCTTCGACCCAGAATAGTCTGCACATAGCCATGGTCACGGGCAAAATCTATCTGCTCACTGATATAGTTGCGCAGTTTGGGATAGGTCTTATAATAGGTATCGATAAGTTCCTTGGCCTCGGTACGACTCAAATCCGTTTGGTTGCTCAACCCAAAGGCCGAAACCCCATAAATAATCCCAAAATTCACCGTTTTGGCATTGCTACGCTGTTCACGGGTGACTTCTTCAATCGGTACGTTGAATACTTTGGATGCCGTGGAAGCATGAATATCTTCCCCATGTTTAAAGGCAGAAATCATGGTGTCCTCTTCGCTCAAGGCCGCAATAATGCGCAATTCTATCTGAGAGTAATCCGCAGCGAGCAAAACGTAGTTTTCATCCCGTGGTATAAAGGCCTTCCGCACTTGACGACCCCGCTCGGTTCGGATGGGGATGTTCTGCAGATTAGGGTTGTTGCTGCTCAATCGACCTGTAGCGGCCACGGTTTGCATATAATCGGTGTGCACCCGACCTGTCTCTTTTTGAACTTCATTGGGAAGCGCATCCACATAGGTGCTTTTCAATTTGGCAAGACCCCGGTAATCCAACACATTTCTGATGATTTCATGGTCTTTGGCTAAATAGGAAAGCACATCCTCCGATGTTGAGTACTGTCCCGTTTTGGTCTTTTTAGGCTTATCCACCAAATTCAGTTTTCCAAAAAGGATGTCACCCAACTGTTTGGGCGAAGCAATGTTAAACTCCTCTCCGGCATCGGCATAAATTTTCTTTTCCAACGCTGCAATGTCTTTCTCGAGTGCAGTCGAGAGGTCGTTCAGATAAGGCTCGTCCAGATTGATGCCCTCTCGTTCCATATCGGCCAACACGCGAAGCAAGGGCACTTCTATTTCCTCGAAAAGTTTATCGGTTTTTGCCTCCTTCAACTCCGGTCTGAATTTTTGCGCCAGTTGATAGGTGATATCGGCATCCTCAACGGCATATTCGGTTTGTTTTTCCAAAGGAACCTGCCGCATATTCAATTGGTTTTTTCCTTTTTTACCGATGAGTTCGGTAATGGAAACGGGAGTGTAATTCAGGTAAGTTTCCGAAAGCACGTCCATATTATGGCGCATATCGGGGTTGATGAGGTAATGGGCCAACATGGTATCGAACAGTTTGCCTTTGACTTCTACTCCGTAGTTCAGCATCACTTTGATGTCGTACTTTAGGTTTTGTCCAATCTTTTCGATGTTCTCCGCCTCAAAAAAAGGACGTAGCTTTTCAATGAGGGGCATGGCATCGTTTTTTGTTTCAGGAAAGGGGACGTAAAAACCTTTACCGGCTTCCCAACTGAAGGCAATACCGAC
>JAUIBH010000086.1 GCA_030427985.1 Bacteroidia bacterium | reverse complement strand
CCACATTTTTCACACCTGCTGCCGAAGCCAATGTGGTAAACAAATCCATGTGACTTTGGATTCCGTTCAGGTACTGTCCGCTCGGAATTTCTTTTTTCCACATAACCATAGTTGGTACACGAAGTCCGCCTTCGAAAGTCGTCATTTTATCGCCTCTAAATGGTGTAACACCACCGTGGAAAGTGGCTTCGTGTTCTGGGCCGTTATCGGTTGTATATACCACAATGGTGTTTTCTAACAAACCATTCTTTTCCATATAATCTAACAATTTACCCACCATGGCATCGTGCTCAATGACACCGCTACCATACATATCGTCACCCGTGGTAAATTCTTTTGCCAAATAACGCGACTCGTCGCTCAAATGCGTGTGCATGTGCATACGAACTGGGTTTAACCAAACGAAAAATGGTTTACCTTCTTTTTTGGCATCGCTCATAAATTCTTCTGTTTTCCCGAAGAATTCTTTGTCAATGGTTTTCATCCAATCGATGGTAAATTTTTCATCACTCATTATTTTTTGCTTACCGACCACGCCAAATCTTGGGTCTTTGGTATTGTCGAATGTGTTGGTAGCCACTGAATGAATAATGCCTCTTGGGCCCCATTTTTTATGGTATTCTGGGTCGGTTGGGTAATCAGAATCAGCATATTCTTCCGATACGTTTTGGTGGTATAAATTTCCATAGAACACATCGAAACCATGCACGGTTGGTAAGTTTTCATTTTGGTCGCCTAAATGGTTTTTACCAAACTGAGCTGTAGCGTAACCTTGTTCTTTTAAAACTTCTGCCAAAGTTGGCGATTCGGCTTTTAAGCCTAAATCGTCGCCTGGTCTTCCAACTGTTGTCATGCCACTACGAATTGGGTATTGCCCTGTAATAAAAGCTGCACGACCAGCAGTACACGACGGTTGCGCATAATGGTCAGTAAAAATAATACCTTCTTTTCCAATTCGGTCTAGATTAGGTGTGGTGTATCCCATGGTTCCTAAGCCGTAGGCACTTACGTTTTGCCAACCCATATCGTCGGACATGATTACTAAAATGTTTGGTTTTTCTTGTGCTTGTATACCATTTAAAGCAAGCAACATCAAAAATAGAGTTGTACGAAATTGTTTTTTCATGATTATATAATTTTGGTGAAAACTGTTTAATCCAAACCTAAACCTAAATCGGTATTCGGGTATTTTTTCATGGTCGCCAAATGCCTTGTTCTAAACGCCAATACCGCCGGTGTCCCCCATTCGAAATACAAATGTCCTTGGGATGCCATTTCCTTTGGGTCTGTATTTAAATTATATATCCATGGAGAAGTGCCAATATCGCCCACAAATGAGGCATCTATATTTCTTCCAGGTTGTTTGACATCAAAAATTTTAAAGTGAATTTTATAATCTCTCCAGCGAATGGCACACATATCGTTTCTATTCCAAATAAATTCGGCCTGTCTTTTAGATTCTCCATTTTCCGTTAAAATATAGGAGGTTTGGTCAATGCCGTCGTAGTACAAATTATTAGGTAGTTTTGTTTGTAAGTTGCCTCCAAGTCTCAATGTGGTCATATATAGATCGGTTAAGTCGATAATTCCGTTTGTTGACTGCCCAGGTTCAATCATGCCTTTCCAATAAGCAATCATAGGTACACGCACCCCACCTTCCCATGTATTTCCTTTTCCGCCACGCCAAGGGTGGTAGCCGCCATCTGGAAATGCATCTTCATTGGCCCCATTGTCTGATGTGAAAATTACCAATGTATTTTCGAGTTCACCACTTTCTTTTAACACATCCATGATTTCGCCGACAATATCATCCATTTCAACAATGGCATCTTTTACAGGCATAGCTGCTGGGCTTTTTCCTATATAATCTTCGCCACAATAGGTGTCATTATGAATAGCAGTAAAGGAATGAATTAAGAAAAATGGTGTTTCCCCTCCTGTATTTTCTTTAATGAACTTAATGGACTCGTCTTTAAGCACTTCATCTATTTTTCGTACATCATCCAATGTTTTTATAGGAAAACCGACTTCACGAGGACCACCCTTTTTCCCTTTGATCAAACCTTCGGGTTGAATCTGAAATGCGATGTCATGGATTTCTTTGTTATTGATCATATCGCTATAACGACGTTCCATTAAAAATTGCGTATAATCGGATTGTACAGAAGGTAGACCGAAGAAATAATCGAAGCCTACTTCGTGGGGTAGCATACCTTCGGCTTCACCAATATGCCATTTCCCCATGATTGCGGTTTTGTATCCTACTTGACTAAGAAGTTTGGCCTGTGACACTTCAATATCCCATGGATTGGTCTTTACCTTGTCGCCACTTAAAAGCGGTCTTACAAGTCCACTACGTTGTGGAAGACGCCCTGTCATTAATGCTGCTCTGGACGATGTGCAGGTGGGTGTGGAATAAAAAGACGTAAAGCGTTTTCCTTCAAAAGCCAGTTTATCGGTGTTTGGGGTAGGTGCCCCTACAGCTACGCCGCCACCGAAACACCCAGGGTCACCCCAGCCTAGGTCATCTACCAAAAAGATGAGAACGTTTGGCTTTTTTCCTGTCTTCTTTTCTAAATCTTTGAGTTTTTGTTCTGCAAATTTTTCCTGTTCGGGATACGGAATTACTGGTTCAAAGTTTTCTCTTTCAACAACAGTCTTATCGAAAATACTGATTTTTTCTTGGGCTTGCATTCCAACAAAAACAAGTAATGCAAAAGCTAGTGTTAAGGTTTTTATTTTCATGATTTTCTATATGTATGTATTAGCTATTTCTAAAATGCTTCGTTAAATCGGAAATAAATGCCCCAGTCGTCCTTACCAAACCCAGCATCTATCCCCACATTAAAGTGGTTGCTGGTAAGAGCCGTCCATCGGATACCTGCGCCTACACTTGGATAGGCCTTCCAGTTAAAATCTTCTGTATCTGACCCATATAGTGTTCCCACGCCCGCAAAGCCCACAGCGCTCAACCGTAATTTGTTTTCAAAATTCCAGCGGTACTCGCCCTGGATATCCATAATGCCATCCCCCCGGTATTTTCCTTGCGAATACCCTCTAAGGTCAATCCCGCCCAATACAGGCTGTTGTTGAAAGTTAAGTTCGCCCAAGCCAGCTTTGAGATGAAACCGAAATGCCAAAACATCCCGGTTGCCTTGAACTCCTATATATTGGTTGTAATTGGCAAAAAGTACGTTGATGGTTTCGTCGTTGCCCAACCATTCGGGCGTGTTTCTCCATTGCAATACGGCTAAGCTACCCTGTCTGGGATAGTTTACATCATCGCGGACATCCCGGAACAACTCAAAATTGAGGGTGTTGAGCTTGGTAGTGACTTCGGGTTGTACATTGTCCTCAAATTCAGTTTTTGAATCCTGAAAAATGTAGCCCAGTCCAAAATATAGTTTCCGGATGATTTTTCGTCGTACAAGAATAGCCGCCAAGAACGATTTGGTGTCGTAATTTACAAATGAGCCCCTGTAGTCCTGTGCATCAAAATAGGTTTGAAAGTTGTATTCATTGTAACCAGCCCCAAACATGACCCGCCACTTATCTTCATCTAAATAAAAACTCCCAAATCCCAAAACGGCTAAGGTATTGTTGGTTGTATAGATTCCGGCCACTCCCACCGTTGACTTTGGTGAAACCTCATCTTCTTTGTTGACATGGAACGAATAGAGGGAAACCGCTCCAAAACCGGCACCCAATGTAGAGTTATAACTAAAATAGGGCACTACATTGAATTCTCCTTTTTCGTTGGCAGTGTCATCCTTTTGGGCGTTTGCCCCATCTGCATGTGTAAAGTTCCTATTGGCCGTGGACGTCTGAAGCTCTGGTTGTTGCTCCAATTCAACCCACATATCATCCGCTTCTGTTTCACTTTGATTTAATGTCTTCTGTGTATCCAAATCCTGGGAACTGACCATACCGGTTCCCAGAATGCACAGTATTAAAAAAACAGTCTTTACGTTCATATATGCTTTTCTTGCCATTTACAACCAGACCAATACCACTACCACTACCACTACCACTACCTAATCTCCAAAAGATATTCCTGGTTTTTAGAAGCCAACTGTCCTGTACTCAACCGCGCCTATGCCATAAAAACCAATCTAAAGGATTGCGTGTGGGGGAAGAAATACAATTGCTATAGCAAAATCGTGCAACCTTTAGTTTTGTAAGAAGATTCGGTATATCAATTTAAAGAAAAAAAAGATACCATCTCCAATTCACTCCTGATTTTTTCATTTGAATCCAGTCTTAAAAGGGGCTTTTAATAAGACGTACCCATCAATAGATCAACTCAAAATTATTGATCCAAAGTTCACTGCCAATGGCTCCTGTAAAAAAGTCTCCCAAGGCACTTGAGGTGAACACCACAGTTATATGGGTTGGGGTTTCATCGGGGGAGGCCCATGTTTCACCTTCCTTAATATTTGCATATTCAAACTCAGGATCGGATGCGTTCAATTGCCCATACTTGATCTCCACCTGCAAGCTTGTCCAATCTTCAACGGCGGCATCACTTCTGTACCATGCTGTTCCAATTCTAGCCACTTGATCGCCCTCCCTTTTTTCCAGCAATAGGTATATATCCATATGATCTTCACCCTCCAAGGGATTTCCATCCGCATCGAGATATTCTTCTCTGGGAAGATATCTGTAATCTACGCTAAAAGCATCTGGACGGGCGGTAAATACAATCCCCAGATTTACATTGGATGCAGGGTCGGCAGGATTCAACAAGCCATCGGTAAAGGAGCCCGCATACAAGGCTCCTGCAGCCATTCGAACCAAGATAGGAGCACTCACACTCACCATTTTTGCCGCATAATCCCCGTTTCCAAGGTCTTCTGGGGTGGTATTGGGATCTCCAACAATGGCTATGCCCTTGTTAGGCGTATCCCAAACGGCATCATCGGCCGAAGCACCGGGTTGTTGGTATCCCCCGGCATCGTACCACACATCAAAATTACTATTGGAAATTTGGGGTTGTGATTCTGCCACAACGGCCGTAACAGTCCAAGTGGACTGGGAACCATCCTCCGCAGTAACTGTATATATAACTGGATTTCCAAAGTCTTGAGTCTCATCGACAGCAGGTGAAATGGTTGCCATGTTTGAGATTTCTATTTTGGAAGGAGCTTTTGCTGAAACATCCTCTCCCTCATTAAAGGGAATAGATATGTTGCGTTCTTCGGCATTGATGGTTGCACTCGCTGCTTGTCCGGTAATTTCAAAGGATTTGATCTCTTTGTAATCAGAAAGACCAAATTTATCCTCCTTAATACAGCCCAAGCATAGTACCATTAAAAAAGTACAGCCCATGGTGAAGAATACGTTTCTCATAGTTTTCCGTTTTGGACATTGCTCATTTAAAAATAATAGGCCACTCCCAATTGAAGGGATAATAGGTTTAAATCCAGGTTTATGTTGTTCTCGGTTATTTTTGTTTGATTTTCCACATCGCCATTAACGGTTTTGCTGCTCCATTTTGAGGACAAGCCTACCAAACCTACAGAAGTCTCAAAGCCAAAATTTTTATCGAAAAAAATAATTGCGCCCGGCTGTACACCAAAACGCAATTCAAAAAAATCGGTTTCTATTTTCTCGATTTCATTGACCAAAAAACTCCGTTGCAAGGATTCACCGTAGGTAAATCGAAGATTTGTTTGCACAAAGATCTGGAAGGTTCCTTTTC
Source organism: Bacteroidia bacterium (assembly GCA_030427985.1). Lineage (GTDB taxonomy): Bacteria > Bacteroidota > Bacteroidia > Flavobacteriales > Flavobacteriaceae > Flagellimonas. The sequence goes on along the minus strand of JAUIBH010000086.1, from coordinate 8,273 downwards.
CAAGGGGTATATATTTTCGCATGTTGGGAATAATGGAAAAATCCTGACCAATACTTTTATTGGTGATTTCCTGATTTTCTTCATTGACAAAAACAACATCCTCCCTTTGCCGTCCATAACTGAAACCCAGGCCCAAAGTGAAACTTTCTTTTATGGCGTAACCACTTGAAAGGGTAATATCATAGTTTAATTTATCTTGGTTGACCACGTCTCTCAACAATTGGTTTTCGTTTTCGGCTTTTCGCTGATCTAGTGAAAAAGATATATTCAAATATTTACTGCCTTGGGCAATCGTATTGGTTATAGAATCCGTCTTAAGATTTTGTGCCATGACCATGGAGGTCAATAAAAACAGTTTGGGAAAAACAAGATACTTCTTCATAGAGGTCAAATTAGTATGGCAACGGTTGTTCCTTTTATTGAATTACTATGTATTGATTGACAAAAAAGTCATTCATATCCATCTACCTATAGACCGAACTTTTTAGAAGAGTCCTAAAACCAGAAGTGAACCCATTGATTCGACCAAGGTTTCTTTGAAGGGGGAAGTCTCTTTATTGAAAATTAGCACAATAATCAGCCTCCTGAGACCATACCAACAGAGTTGATTCTAATTTTCTCATAACGGTCAGTGTTTAAAATGTCTGAAAAATACTTCAATAAGATAGTCAAAAAAACCATACTCTCATATTTCACCATAGTACTTCCCTGCAATGTGACCTCACCTTAAAATTTGAAAATCAACAATCGATAGAGGTATTACGAAATACCGCGAGTGTACCAAATGAAAGTTAACCACAAAACCGAACTGTTTAAAATTAGCAAAACAAGAACCCCAAATCTTACCCCAACTTTTGCGCATGGATCCTGTCGGGTTTTTGTAGCGTTCGGGTAGATAAGCGTGAAGCAAAAACACGATAGGGCGCAACCTACTTTTTGGATTTCAGTAGCCCATGTCCTCACCCGTGCCCCTAGCTTTATCGATACCCCTCCCAAGCGCCTTGATGATCTTGGCCGCCATTTGCACTTTATTGGTCGGGATACTTGGTGCTTTGACACCCATCGTTTTAAGGAGTTTAAAGGCCATTTCCTTTTCCTTGGTGGGCAGTCCCATCACTTTGGCAAAGAACTTCCCCGGTTCCTTGGCATGGGCCTTTCTTCCAACATAGGATTCCACATAGTTCCGTTTGAAACCAGTTGTCCTGTCAAAGGTCTTTTCGGCTGCTTGATAAAAACTGTCCCGATCAAATCCCCTCTTGACCGTCTTTCCGTTCAGTTCCACTTCGGATGCCTTGTGCTTTGCCATCGGGGAAAGCGTATAGGTGTTCGTTACGTCCCTTCTGCTGACTATGATATGAATATGGGTCTGTGGCCCCTCTTTTTGCATCCCTGCGGCCACCAATTGTCCGTTCTGTTTGTGTGGGGCCAATCTTTCTTGCTCTTTGATCCTTTTTTCAAGCTCCTTGACATTGCCAATGGATTCACCGCGTTCCACTTTCCGTATCTCGTTCCTGAGCCTTGCTATTTCTCCTCTATATGGCGCATTCTCCTGAACCTGTTTGTCAAATCCCCGATAGGTGCGCTCATGCTCTATCTTTGCATAATATTTCAGGTTTTTGGCCTTGACCTCTTGGTTGCGATGGAAACTCTTGGCATAGTCCTCCATGAGCTTTCTTGTGTATTCCCTTAGCATATTTGGGTCATTTCCAATGACCTTAAGTTCCCTTTTATTGGGACTGACCACTATGGAATAGAATTTCGGGTCTTTCTGTCTCAGTTTGGCCGTATTGGCATCTATTTCATCGATGACCGTTTGAGGGCTTACGCTGTCGTTCTCTCGGTCAAAGAATTCCTCCATTTGTTCGGGCAATCTGTCCTCGTTTTCCTTTTCCAGATAATCCACATAGTTCCCCACACTGGAGTTATAGGTACTGCCCATTTTCTGTGCTGAGATGGTAAGGTACATGGAGCGTTATTTTAATTGGTATTTGAGGCTTTCAAAATCCCCAATGCCCATATTTATTTTTAGATAAGGTTTTCCCATCATCGGCTCCACCTTTTCCACATTGTTGAGAATTTCATTGCAGCGTTTTTTATATTCATTGAATTCTTGCAGCATTCTATCATGCTCTGTTTTCGGAACGGTGTTTTTAGGCTCCAAAAAATCCATTCGTTCTTCCTGTATCTGGACGGGTTCCCGTCTCGGTTTCCTCCCATCCTTTACATAGGCCTCATAAAGGATGAGCATCATTTCATAGGTCGGCCGGATACTGGTCTTTTCCATGTTCTTGATAATGGCGATGAGCCTATCGAATTTTTTCATCATCTGACGCTCCAGTTTTTTAATACTCTCAAGGATAATCTTTGTTCCCTCTCCAAAAGGGTCAATGCTGTTCTCCCTGAAGTATTGTACCATTCCACCCAATACCTCACTATGGGACTTATTGAACTTTTTGGAATAGCTCCGAAAGCGTGTGGCCGTTTCCTTCTTTACGGTAATGTTTGAATAACCACCTGGCCCTTTCTTTTTACTGTCATTGGTTTTTTGCTTTTCCATAGGTGCGATTTTGTTTTTTAGTGAAATTGCGTCAATTTTTTCGTCAAAAATTTCCAGTGTTTATAGGGCTTCCCAAAGGGTCTACTGTAGATTTCGGAAAAGTCTACTGTAGCCCCATATTTTGCAGAGTATTCCAAAATAAGTTCAATCAACTGGTTTTCAACTTGTTGAAGACCCGAAAACAACCGTGATGGCGCAATCTGCGCATCACCCTCTTGCTATTCCCTACGTCCCGCGAGCGGGACCGAATAAATACATGCTGATTTAAAATCAGCTACCACTATAATATTGTGTTGTTTGTACGGACTTTAGGAAAGTCAAATCAAATATGCCGTACATTATACTGTTGTTTTTCAACCATATAAATATAGAATTTAATGGCAAGGGAGAAAAACAGGCTTTGCATTCAATTAATACATTATGGCATTGGAATAAATGGATTATGAAAAAATGGGGAAACATGACCACCCATGAACGGATGCTAAATTGTTCCATAGACGTAAAACAGTTAACCCAAAACTCTTCAATAAGTGTATAATAAATGGAAGTAAGTAAGGTTAGTGAGAATTCAATTGAGGGAATAAATTACGATTCAGAATTATTTGTACTCATAGCTATCATTCAAAAATTCCCCATACTTCTTTTCCACCAATTTAAAGAAATCCGATAACTTGATTCCATGGTTAAAACAGATGGTGCTCAAGGTGGATAAGGGTATGTTGTAACCATTCTCCTGCTGTATTTTTTCTATCACGTGATAGTTGACACCGTATATTTTCCCATATTTCCTGGCACTTGTGTCTTTTGAGGTCAACCATTCCTCACTGATAAACTTACACACGTATTTATCAGAAAAATAAACTTTACTTTTATTTGTGTTTTTATCTGCCATTAACACAAATGAAAAAATTACAGAAAGTTTTTTTGAGAGCGTTCGCTCTCATTTGGGGGTTTTTATTATATTTATCCCTGAAATAACATATTTGCGAAACTTCTTAAGTTAATAATATTAGAAGCATTCGCTTTGATTCTCGCATCAAAAACTGGTAATTTTTAACGACGAGATGATAAGTGCAAATGCTCACGGCCCGGGCGTGAGCTTACTTATTGTCGTGCGGTATACCAGTACCTTGATGCTATAAGTTAAGTATTCACGCCCTCTTTATCTTATTTAAAAAGGGGTTTTCTCAACTTTTCAAAGCTATCTTCTCTTTATCCTTTTTAAGAAATCGCATCAGCTTTTAAAGCATAATCAATTTTAACCATGGTGCATTGACCATCTTAAACGAGGCCTGTTATGTCATACAATGATTTTGAACTTTTAAAAATTGGCGATACTTCTGCTTTGGACCATATCCATGCCAAATACTTTAGGAGTATACTTTGGATAGGCAAACAATGGCTTAACGATGATTTTTTAATAGAATCCCTTGTCCAGGATACCTTTTTAAAATTATGGATCAATAGGGACAAATTGGAATCACCTGAACATATTTTCTATTTCTTGAGGTTTGTAATGAAAAGGGAATGTATCTCATACTATAGAAAACCAAAATATAAGTTCCACAAAAAGATCAACTCCCTTGAGGGTTATGAAAATTACCAAGACTACATGGTGGGCTATGATCCAGCAAATGATTCTGAAAACCTCGATGATCAGGAATCGACCCAAAAATCCTTCGACCATATCAAAAGTATATTTCCCCTATTGAATGCCGATAAAAGGCACTTGATCGAACTCAGTTTAAAATATGGCTTTCAGTATAAGGCCATTTCCAAGGTAATGGGTAAAGGCATGATTGAAACCAGTAGGGAAATAAAGGAGGCCATTGAGGATATTAAAAACATTGTCCATCAAGGAAACATACTCGATTCCAATAACAACATGACAGATGAAATCAAGTTCAGTGGGGAGCTGAGCGAGGAGCAGGCCAAAGTTCTTGAAATGCGCTGTGAACTGAACTACACCTTTTCTGAAATAGCCAAAGAACTTGAACTATCCCAAAAGGAAGTGCATCAGGAATTCATGAAGGCTTATAAGCTAATGAAGGTAAACCATCAATTACAATCAGCTTAATATGGGAAAGTCAACGCTAAAACACACTAGAAAGATTCAATTATTGATCGACCTCCCTACCAAGGACGAAAAAAAAGAGGTTATGGATATGCTGTACCAGTGGCGGGACCGATGCTTTAGAGCTGCCAACATCATCGTAACACATCTGTATGTTCAGGAAATGATAAAGGAGTTCTCTTATCTATCAGAGGGGATCAAATATAAATTGGCGGATGAAAAAAAAAGATAAAAAAGGAATCCTACAACGTTCCAGAATGAACACTACCTATCGAGTGGTATCTGATCGATTCAAAGGAGAAATGCCGACAAACATATTGTCCACCCTGAACCATGTCTTGATTTCCTCATTCAATAAAAATAGGGTTCAATACTGGAAGGGCGAACGCTCATTGCCGAATTTCAAGAAGGACATGCCATTTCCTTTTGGCCTACAGGGTATAAGTCGGGTTGTCTATGATGAAGAGAAGAAAGCCTTTTGCTTCCGTTTGTACCGGGTTCCATTTAAAACCTATTTGGGCAAGGATTTTACGGACAAACGAATGCTGTTGGAGCGTTTGGCAAAAGGTGATGTCAAACTATGTTCCTCGAACATTAAACTGGATGGCGGGAAAATCTTTTGGCTCGCAGTGTTTGAAATTGAAAAGGAAAAGCATAGCCTAAAACCTGAGATTGTTGCAGAAGCATCATTGTCCTTGGAATATCCCATAGTTGTGAAGATTGGAAAAACCAGACTTACAATCGGCACTAAGGAAGAATTCCTTTATCGTAGGTTGGCTATACAGGCAGCTCGGAGAAGAAGTCAGGTTGGGGCGACCTATTCCAGATCAGGGAAAGGGAAAAAACGAAAACTTAAAGCAGTGGACAAGTACCACAAAACAGAAAGTAATTATGTGGCACACCGCATACATGTATACAGTAGAAAACTTATAGATTTCTGTATCAAGCATCAGGCGGGAACGCTTATTTTAATGAACCAAGAGGACAAGGTCGGGATTGCCAAAGAAGAAGAATTTGTATTAAGGAACTGGAGCTATTATGAACTAATGACCAAAATAAAATACAAGGCCAAGAAAGCAGGTATTGAACTTATTATTGGCTGACAATTAGATTTTGAGGGTGCTTGTACACCCATAGGGTGAGGTTGAGAATTACACTCACTACGTGTGAACAACACATACAACTTGTGGGATATACGCTAACATTAATAATCAAAAAGCCTAAACAAAAGGCACCTATATACAATATGGACAAACCAAAAATAATTGCTAACTTTAAAATATGAATGTAGAACTTCGTAGTGAAATAACCGCTTTGATTACGACCACTGCACTTATTGCACTGTTCTTCTTGTCAGTGTGGCTATACAGACGTTATAAATCTTCAAGGAAATCAACCAGTACCAGTAAATAAATCAAAGGTGTAAAGAGGTACAAAGTTGACTAAACACCATTACAACTCACTGAAAAACCACACTTGATTGCAGTATTCTGTGATGACAGCCATTCATCTGATAGGCTAAAGTCTGTAAAAAAGAAAGCTAATGCAGTCTCCCCATTTTTCATGTGGCAGCATTTCTTTTGATTGCTTTTTCCTTGAACCTGATCAACAGATTTCCAATATCTTCACTAATCTTGGATTCCACCACTCTGGCATAAATTTGTGTAGTGGACAGTTTGCTATGCCCGAGAAGTTTCGAGACTGTTTCAATGGGCACACCATTTGACAACATTACCGTTGTGGCAAAGGTATGTCTTGCCACATGAAAGGTCAGGTTTTTGACAATATCGCAGGAGTCCGCTATTTCCTTTAAATAGGCATTTGTCTTCTGATTGGAACTGATGGGCAACAAACCTTCCTTGTTTTCCATTTCCGGACATTGCATATACTTTTCCAAGATTTCCTGTGCCTTTGGGAGCAAGGGTACCTTAACGGGCTTGTCCGTTTTTTCACGCTTGGTACTGATCCAATGGTTTCCATCTATCCCCTTTACGATATTGTCACGGTTCAACTCCTTGACGTCCACATAAGAAAGGCCTGTGTAGCATGAAAACACGAAACAGTCCCTTATCCTCTCCAAACGTTCGTTCCCCATATCAGTGCTTTCCAATTTCTCCAGTTCCTCTTCGTCCAGAAACTGCCTATCATATTTGTTATATTTCAACTGGAACTGGTTGAACGGGTTCTTGTCCATCCATTCCAATTTGACGGCAAGGTTGAGCATCTTCTTGAACCTTTCCAGATGTTTCATTACTCCATTGTTGGCCAACAATAAATTCTTCTTAGAATCTCTGTAATTGCGTAAAAAATGCTCAAAATCCGTAACAAAAGCATAGTTCAACTGTTTGAGGCGGACATCGTTGACCTTTCTTTTCTTAGCTAAAAACCTGTACAGATATTTTTCCGTCGTATAGTAGTTCTTCATTGTTCCTTCTTTTAGGACAACTGACATATTCTCATTATGGTACTTGATAAGTTCCCTTAAGGTCTTGCTGTAGTCATCCTCGCCAAGATAACGGCACTTAATGGCATCTGAGGAAACCAACCTGTTCTCTTCCAAAAGTTCTTTATGGCAGTCCAATAATTCCCCATAAACACTGTCCATATATGCGTTCAATGCCCTGATTCTCTGTGAACCTCCCCTGCCTCGGTTCCGTGAATTGTCCCACTCTTTGGAGGGAATGCTTCTTTTAAGACTGATTTCGGCACGTTTGCCATCTACGGTAATCCGGACATAGATGGATAATTGGTTTGGAACGCTCCTAGATTTTCTGGTAAAGAAAATTACGGTGAAAGTGTGTTTTGATTTCATTTTCCATGACTTTGGTTGAACAATAAATTGTAAAGACGAAAGTCAAATCGTACCCTAAAGTCCTTTCAAGTTAGCACATTTCGGATTAATCATTGTACACCGAATTGCACACCTTTTATTTGGTTTTAAATGAAATCAATCGAGTGCATTAAAAACAAAAAACACTGGAAATCAAATGATTAACAGTGTTTTGTTTTGACCTATTTCTAGGTTCGTCGGGGTGGCAGGATTCGAACCTGCGACCTCCTGCTCCCAAAGCAGGCGCGATAACCGGGCTACGCTACACCCCGAAAAACAGTCTTAATGACTAAAAAATTTCAATACAAAAATCACAAACTCCAATAAAGTCCACTTTAGTAGACCGCTCGGGCGGAGTTTATACCGAGCATCGAGGTACTACACCCCGAAAATATTCCAAATCTTAAAAGGAAATAGCGGAGAGACTGGGACTCGAACCCAGGCGACAGTTACCCGCCGACAGATTAGCAATCTGCTCCGTTACCACTCCGGCACCTCTCCTATTAGTTTGTCGTATGAACGTGCATTTAAAAATGCGGATGCAAATGTACCTTTTCATCCGAAAGATCGCAACTATTTTTCACTTTTTTTAAAACCATTTGATTTCCAGCATGCCTACTCTGGATACTCCACCCGCAAATGGTAAATATTGGTGAGTTTTTGCTTTAAAACTTTTTTTACCAGCTCTATTTCTTTTAAGGTAATGTTGGCATTTAAAAACTGATCGGCCTGCATCTGTCCCTTCACAATTTTATCCACAAATTCATCTATAATTGTATATGTTGGGTTTTTCAAACTTTTTGAGGCAGCTT
>JAUIBH010000085.1 GCA_030427985.1 Bacteroidia bacterium | reverse complement strand
AGAAAAAGGATACGATTGGTTGAAGCAGGAAGCTGCCGTTTAAGAAAAGAAAAATGGATTTAAAAGATAAATTGCTTTCATCTTTTTTGGCTTTTGAAAACACCTTGGACTTGGAACACCCTGTCCATGAAGTTCGCTCCGAGGCCATAAAGAACTTTGAGGAAAAAGGATTTCCTTCCAAAAAGGAAGAAGCTTGGAAATATACATCACTGAACAACTTGCAAAAGGTGGACTTCAGCATTTTCCCGAAACAGGAAAATACCTTGGAGTACAAGGACATCAAGAAGTACTTTTTGCACGAGATAGACACCTACAAGATTGTTTTTGTGGATGGGGTCTACAGTTCATACCTTTCGGAAACTACCCATGACGGTGTAGATGTTTGTTTGATGAGTTCCGCTTTTAGCAAACCCATGTTCCGTCCGGTGATTGATGTGTATTTCAACAAAGCGGCTTCCAAAGATGAGTCCTTGACTACTTTGAACACTGCTTTTTGTAGGGAGGGCGCCTATATCTACATTCCAAAAAATAAGATGCCCAAAAAGCCCATCCAAATTTTGCATTTGGCAACGGGCAATGAGGCAGCTTTGATGTTGCAGCCCAGAAACTTGATCGTTGCGGAGCAAAATGCCGAAGTGCAGATCATTGAACGCCACCAAAGTTTAACGGACAATGAAGTTTTCACCAATTCTGTGACCGAGATTTTTGCAGGCAAGGATGCCATAGTGGATTACTACAAGGTGCAAAACGACAATGACAGTGCTTCGTTGGTGGACAACACCTATATTTCACAAAAGGATAGCAGCGTGGTTCGGGTGCACACCTTTTCATTTGGTGGAAAATTGACCCGTAACAACTTGAACTTTTATCAAGATGGAGAGCGAATCGATTCCACCTTAAAAGGGGTGACCATTTTGGGTGAGAAACAGCACGTAGACCATCATACGTTGGTGCACCATGCCCAACCCAATTGTGAGAGCCATCAAGATTATAAAGGAATTTTTGGCGAACGCTCCACAGGTGTCTTCAATGGAAAGATCATTGTAGACAAGATTGCACAAAAAACCGATGCCTTCCAGCAGAACAACAACATTTTGATCAGTGACAAGGCCACCATCAACTCAAAACCCCAATTGGAGATTTTTGCGGATGATGTAAAATGTTCCCACGGGTGTACCATTGGTCAGCTGGATGAAGAGGCCCTATTTTACCTAAGATCGAGGGGAATTCCCAAGAAAGAGGCCACAGCCTTGATGATGTACGCTTTTGCCAACAACGTATTGGAAAGCGTTCGAATTCCAGAATTAAAGGTCAGAATCAACAAGATCATTGCCAACAAGCTTGGCGTTCGTGTTGGATTTGAGCTATAAGCACCATAACCCATAACGGGATTTTCATGATACAAACTACGCTTGATATTGCTACGATCCGAAAGGACTTTCCCATCCTCAACCGAAAGGTCAATGGGCAACCTTTGGTGTATCTGGACAATGCGGCAACATCGCAGACGCCGCAGCAGGTCATAGATGCCATCGTGGACTATTATCAAGGCTACAATGCCAATATCCACCGTGGGGTGCACAGTCTTTCACAAGAAGCCACCGACGCCTATGAAATGGCCCGAAAGAAGATTCAGGAGCATTTCAACATTGCGAAATCGCAAGAGGTCATTTTTACCTCGGGCACTACGCATGGCATCAATTTGGTGGCCACAGGGTTTTCGTCCTTTCTTAAAAAAGGGGATGAGGTAATCGTATCGGCCATGGAACATCATTCCAATATTGTGCCGTGGCAAATGTTGTGTGAACGTACCGGGGCGACCCTGAAGGTCATTCCCATGAATGTGAATGGCGAATTGATCATGGAGGAATACCATAAACTGTTATCCGAAAGGACGAAGCTGGTATTCTGCAACCATGTTTCAAACGCTTTGGGAACCATCAATCCGATTGAAGAAATTATAGAGGCCGCCCATAAAGTGGGTGCTGCCGTTTTGATTGACGGTGCGCAAGCTGCCGCCCATATTAAACCCGATTTGCAGGCATTGGATGTTGACTTTTATGTGGTTTCGGCCCATAAAATGTGTGGTCCAACCGGAGTGGGCATGTTGTACGGCAAAGAGGAATGGTTGAAGAAATTGCCACCCTACCAAGGTGGAGGCGAAATGATCGCTGAGGTCACTTTTGAAAAGACTACCTACGCTGATTTACCGCATAAGTTTGAAGCGGGAACGCCTAATATCTGTGGTGGAATTGCTTTTGGTGCCGCGTTGGATTATTTGAACAGCATCGGGTTTGAAACCCTTACCCAGTATGAGGATGAACTTGTACACTATGCCACCGAACAATTGCTGAGCATTGATGGTCTTCGCATTTATGGCAATGCCAAGCACAAAACTTCCGTCATATCCTTCAATATAGAAGGAATCCATCCATATGATATTGGGACCATCTTGGACAAGTTAGGTATTGCTGTTCGTACAGGACACCATTGTGCCCAACCGATCATGGATTTCTACAAGATTCCGGGTACCGTTCGGGCCAGTTTTAGTTTTTATAACACCAAGGAAGAAGTGGACAAGCTGGTAGAAGGCGTAAAACGTGCTAAAAGCATGTTGGAATAGCACATTCGTTATCTTTGTCTTAAAGACTTGATACACATCCGCCCGAGTTGTACTTTTGAATAAAACTGACGCATGACCATACAAGAAATACAGGAAGAGATTATAGACGAGTTCTCCATGTTCGATGACTGGATGCAGCGCTATGAATACATGATAGAACTAGGTAAATCCCTTCCCTTGATCGAGGAACAATATAAAGTGGATGACAACCTTATTAAAGGTTGCCAGAGCAAGGTTTGGGTGCATGCCGAGTTGGATGGAGACAAACTGGTATTCACTGCGGATAGTGACGCCATCATTACCAAAGGAATCATTGCCATTTTAATACGGGCATTCAGCAACCAAAAACCGCAGGACATCATTGATGCCGATACCGCTTTTATTGATGAAATTGGATTGAAAGAGCATTTGTCCCCAACCCGTGCCAATGGACTGGTAAGCATGGTAAAGCAATTGAAATTGTACGCCGTGGCCTACCAAACACAATTAAACTAGAAAGAAATGAGCGAAGAAATCACCATAGATACCCAAGACTTGGGAGAGAAGATTGTAAAGGTTCTCAAGACCATTTATGACCCGGAAATTCCAGTGGACATTTATGAACTGGGACTGATTTACGATGTTTTCGTGAACGAGGATTTTGATGTCAAGATTTTAATGACCTTAACATCGCCCAATTGCCCGGTTGCGGAAAGTTTACCAGCTGAAGTAGAGGAAAGGGTAAAATCGTTGGACGAATTAAAGGACGTTGAAGTAGAAATCACCTTTGATCCCCCGTGGACCCAAGAACTGATGAGCGAGGAAGCGAAATTGGAGCTAGGATTGCTATAAAAGGTCAAAAAGGTAAAGGGTTAAGGTTGTTATTATACCCGACAAATACCCTTTACCCAATACCCATTACCTATGTCTGAAATCATTAACAGAGTAGCCCAAAGTAAACTGGTCACTTTTGACTTGGAAGAATTATATCCCAAAGGAGAGCGAAAGGTATTTGATATAAAGGATTGGTTGCTGGAAGGGATTATTTTACGGGAAAAAGAGTTCAGAAACCATGTGGATGCCCACGACTGGTCTGGGTACCAAGATGGTTATGTGGCGCTGCAATGTTCCACCGATGCCATTGTTCCGGGATGGGCCTTTATGTTGGTCGCCTCCAAATTGACCCCTTATGCCAACAAAGTGGTGGTTGGCAATTTGGAAGATTTGGAAACAGCACTCTATCAATCTATTTTGGAAAATTTAGATGTCTCCCCATATGTAGACAAACCTGTAATCATCAAAGGCTGCTCCAAAAAGCCTGTTCCCGAAAATGCTTATCTCATGGCCATAGAAAAAATACAACCTGTGGCTAAAAGTGTCATGTATGGCGAGGCGTGTTCTTCGGTGCCGCTTTACAAGAAGAAATAGATGCTTTAAATCAAAAATCCCAGCCATTTCGGCTGGGATTTTTTTGATTCTGAATCAACAGTTATATTATTTCACAAAAACAGAATTTGCATATCCAGGTCCAAGGTCAATTTGTGTACCATTCAACCATAATTTAGCCATATACACCCCATTTTCAATCTGATATCCAGCTAAATAGACATCTGAGTCATATAAGAATACAGAACGAGCTGATGATGGGCCCATTCCACCATCGGCTAATACGGTTGGAGAGCCATTTGTCCATAAGGTGGCTAAGAACTGGTTTTGGGCGTTTGTCTGTACACCAGCGACAAAGATATCCGTTCCATTTCCGGTCACAGATTTAGCCCCACCGTAATTAATATTGGTAAGCGCAGTGGGGTTGGGTTGACTACTATCCCAAAGTAGTGCCTTAAAGCCAGCAATATCTTGTTCACCAGCTACATAGGTATTTCCATTTTGTACAAATACAGAATTAGCTTGGGCTTGGGTAGAACCATCAGTTAAGCCAACGACTTGGTCGTTGAACCACAGTATGGCCGCCTTGGTCCCATTAATGGATTGACTTCCCACAACATATACATCAGTACCATCTACATACACATCATAGGCGTATGCCTCACTGGAACCATCTGAAACTATATTGGCTACTTGGTTTCTCCATAACATAGCATCTCTAGTACCGTTGTGGAGCTCATAGCCCACTATAAAACTAATGCCATTTTCATTTACAAAAATGGATTGTGCTTCAGCTTCATTTGCTGGATTGGATAGAGGGGTAGCTTTGATGTCTTCACCGTCAGGCTCCCATAGCATGGCAACTTTAACCCCATTGATAAACTCATGACCAACCACATGGAATATTCCATTATCATCTATAAAAACCGAGTTTGCCCTTGCATTGTTGGTTCCATCGGTAAGATTATGCGCTTCGCCATTTTTCCATAAAACAGCAACATCATTATTCCCAGAAAGATCAAAACCAGCTACATACACATTGGGAACAACAGTTATGGTAGCACTTGCAGAGGATAAGGCCAAAGTAGCGGTGATGGTAGCCGTACCTACACTTACTGCAGTAACGTTTCCATCTTGATCCACGGTGGCCACAGCTTCATTGTCCGAAGTCCAACTAACGGTAAGTCCATCAGCATTTGTAGTGGCCGCAGTGAGGGTTTCGGTGTCCCCATTGAACAGTTCCAGCGTTTCCTTTTGGAGAACAACGGTAGGGGAATCTGGCTCAGGTTCCATATCTTCCACGGTAATGGTAACGTTCGCATATTTGCCTACAATGCCATCATGTGCCCTAACCGTTATGGTATAGGTTTCGGCGGTTTCAAAATCAAGGGTTTTTCCTTCGATTAGGCTCAGTTTTCCTAAAAGTGAAATTTCAAAAAGGCCGGAATCATCAGCATGTATGCTAAAGGTAATTTTATCATTGTCTACCTCATCTTTAGCGATTACCGTTCCTATGATATCGGTGTGGGAGATGTTTTCTTCGACACTAAAGCTTTGATCATTAATTACGGGAGGGGTATTCAAATAGACCGAGTCCGGTTCGTCGGGACCGCAAGACCATAGGACAACCATGGCCAAAGCACCCCAAAAGAGTTTTCTAATTTTCATTTTTCCTTTTTTTGGGTTAATACAAAGCAAGATGGAGCATTATTATGTGTTTCAAGGAGGTGATCTTACCTATGCCTAATATGGATTGATGAATAACTTAAAAGTCAGAAGTCAGAAGTCAGAAGTCAGAAGTCAGAAGTTGGAAGAGTGGCCTGTGTAATTTTAACATAAGTGAACCCATTGAGAAATCTCATTTTAGACAATAGAGGATGAATCTAAGGAACAGGAGGTAAAGAAATGAGCGCAAAAATCAAGTTTAAAGCAAGCTCAATAAACCAAGAACCAAATTCCAGGGTTCTCAATTTTAAAGGGTGTAGATAACACGGTGACATTTCTTACTTTTGGGGTTCTAAACAGTAAACCTCATACTATGAAAAAACTACTTTTTGCTGCAGGGGCGTTTTTTGCCCTTGTTTCAGTGAAGGCACAGACTGCTGAAGAAATCAAAGCAGAGATGGCCCCAAAAAAAGATTCCATTGCCGCCATTCAAGGACGGGTTGATGTCCTTCAGGCTGAGTTGGATGCGCTTCCAGGTTGGAAAATAGGAGCCTTTGGCACCATTGGGGGGAGTCTCTCCAATTTCAACAATTGGTTTGCCCAAGACATTCCCAATAACTCATCAGGCAACATTGGCTTTACGGTAAATGCTTCAGCTAATCTGCAACAAGAGAAATTTTTCTGGAGAAATGCAGCCAATCTAAATCTTGCTTGGGTAAAGTTGGATGATAAGGACGACCCTAACGATGATGATAGCTTTAGGCAGACTACGGATGTTTTTAATATCTCATCATTATATGGTAGAAAGTTGAGTGAAAAATTTGCGATTTCTGTTCTGGGGGAATATCGAACCACTATTTTGAGCAACTTTAATGATCCTGGCTATTTGGATTTGGGTATTGGGGCCACCTGGACGCCAATTCCAGATTTGGTAGTAGTAATGCATCCTCTAAACTATAATTTTGTGTTCAGTAAAGAAGATGCCATTTTTGAGTCTTCTTTTGGAGCGAAGATTGTTGCTGACTACACAAAAGAGATTGGTGCAGTGAGCTTTAAAAGTAACCTTTCCCTGTTCCAAAGCTATAAAAGCAGTGATTTGAGCAACTGGACCTGGACCAACTCATTCTCATATACGTTATGGAAAATGATAGGGGTTGGTTTTGATTTTGGTTTGCGCAGCAACAAACAAGAGACCTTGAACTATATCGTAAACAATGCACCAACACCTGACCCAACCGCCACATTTGATACCATTGATAATGAACTGCAAACCTATTGGACTCTTGGGCTGAGCTATAAGTTTTAATTTGTTTGATACACCTGCCAACCGCAGAAAGGAATGGCACAAATGAATTCAGGTATGTCACATTGAGCGTAGTCGAAATGTGACAGAAGATTGACAGTAATCTAGCAAAAAACGCCCTCAAGTTTGAGGGCGTTTTTGTGGGGTGTAATATGATTTTTACCAGTTTTTAAGCTCCATGGTCAAAGTAGGTTAAGATCATAAGATCAGAGTAGGACACTAAAGGCTTAAAAACAGTTTGAAAGTAGTTTTTATGTGGTTATCCCTTAAATTTTTGTTGTGAACCACCCAAAATTTGTGGTGGCGAAGCCAACAATAGCGGTTCACCTAAAAAGCGGAGCGCTTTGTCCATAGGTTTTAATACTGATCCAAGTGCTCTGGATATAAAAAGTTGTTGTAGGGAAAGCGTGTTACATGAATGTCCCTAACTTCATCGTAGACCCGTTTTCTGAACTCATCCAGATTTTCTTTGTTCAGTGCCGAGATGAAAATAGCCCGGTCCCCAATTTTATTGAACCAAGTTTTTTTCCAATCCTCAATGGTAAAATGGGCGGTGGTTCGCTCTGTTACCAAATCATCCTCATCAATGGTTTCGGGCTGGTATTTGTCTATTTTGTTGAAGATCATGATGGTCTTTTTGTCTGAACTCTTGATTTCATCCAGAATTTGGTTTACCGATGCAATATGCTCCTCAAAGTTGGGGTGTGATATATCGACGACATGCAGCAATAAATCCGCTTCCCTGACTTCGTCCAAGGTGCTTTTAAAACTTTCTACCAATTGTGTGGGTAGCTTTCGGATGAATCCCACCGTATCGCTCAATAAAAAAGGCAAGTTGCCAATGACCACTTTCCGAACCGTTGTGTCCAAAGTGGCGAAGAGTTTGTTTTCAGCAAACACATCGCTTTTACTGATGACGTTCATCAAGGTAGATTTCCCTACGTTGGTATATCCAATAAGGGCAACGCGTACCAAAGACCCACGATTGCCCCGCTGGGTCTCCATCTGGCGGTCTATTTTTACCAACTTTTTCTTTAAAAGGGCAATACGATCACGAACAATACGCCTATCCGTTTCAATTTCGGTTTCACCAGGGCCCCGCATTCCAATACCCCCACGTTGGCGTTCCAAGTGTGTCCAAAGACCGGTCAAGCGAGGTAATAGATATTCATATTGGGCCAGTTCCACCTGGGTGCGGGCATAACTGGTCTGGGCACGCTGTGCAAAAATATCGAGGATAAGACCAGTACGGTCCAATATCTTGCAGCGCAGTATTTTTTCAATATTGTTCTGTTGGGCCGGGGTGAGCTCGTCATCAAAAATAACAGAACCAATTTCGTGTTCTTTTACATATTGGCGCACTTCCTCCATCTTTCCACTGCCAATGTAGGTCTTGGGATTGGGCACTTCCACGCGTTGCACAAACCGATTTTCAACCTCACCCCCCGCGGTATAGGTCAAAAATTCCAATTCGTCCAAATATTCGGTTACCTTGGCCTCATCCTGACTTTGGTTGATTACTCCGATGAGCACCGCCTTTTCATACTCTATGGCCTTCTTTTCTAGCATACAATCAATTAAAGTGCAAATCTAAGCAATGTTTTGGAAGGTGTTTTTTGTACTTTGGGTTTTATTAATTCCAAGTAGCCTAAAATTACGTTCGCATTGCATAATACAGAATACCGCTATACCGTAGCATTTTACAATCTCGAGAATTTTTTTGATACCCAAAACGACCCCTATTCCCTTGATGATGATTTTACGCCCAAGGGATTTAAGAAGTGGACTGAATCTAGGTTTAGGAAAAAAATCAAGAAAATAGCAAGGGCCATATCAAAAATAGGATTACAGGACAGTGCTGTTCCTCCTATTTTGATTGGTATAGCTGAGGTAGAGAACAAGGAGGTCATAAAATCTCTGTTAGCATCCAAAAAGTTACGCAACGTTGATTACGATTTTGTTCATTTTGATTCGCCGGATGAGCGCGGAATAGATACGGCCCTCATTTACAATACAGTGCATTTTACAGTGATACATTCGGAAGTTGTGCCTTTAATGGTGGAGAACACCAATGGTGATAGGGACATGACCCGAGATATTTTGTATGTACACGGAAAACTGCACAAGGAAGAAGTCCATGTATTTGTGAACCATTGGCCCTCCAGAAGGGAAGGTGCCGAAGAAACCAGCTACAAGCGGATTACCGCAGCGGAAACTATTATCCAAAAACTAGAGACCATCCGGGGAAATAATCCTAACTGCATCATTATGGGAGATTTTAACGATGACCCCAAATCCCAAAGCATCCAAAAAATTGTACAGATAGGTCGGTTTATCAACCCAATGAAACAACTGCTATCTCCTGTATCTGGCAGTGCCAATTATAAAGGAATGTGGAACCTGTTCGACCAAATTTTAATCTCTCATAGCTTTTTAAATTACGAGCCGGATACCCATAGCTTTATAAAAGCCGAAATTTTTGCTCCGAGATTCCTTAAAGAATGGAAAGGAAAATACAAGGGCAATCCCTTTAGAACATTTGCCGGAAGGAAGTATCTGGGAGGGTACAGTGACCACTTTCCGGTCTATGTGGTCCTACAGGAAAACAAGAAAAGTAATTAAAGGAAATTTCTTACACCACCAAAAAGGTAATTTTCACAACAGCTTTAGGAAAAAGAAGGTGCATTTCATCGAAAAAAGCACTGGTTTTGTCGATGATATAAGGGTTCGGAAATATATTCGTAATCCAAATCTTACCTTAACTTAATCATGGACTACAAGTTTCCTATAGGGGCAAAGGCAACAATTTTCTCCATTTTTTTTATGGCTTTAGGCATATGTTCAGTGGTTGGTCAATCCAAGAATGCAAAAGAACATATTAAATCTACGTATGATCAAGGTAAAATGGCTTCCATTATTTCCCAAATGGAAGAAGAGCATCAAGCTAAAAATGTAAAGATAGGACAACTGTTAAAGTCAAAAGGTTGGAATAAATCTGAAAAATCCAGTAATGGTTCTCAAATTGAGTTAAGGGACATCGGAACAGATGGCACTCCACTTTTTTATACCACATTGAGCGATGCGTCCACACAAACTGCCCGTGCACATACGCTTTATGCTGATGGGCTTTTGAATTTGGGTTTGGATGGAAGTGGAATGGAAGTAGGGGTTTGGGATGCCGGAGCTGCACTTCCAACGCATCAGGAGTTTGATTCCCGAGCAAGTAACGCCGACAATTCAGATGAAATAAGTCTACATGCCACCTTGGTAACGGGCAACTTAATATCTTCAGGAATCCAGGCCAGTGCCAAAGGAGTGGCTTACGGTGCACAAGCATTGACCCACGACTGGACCCGCGACAAGATTGAAGTGGCCGAATCTGCCGCAAATGGGCTTTTGTTGAGCAATCATTCCTACGGAATTTTATCGGACCGTGTGCCGGATTGGTATTTTGGGGCCTATATTAAAGTGGCCCAAGATTGGGATCGAATTATGTATAACGCGCCCTATTATTTAATGGTGACCGCAGCAGGGAACAATCAAAAATCTTTTGATAATGCCACTCCTAATTTTGGAAAAACTGCAGATGGTTTCGATTTGTTGTTGGGCTTTACCACTACCAAAAATGGACTCACCATTGCTGGGGCCCATACCGAAATTGGTAGCAAGGGTGAATTGAAATCTGCCACAGTTGCCGGTTACAGTAGTTTTGGACCCATGGATGACGGACGCATCAAGCCAGATTTGGCTGGAGATGGTTCCAACATTCTTTCCACCAGTTCCGAAACCAATACCAGCTACCAAGTTTCTTCTGGAACTTCTATGGCTGCACCAGGAGTTACCGGTTCGCTCTTGCTGTTGCAACAATATCATGAAGAACTTTTTGGTTCGTATATGAAAGCGGCAACCTTAAAAGGGCTTGCTTTGCATACTGCCGATGATGTGGATGCCCAGGGACCCGATTACAAAATGGGATGGGGTGTCATGAATGCCAAGGCAGCAGCTGAGGTACTTCAGAACAATGAATTCACCACAATTATTGATGAAGAAAGCCTTACTGAAGGAGAGACCTATTCATTTACAGTAGTGGCCAATGGGAATGAACCTTTAGTTGCTTCCTTGTCGTGGACAGACCCGGAAGGGGAGTACATTAATAGAGGAGAGATGAACAGTACAATTCCTGCTTTGATGAACGATTTGGACATCAGAATCACAAAGGCTGGAGGAGTCTATTATCCTTGGAGATTAAATCCAGCGAGGGCTACCGATGCTGCAACTAGGGGAGACAATGCTGTGGACCCGTATGAACGTGTTGAAATTGAAAATGCCAACGGTGAATATACTATAACCATTTCCCACAAGGGAAGTTTGACCAATGGGTTTCAGGATTTTTCCCTGATTGTTTCGGGAGCACAGGTATCTCAATGTTCCATTGAAACCCCTTCGGATTTGGCATTGGAGACCTCCACGGAGGAAGGTTCAACCATATCTTGGTCTGAAGCCGAAGAAACCCTTTTTGAAGTGCAATATAAAGCTGTTTCTGATGATGTTTGGAGCAGTGAATTGAGTTGGGAGAACAGTTTTGAGCTTACTAATTTGGAGAGAGGCACTGTGTACGAAGTTCAGGTCCGTTCCATCTGTACTGAAAATGCCGTATCTGAATTTTCAGATGTATTCCAGTTTGAGTTCAATGGGGAAGAAACGGAAGCATTTGTCTACGAGCCGTTGAGCTATGCCCAAGATTTTGAAGTATCTGTTTACCCCAACCCAGCGGTGAATTATTTGTCGGTTCAGGCGCAATTATCCCCAGATGCGCAGTACTCCATTATAACTACTTCAGGGAATGTCATTAAAAAAGGAAAGGTTGAAAATGCCATCAATGTTTCTTCCTTGGCTTCTGGATTGTATGTGTTGTTGGTGCAAGACCATGCAGGCACTAGAAGTACGAAGTTTTATAAGAACTGATACAAGTTCAAGTTTCAAGAGCAAGAATCAAGAGATTCTTTGCTTTGCTCAGAATTCATGTAGATTCATTTGTGAATTCGAGGGTAGCCGAGATTTGTTTTGAGGAGCCAAGAGCCAAGACATACGATATGCAATCAGACAATTATTCGAGCTCATTCGTATAATTCGTGTCAAACATTGGCCCTTAATCTTTCACCAGTAACCCAGTCAAACTTTCTTGATTTCATCATCGGATAACAGTTCCTCATTGCGCATGCGTAGAAAAACTTGGGCCGTGGTCACCACATCCAATTCGCAATACGAAATGATTCGGTCTACATCGTTTTCCTGATAAAACACATCCTTGACCATACTACCATCCATGTCTTCCTTGGGCGATGGGATTCCGAGCACATGGGCTAGAAGTTTTAAAGAGGTGTAGTGTTTGTAATCGCCAAACTTCCAAAGCTCCATGGTGTCCAAATGGGGCACTTCCCATGGTTTCTTGCCAAATAAGTCTAATTTGTAAGGCAAATTGATTCCATTGATGACCATCCGCCGGGCGATGTAGGGAAAGTCGAATTCCTTCCCGTTATGGGCACAAAGCAAATGTTTGGCCTGATTGAAGTGGTCTTTTAAGAGCTGTTTGAATTGGTTTAGAATGTGGGCTTCTTCGCCATGAAAAGAAGTAACCCGAAAACTTCGGACATCCCCTTTGTGGGTAAAATAGCCTACGGAAATACAGACAATTTTTCCGAATTCAGCCCAAATACCGGCCCGTTCATAGAATTCTTCCGCGGTAAACTCTTCTTTGCGCTGATACTGCGATTTTTGTTCCCAAAGGGTTTGGGCAACTTCATCCAAATCGGTGAAGCTTGGTTTTTGGGGTACGGTTTCGATATCCAAAAAGAGGATATGTTCCAGGTTAAGTTTGTAAAGCATGGTAAACTATTAAAAGAGAGTGGTCTGCTTGGCAGGACTCTCATGTTCCAATAACCATTTTTTTCTATGCAGTCCACCTGCATATCCTGTGAGGTCTCCGTTGGTTCCTATTACACGATGACAAGGAACCACAATCCAAAGCGGATTTTTGCCATTGGCCGAGGCTACTGCACGAATGGCCTTTGCGTCACCGAGTTGTTTGGAAAGGTCTAAATAAGAAATGGTTTTTCCAAAAGGAATTTTTAGAAGGGCTTCCCAAACCTTTTTTTGAAAATCGGTTCCAGTAGGGTTGAGTTTAAGGTCGAATTGCTGGCGAGTACCTTCAAAATACTCCCGAAATTGATAGACGGCATCTTCAAGAACCTCTGGAATTATACCAATGGGTTTTATTTCGTCCAAAACGGACACTGAAGCAAGTCCATCTTCATCACCTTGGAACTCTGCTAAACCTATAGGTGTTTGTAAATAAGCAAATTCCATTATTCTATTTCATCTTCACCTTCAATAATTCCCAACCGCTTTGCGCGGGTCTCCCAGTTCTTTCTGGCTAGCGTTTGCAGGTTCTCTACATTATCACTTTCATCCATAATTTCCAATCCAAGCAGGGTTTCAATCACATCTTCCATAGTAACCAATCCACTTACTGAACCGTACTCATCTACGACCAAAGAAATGTGTTCTCGTTTCTGCACAAATTTTTTGAAGAGATCATTAATGGATTTACTACGATTGGTCACAAGCAATTCCCGTTTAATTGTGGCCAAGGTTTTATTCCCTTTTTTGTTGATGATGGCTTCCAACAGTTCATCTTTTAAAAAGAAGCCTGTGATGTTATCCATACGATCCTTGTACAATGGAATTCTGGAAAAGCGCAAGGGTCTATTTTTCTCAAAGAACTCTTTTATCGGCATATCTTCCGAAGCAATTTTCATCACGGTTCTCGGGGTCATTACATCGCGGGCCAGAATCTCATCAAAATAGAGCAAATTTTTGATCATTTTGGATTCCGATTCCTTGAATACCCCCTCCTCATGTGCAATTTCCGTCATGGCACTAAAATCTTCACGACTCAAAACACTGCCATGTTCCCCTTTGGCACCAACGAGTTTGGTAAAGAGTTGTAACAGCCACAACAGCCCGGTCCATTT
>JAUIBH010000084.1 GCA_030427985.1 Bacteroidia bacterium | reverse complement strand
GTGGAAAATGGAACAAGAATCGGTTAATCCAATTTAGAAACCCAATTACGGCAATACTTCAGCTTTGGGCAGTGAAAGCGAAGCATATACCTTGTCCAGGATTTCAGGTTTGTCCGTTAGCACTACCAACTTATCGTTTGCTTCAATCACGGTTGACCCATTTGGAGTAATATAGTTTCCGTCACGTTCTATCATGGCAATGATGGCTTTCTTTGGAAAGTTTAGGTTCACCACTTTCAATCCCGCAGCAGGGCACCCTTCTTTGATTCTTATTTCTTTCATGATGGCTTTGGGATGCTCCGTGAGCAACTCATCAGTTGGCGACAAGGGTTTGGCTTTTTCTGGAAGACCAACATGCAACAACTTGGCCACCACGGACAAAGTTGTCCCTTGAATAAGCACCGAAGTAATCGACACAAAGAACACAATATTGAAAATGATACTGGCTTTATCTATACCTGCCAAAAGCGGATAGGTGGCAAATACTATAGGTACCGCCCCCCGTAATCCAACCCAGGAAATATAGAACCTCCGTCTCAACTTCATCCGAAAAGGCATTAAAGAGATAAAAACGGCCAGGGGTCTCGCCACAAAAATCAAAAAAAGCGCAATCAAAAGACCTATACCTATAAAAGGAACTATCTCTGATGGAAAAACCAGTAGCCCCAGCGTAAGGAAAAGAACAATTTCCATGAGCCATGCCAGACCATCAAACATACGCATGATGGTTTTTTTGTGAATTAGGTTTTGATTCCCCAAGTACACCGAACAAATGTAAATGGCCAAAAATCCGTTTCCGCCGATAAAATCAGTGGCAGAAAACGTAATAAACATTAAAGCAATGGTCAGTACAGGGTACAGTCCCTCAAAATCCAGCTTGATCCTGTTAATAATGATTTTACTCAATTTGCCGAAAAGAAAACCCAACACCCCACCTATCACCATCTGTAAAAAGAAGAATGGCAAAATGGAAAGTACGCTGCTTTCCGGGTGCTGAACCAAGGATAAAAATGCAATGGTCAGTACATAGGCCATGGGATCGTTACTTCCACTCTCCAACTCCAAGGTTGGCCTCAGGTTCTTTTTAAGCGCCAGATTTTTACCTCTGAGAATTGAAAATACAGCCGCGGCATCCGTAGAAGAAACAATGGCGCCCAGCAGTAAACTTTCAAACAAGCTAAAATCGGTAATTAAATAAACAAAATACCCCAGTCCAACAGCCGTAAGTAAAACCCCTAAGGTGGAAAGCATAATCCCCTCCTTTAAAACAGGTTTAACAGATTGCCAACTAGTATCCAAACCACCAGAGAACAAAATAAAGTTCAAGGAAACCACGCCTACGAACTGCGCAATCTTTGGATTGTCGAAATGGATACCCCCAATCCCATCGGAACCGGCAAGCATACCAATGGCCAAGAACAATAGCAAGGTAGGAATCCCAAAACGGTAGCTGGTTTTTCCGGCAATAATGCTTATCAGCAATAATATTGACCCAACCAAAATGATATTTTCTATGGTAATCTCCATTCCTTCCCTTCAAAGTAGCCCTTCCCGTTCGGTGTGGACCATTTTAGTGAAGGCGAAGTTACACCAAATCGGGTGATTTGTATGTACACGCTCCTTCCAGTGATTAGAAATATGTTGATGTCTTTAATTTAATAGAACCACGAATGGTTGAAGGTCATTTTTTATCTAAAAACATCAGTTTCATGTTCCATTATATTGAAAAACAGCCTTTAAGCAACCCGAAGCGCTCTTGAGAAGAAAAATTCATCGTTTATCGACCTCATATTTCCGTTTATCGGCACATGAAGGGCAAAATCCTGATAATCAGCTAAAATTTTTTCGATGAAATGCACTTTTTATCCGTTAAAATTAAAAACCTATGAAAAATTCATAAGTATTCGCTGTGAATCTTTTTGATCTTTGTGATGTTATTAACCCCCAAATCTAATATCATGACACGTTCAATCTTTTACAGCCTACTTGTTACAGGAATGCTATTTTGCAGTTCAACTACCACGGCCCAAATGGCCAAAGACTTAGTCAGTACAACTTTGGAAGGTAACCTTTCCACCATTGATGGGTATGTTCCCTCCATGACCATCACCAAAGATGGAAAAACAGCTTATTTCAGTAAAACTTCTGAACAAAAGCCGCTTTATGGTGTGTTCTCCAAAAAGGAAATCGTACACGAAATCTACAGAGCCGAAAACATTAACGGCGAATGGAAAAATATCACCAAAATGGAGGTTTGTCCAAAATATGCCTCTGCCAAACACCCTACCATTTCTGAGGATGGAAAACGTTTGTTCTTTGCTTCAAACATGCGCGGCAGCTATGGTAAATACGATATTTATGTAGCCGATATCAAGGCTGATGGAAGCTTGGGCGTTTCCAAAAATTTAGGTCCAAAAGTAAATACCAAAGAAGATGAGCTTTACCCAAGTCTTTACAATGGAACTCTGCTGTTCTTTGCTTCTGAAGGACGTGATGGCTTCGGTGGCTTGGATCTTTACGCTACTCAAGTGGTGATGAACACCCTTACTCCTTCTGTCAACTTAGGTAACCATATCAACAGTGATAGTGATGATTACGCCATTCAGTTGAGCCCAGAAAAAGGATTGGGATTTGTGGTGAGCAACAGAGGTCAAAACCATACTATCTCTCAATATACTGTAGCCTATGGCAGCAGCAAAAAAGCTCAAAACAACTATGATGATGTAGCTGACAACGGAGCTACCCTTCAAACAGCCATGAACAGCGGAGTGGAATACTCTAGCAATTCATTCGAAGATAAATAAGACCTTAAAAATTAATCGGTCAACAACACCTGAAGTGTCATTTGATGCTGTTTCATAGCCGAGATCGAAACACACATGACCATGATAAGAAAAACAGGGGGAACTGACAGTCTATCATAGAAAGCGGGTTGTATTATTTCAATCTGACCGATTTTTTCAGCAGAAACAGGGTGCTACCAAAAGTACCCTGTTTTTTTTATGTAATATTTTGACTAACAGATTTTTAATAGATGAAAATGCGTTTGGGGACGTTTAATTCAAAATGCATTTGAACGAAAAAAGCTACAATTTCGTCTATTGCAGTAAAAAAATTTCTACTTTAATTCTTGAAATAATACAAACCCAAATCTATTAGTCATGAAAACAAACTACATCTCTCGGAAAAAAGGCATTCCTAAATCCATTTTAAACCTCAGTTTTTAGGTAACCTACAACCTTTTCTAAACTACTTTTTTTGATGTAATCCCTTTGGGATTAGTGTCGGTATATTCAATTTTGATATACGCCGCTGGGATTTCCGTACACCTACTAATTCGGAAAATACACTAGGATTGGCAGCCATTTTATCAAGCTTGAACATACTTCGAATGGAATACCTTTTGCCTTATTTGGGCAGAATGGAAGGCGAATTATGTAAAAGAATCAGACCCCCAAATTTTTCTTATCATGAAAACTAACCCTTTACAAATTGCAATCATTGATAATGATGTAAGCTTGCATCCCATCTATAAATTTTATTTTGAAGATGTGATGACGTATGAATTGCACGGCATATATAAAGCTGTGCACGACCTATTGTCCCATTTTGGACGCACCAATCCGGATATTGTAATTTCTGAAGTTTCCCTAGCTGGAATTTCTGGAATCGACGGACTGGAATACCTCCATAAAAAGAACGAAGACCTCAAGGTCTTGATGATGAGTAAAAAGAATGATTTTAAAATCATCAAAGAAGCGTTCAAAAAAGGAGCCAGTGGCTATTTGACCAAACCGTTGACCAAGGAGCGATTGTTCAATGCGGTGGAAGCGCTTGACCAGCACGGCGTTGCCCTGGAACACGATTTGGTCAAAAAAATAATCAGTTCTTTTCAAATGAAGACTTTTGATTCCTTTTCACGGAAGGAGAACCAAATCATTGAGCTCCTTACCCAAGGGTTCACGTACAAAATGATTGCAGACCGACTTTGTGTAACACCCAGTGCGGTGAACTTTCACATCCAGAACATTTACGTCAAACTAAATGTTAACTCGAAATCCGAAGCACTGCAAAAGCTTCGGGAAATGGAGATGCGGCAATTGAATGCCGCATAAGCCCAAGCCATGCAAACAAAAAACCCTGACTTTTCAGTCAGGGTTTTTTAATATATCTATTAGAAGTTTACTTGACTTCTTCGAAGTCTACGTCTTCAACGTTATCGCCTTCTTTGGCATCACCACCCGCAGAACCTTCGGCTCCAGCGGTATCTGCACCATTGGCTTGGGCTGCATCAGCTTGCGCTTTGTACATTTCCTCAGAGGCTACCTTCCATGCTTCATTGATTTTCTCCAAAGCAGGTTCAATCACCGCTAGGTCTTTGCTTTCATAAGCTTTCTTCAACTCTTCCAAAGCATCTTCGATTGGCTTTTTCTTGTCTTCCGACAATTTATCACCGAATTCCTTCAACTGCTTTTCAGTTTGGAAGATCATGGCATCGGCTTCATTCAATTTATCAGCAGTTTCCTTCGCCTTTTTATCGGCTTCGGCATTGGCTTCCGCTTCCGCTTTCATCTTTTCGATTTCTTCCTCGGTCAATCCAGAAGAAGCTTCAATTCGAATATCCTGTGACTTACCTGTAGCTTTGTCCGTTGCGGAAACCTTGATAATACCGTTGGCATCAATATCGAAGGTCACTTCAATCTGAGGTGTACCCCTTGGTGCTGGTGGAATTCCATCCAAGTGGAATCTACCAATTGTTTTGTTATCCGCTGCCATAGGGCGCTCTCCTTGTAACACGTGGATTTCAACCGAAGGTTGATTGTCCGCTGCCGTGGAGAAGACCTGTGACTTCTTGGTAGGAATAGTGGTGTTCGCCTCAATCAATTTAGTGAATACGCTTCCCATAGTCTCTATACCCAATGAAAGTGGCGTAACATCCAACAAGAGAACGTCTTTTACATCTCCCGTTAAAACACCACCCTGAATAGCAGCACCAATGGCCACAACCTCATCTGGGTTCACTCCTTTGGATGGTTTCTTACCGAAGAATTTCTCCACAGCTTCCTGTACCGCAGGGATACGGGTAGAACCACCTACCAAAATAATTTCGTCAATATCGCTTTTGGAAAGACCTGCAGATTTCAAGGCCTTCTCACAAGGTTCAATGGTTCTTTTCACCAAGTCTTCAATCAATTGTTCAAACTTGGATCTAGACAAGGTTCTCACCAAGTGTTTTGGTCCTGAAGCCGTAGCGGTTACGTAAGGTAAGTTGATTTCTGTTTGTGCAGAAGATGACAACTCAATTTTTGCCTTTTCAGCAGCTTCACGCAAACGCTGAAGGGCCATAGGATCCTTACGAAGGTCCATATCTTCATCCTTGATGAATTCTTCGGCCAACCAATCAATGATTTTTTGGTCAACATCGTCACCACCTAGGTGTGTATCACCATCGGTTGACAATACTTCAAAAACACCGTCTCCCAATTCCAAAATAGAAACGTCGTGTGTACCACCACCAAAGTCAAAAACCACAATCTTTTGGTCGGTATCTTTTTTGTCAAGTCCGTAAGCCAAAGAGGCTGCAGTGGGCTCGTTGATGATTCGCTCCACGGTAAGACCGGCAATTTCACCAGCTTCTTTGGTGGCCTGTCTTTGGGAATCGTTAAAGTAAGCAGGAACGGTGATTACCGCACGGGTTACATCCTGACCCAGGTAATCTTCAGCGGTTTTCTTCATTTTTTGAAGAATCATGGCTGAAAGTTCCTGAGGCGTGTACAAACGACCATCGATATCCACACGTGGAGTATCATTGTCGCCTTTTGTAACCTTATAAGGAACCCGATCTGCTTCTTTTTTGGATTCAGAGTATTTGTTACCCATGAATCTTTTGATTGAATAAATCGTTTTGTGCGGATTGGTAACCGCCTGTCTTTTTGCAGGGTCCCCAACCTTTATCTCTCCACCTTCCACAAATGCAATTACAGAAGGAGTGGTACGTTTACCTTCGGCATTTGGAATTACCACAGGCTCATTACCTTCCATTACAGAGACGCAGGAGTTGGTCGTACCCAAGTCTATACCTATAATTTTGCTCATCGTATCTAAAGTTATATCTGTTTAAAATTTGTTTTTGTTTCGCTCATTAAATGTCAATGATCATGCCAACCGCCTTGTTACTGACAAGCTGTCATCTCTTCAAATAATATTGTATGTTTTGATTTTCAAAGGGTTTATTAGAAACGTGACGTTTACGCATAAGTATTGGGTAAGCTCTCGCTAGGGTCTTTAAAGCCTAAAGTTTACCTTACACTTCATCCAAAATTGGATATTATGTTTTATTTTAGACATTATGACACTAACCTCAAAAAACAAACCTTACAACCTTCTAGCAATCCTATTTCTCATCTTTACGACGGCCATTTGTTATGGACAGGAACAGAGTGCTGACAGCGCAACAATTTCTGGGCAGGACGAAAAGAAAGTGGATTTTAAAGTAATGCCGTATGTAAATTACAATCGCAATTTAAAGTTTATGGGGGGGATTATTCCAATGATCATGTACCGAATAGATCAAAAGGATACCATATCTCCTAAATCCCTTTCTGGACTATCTGGTGTTTACACCACAAACGAATCCTATTTCATTGCCTTTTTTAATCAATTGTATTTTAAGGAAAATATCTGGCGGGCTCAATTATTTGCAGTTCATGGCAATCATAACTCTCAGTTTTATTTACAGGACTATGATGCTGGGGCATTTTATGATTTTGGAACCATCACAACTATATTCAGTGCTGGTGTAAGAAGAAAAATAAAAGGCAAATTATATGCTGGCTTCACCTATACGTATGCGCATTATGACACCGAATACGCAGACGATGTTCAACCTGAAAGCATCACTACAACCAACGCGTTGGAGGTAAATGGCCTGTACGACAATAGAAACGCTGTCTATTATCCCACCAATGGAAACAAAACACAAGTACGCCTCATCTCCTATCCCACTTGGTTTGGTAATGATGTAAATGCAAATAGGATTTT
Organism: Bacteroidia bacterium; assembly: GCA_030427985.1. Taxonomy (GTDB): domain Bacteria; phylum Bacteroidota; class Bacteroidia; order Flavobacteriales; family Flavobacteriaceae; genus Flagellimonas. The sequence continues at coordinate 7,153 of JAUIBH010000084.1, read as the reverse complement.
AACAACGTACAATACATATTTTTCAATGAAAAATAAACGCGATGTGGTGGCCGCTAGATTTTCCGGGAATTTTGGATTGGGGGAAATTCCTTTTGAACAACAGCAAACTGTTGGAGGAAAAGACATAAGAGGGTACACGGATGGAAAATACCGCGGTGAAGGCTTGATGGCGGTTCAAGGGGAGTATCGACTGAATTTTGAAAATAGAATGGGTGTTGTTGGGTTTGCCGGACTCGCAACCATTTATGGGTCTGAAAATCAAGATTTTAATTGGAAAGCTTACCCAGGTATAGGAGTAGGTTATCGCTACAAAGCCTTTGAATCCGTAAACTTTAATATTGGATTGGACGCGGCAGTCGGAAAAGATGATTGGGGGATTTATTTTAGAATAGGAGAAGCTTTCTAGCGCAAATCTTACAAGGTCATATTTTAGTTTTCTAACCCGTAAAATACTATTAAACTCTCCTATATTTGTCGAGAACGTACAACGTTTTCGTGAATGGAATGCATTAGTGTTTTTGATATGCTTAAAATCGGGGTTGGGCCTTCCAGTTCCCACACGCTTGGCCCATGGAGGGCAGCGGAGCGATGGATAAGCGAACTTAAAGAGCAAGATGTTTTTGATGATGTACAAGAAATCAAAGTGTATCTCTACGGTTCCCTTTCCTTAACCGGAAAAGGTCATGCCACAGATGTTGCCGTGGTGATGGGGCTGTTGGGCACCGACCCGGTTACAATCCCCATCGAAAGTATTGCTGCTGCTCTGGAAGAAATTAAAACTGACCAAAAATTGAATTTTGGAGGGGCTCGAGAAATCCCTTTTGATTTTGCTGCTGATATTATCTTCAAAAAAGAATTTTTACCCTTTCACTCCAATGCCATTCAATTTGAAGCACAAGTGGCAAATAGCAAACTTGTCACAGAAACCTACTATTCCATTGGCGGTGGTTTTGTGGTCAAGGAAGAACTCATTCACTCCAAAGAAAACAAAGAGACCTTCAAAACTTTTCCACACCCAGTCAGAACAGGAAATGAACTGCTCCAGCACTGCCAGGAACACGATAAATCCATTTCTGAGATTGTGTTGGAAAATGAACTTTCCTTGAGAACTGCTCAAGAAATTGATGAAGGGCTACATCACATCTGGAATACCATGTTGGAATGCATGTATGTGGGCTGCCACACCGAAGGCAAACTCCCAGGAGGACTCAATGTAAAGCGGCGAGCTTACGAGATGCACCAAAAATTGAAGGGAAACGTCCCCTACTCCAATCCACAGGAATGGTTGGAGAGTATCCGGGATACTGAGGTGAAATTCCGCCAGATCATTAAATGGGTCAGCTGTTTTGCGCTAAGTGTGAATGAGGTCAATGCCTCGTTGGGAAGAGTTGTCACCGCTCCCACCAATGGAAGCGCCGGGGTTATCCCTGCGGTGCTCATGTATTATATGGTCATTGAAAACCACGATGCCGATTTTGACGATGTGCGCCAGTTTTTATTGGTAGCGAGCGAAGTAGGCAGCATCTTTAAAAAAGGGGCGACCATTTCGGCAGCCATGGGTGGTTGTCAAGCAGAAATTGGGGTTTCTTCAGCCATGGCCGCGGCAGGATTGACTGAACTGATGGGTGGCTCTCCTGAACAGGTGTTGATTGCCGCTGAAATTGCCATGGAACACCATTTAGGTCTCACTTGTGATCCCATTGGTGGATTGGTTCAAGTGCCTTGTATTGAGCGGAACGCCATGGGCGCCATTAAAGCCATCAATGCAGCAGAGCTTGCCTTGGATACGGACCCAAAAGAAGCCAAAGTCCCTTTGGACAAGGTGGTGAACACCATGTGGGAAACCGCCAAGGACATGAACTCAAAATATAAGGAAACCTCCGAAGGTGGCTTGGCTGTAGGCGTATTTTTAAGTGACTGCTAATTTTTATCAAATAGAATCAAAATAATGAAACACATTACTATCATATTGGGATGTCTTCTTTTTTCAACAACCATTCTTTCCCAAGAAATCAAACCGAAAGAGGTAAAAGCCATCATGAGAAAGGTTGCCGATTGGCAGATTGAGCACTACCGTGATGGTTTTACGTATGACACACCCCACCATCCACTCGATTGGACCAACGGAGCACTTTATGTGGGCATGGCAAAATGGGCTGTTATGGCAGATAGTGACAAATATTACATCTGGCTCAAAACTGTCGGTGAGTTGAATAATTGGAAATTGCACGAACGATTGTACCATGCGGATGATCATACCGTAGGGCAGTTTTACCTCGACCTTTATAGAAAATATGGTGATGAAAAAATGTTGAAACCCACCCAAGAGCAGTTTGATTATATTATGTACCACCCAGCCAAAACTGCATTGACTTGGCAAAGTCCCTTTCACCAGTCTCGATGGAATTGGTGCGATGCGCTATTTATGTCTCCGCCGGTTTGGGCCAAACTGTACAAGATTACTGGAGAGAAAAAATATCTCGACTTTATGATGGACGAATTTAAGGCTACAACCGATTTTCTTTTTGACAAAGAGGAGAATTTGTACTACCGTGATGAAAGCTACATGGGCAAACTGGATAATGGCACTAAAATATTTTGGTCGCGAGGCAATGGATGGGTATTCGCTGGGTTGGTCAACATCATGAACGAACTGGAGCCCGGAAGTTCCGAATACCAATATTTCAAAGACATTTTTGAAAAAATGGCCGCCAAACTTCTGGAAATTCAAACGCCGGAAGGACATTGGGCCATGAGCCTATTAGGGCAAGAATTTTATCCCACCCCAGAAACCAGTGGAACTTCTTTTTATGTGTTTGGCCTTGCATGGGGTATCAACCAAGGTATTTTGGACCAAAAGACCTATGGCCCTGCCGTTGAAAAAGCTTGGAAGGCCCTGACCAGCTATGTTACCCCGGAAGGTATGTTGGGCTATGTGCAGCCCATTGGTGCCGCTCCCGGAAAAGCGTGGCCCGATAGAACCGAGGTCTATGGGACGGGTGCTTTTTTAAGCGCAGGAACCGAAGTGTACAAATTATATGGTGGTCAATAACTTCAAAGGGAATTACTCCTCCATACAACCGGCTTTTCCTCGGGTGTCAATCAAATAAATGATTTTCCATTCGCCATCAAAATCCACCAATTGAAAGGAATTGATGCCGCAATGACTGAATTCATCATTCAACCAAAACTCATATCCCACCCAAGCATTCGCCATGGTTCGGTCTACCTGAATGGAAAATGAGGTGAGCTTTTCCTGAAATTTTATGCTATCCGGAATGCTGCAAATGGAGGTCAAGAATTTCGAAAACTCCTCTTCTTGGAATCGGGTCTTCCCCTCTTGGTCCTTTCCAGTGGTCTGGAGTACAACTTTATCGGCCACTGTACTCTTGATGATACTGGAATCCTGTTTGTGAAATCCGTCAAAAAAAGTTTCAATGACCTGCTTCACCTGTTCTTGGGCATCAATTTCAGGAGGTTTTGGGCCTTGGGCGTTGGCATTGCTGAATACGAAACAAAAAAATGCTAAACTGAATACGATTCTCATGATACTGTAGTTTATTGATTGACCCCCCAAATTAAACAAATCTGCTTACATTTAGCACATAAAACTGAACCGAATGTCTGTTGCCAAAAAAGAATACAAAAGGGTCACGGTAAAATCCTTGATTGAAATGAAACAAAGCGGTGAAAAAATTTCCATGCTCACCTCTTATGATTACTCCATGGCCAAAATTGTGGATGCCGCCAATGTAGACGTGATTTTGGTAGGAGATTCCGCCAGTAATGTCATTGCAGGGCATGAGACCACATTGCCCATTACCCTAGATCAAATGATTTACCACGCCAGTTCCGTGGTGCGGGCCGCCAAACGGGCTTTGGTGGTAGTAGATATTCCCTTTGGAAGTTATCAGAGCGATTCAAAAGAGGCGCTCCGCTCTGCCATCCGAATTATGAAGGAAAGTGGCGCACATGCCATAAAAGTGGAAGGTGGCACTGAAATCAAAGAGTCTGTCAGTAGAATTCTTCAAGCAGGTATCCCTGTAATGGGGCATTTGGGCCTTACGCCCCAGTCCATTTATAAATTTGGAACTTACACCGTTCGTGCCAAGGAAGAAGAGGAAGCTGAAAAGTTGAAATCGGACGCCAAACTCTTGGAAGAATTGGGTTGTTTTGGAATCGTTTTGGAAAAAATACCGGCAAAATTGGCCCAAGAAGTGGCCGAAAGTGTTTCTATTCCGGTCATTGGCATTGGAGCTGGAAATGGCGTGGATGGCCAAGTATTGGTGGTTCATGATTTGTTGGGCATGACGCATGAGTTCCATCCAAGATTCTTAAGACGATATATGAATCTCTACGATGATATGAGCGAAGCTATATCGCAATACGTGGATGATGTAAAGAGCCGGGATTTTCCAAATGATGATGAGTCTTACTAGATTGTTGGAATATTGGATTGTTAGATATTTTGATATCTTTCTTCTAAAAAATTCCTACTTATGCATCGATTCAAAGATTTGGACATATGGAAATTAAGTCGAGAATTCTGTTCTGACATTTACAAAATAACTGGAAGCTTTCCTGAAACGGAAAAATTCGGAATTTCTAATCAACTTAGACGAGCAGCGGTTTCTATTCCCTCAAACATTTCTGAAGGGTGTTCGAGAAAATCAAATAAAGACTTTTCAAGATTTTTAGAAATAGCTCTTGGTTCAATGTATGAAGTAGAAACGCAACTTCTAATATCAAATGATTTAGGCTTTTTGTCAGACAAAACATTGGGATTCTTAACCGACAAATTGAACTCAATCATAAAAATGACCTCCAAATTCAAATCCACTCTGAAGTGAATTCCAAAAATCCAAAAGACCAAAAATCCATCAAATCCAACCCCACCAACCTTCAAGTCCTCTATGAAGACAATCATTTGATTGTGGTCAATAAACGAGTTGGCGATATTGTGCAAGGGGATAAAACAGGAGACACACCATTGAGTGAAGTCGTAAAACAATACCTCAAAGAAAAATACAACAAACCCGGCAATGTGTACTTGGGTGTGGTACATCGGTTGGACAGACCTACTTCCGGGATTGTGCTCTTTGCCAAAACATCAAAAGCTTTACCACGACTCAACAAACTTTTTTCCGAAGGAAATACAAAGAAAATGTATTGGGCCGTGGTGCAAAATGTACCGAGAAACCACCAAGAAACACTTACGCATTGGTTGGTTCGAAATCCAAAGCAAAACAAAAGCTATGCGCATGAAAATGAAGTACCCAACAGCAAAAAGGCTGTTTTGGAATACCAACTCCTGAAAAAGCTGGACAACTATTATCTCCTGGAAATTGATTTGAAGACTGGTCGACATCATCAAATTCGGGCACAATTGGCAGCCTTGGGCTGTTACATCAAAGGAGATCTAAAATACGGGGCAGACCGAAGTAACAAAAATGGAGGTATCCATTTACACGCTCGAAGCCTACAATTGGAGCATCCGGTTCAAAAAGAGACCATCACATTTGAGGCACCCCCACCAGACGACCCTGTTTGGAATGCCTGTCTTTAACGGGTAACAGCAAGGGCTTTTTCCCGAATAATCTGACCCACGGGTTTGTTTTCAAGGTGACTTTCCAACCAAGATAGAATATCCAAATACAAAAACGCCCTCTTTTCGTAAGGATGATTTTCGTACTTCTTCAATTCATTGTAAAGTTTCTGAAACTCATTTTTAAGCTCGTGTGGATAGATGTCACCCAAACCTCTTAAAAATTTGATCATCTCTTTTTGAACAGCATGTAAGTCGTTCATTTTCAGTAAGAATTTGTAAGTACTTTTAAGTTGTACTTCCAAGTGATAATCCATACCTGCTTCGTAGTGGGCCACCAGACTCAACACCCGTGCAAAGCACATGAGGTCTTCCCTCATTTTTAGGTTCTTGTTGGAAATAATCTTCTTTAAATAAACAATACAGTTCTTATTGTCGCCATTTCCAAAATACAGACAGGCAATCTTGTAATAAAGCAACATAATGTGATGCTCGTCAATCCGCTCCCGATGCTTTTTGATGCCATATTCGATGATATTGACCAAGTATAACCCCTTATCAAAAGTACCCTCCAAGAAATGAAGGTTCAATTTATTGGAATTGATATATAAAAACGCCAAGGAAGCAATATTGTCGTTCTGCGGGAAATTGGGACTTTCCACTTGGGCTTCCAAACGATCCAGCGTCTCCCTGAACTGGGAAGCGTATTTCACAAAGAAAAGGGATTCCAATAAATAATGGTTTCCTTTTAGAAAGAACACTGGGTTCAAGGGAATCATCTCTTCATTGTCATAAAAAAGATCTACCCATTTGCTGGCATATTTATAGGCTGACAAAAAGTCCTGAATCAACAAGCTGTACCACAAATGGGCTTTGTAGAGCCAAAGCTTCTCTCGAAAGCCCAATTTCTCCAACTCATAGGTTGGCAAATGGGCTTCAAAATAGGTTTTTACCTTTTGAAGGTCCTCATCGCTTCGCACATAGCCCACTTTCAGCATCATTCCATACAATTGCAGCGAAAGATTGGACAGTTTGCTTGCCATCACATTTAAGGCCGAAAGTTCCTTGGCCTGTACCGCAAGTTCATCGGCACGGTCAGGAATACTTCGGGTAATGTATTGGGTTTCTATAACTTTTTCCAGCTCCACAATCTCGTAGGCCACATTTTTTTCTTCATGCTCAATCGCAAAGGTCTTGGCTTTGTCCAGTATTTTCAAGCTCTGCTTGTAGAGTCCTTTTTGATAGAGAATGGTGGCAAAATCCAGTTGCTCCCGAATCTGCACTCGTGCATTTTGGTTCACGGGATTCAACCGAAGACTTACCAGAATTTGTTTGTACAAATGGGCTTTAAGATTGGAAAGCTGTGCTTTTTTTACAATGCCACTCTCCAAAATTTGTCGTTCGTCATATTTCCGCATTTTATCCAAAAGGTTAAAAAGCGCCAAAAATTTAGCATCCGTATTAACACCCAATCGGCCCACATACAGCTTAAATTGACGCTTTTCCGATTTGGAAAGCGATTTTATCAACACGAACAACCCGTCCTTACTGGCATTTGTCATCGTAAAAAATATAATTTAACTATTTGTATTTCAATATATTATATTA
>JAUIBH010000171.1 GCA_030427985.1 Bacteroidia bacterium | reverse complement strand
AATTATTCAATGGGGACGGCATAGCAAATCATCAGCTTTTTTCTGCCCCACTCACGAGCTTTTTTCACATCCTTGCCCATATAAATATCAATTCGGTTGCGCCAGCGATAGTGCATTTTGTCCTTCACATAAAAGGTGTCGGGAAAAGTGTCGATTTTCACCATAGTATTGTGTTTCAATCCCATTTTAATGAGATCACGAGAAACCGCAATACATTTCATGCCTGGTTTTAGGGTATCGCCCCAAGCTGCAACAGATGGATTGATGCTATCTGTCTGCCAAAAAACCGAATTATAGGCCGATGCGGTCACCTCGTGCCCTATCCATTCATGGGTGGGTTTTTGAATTGGTTTTTGTTGGTTACACGAAACCACTACGATGATAGAAAAGAGTAATTTCTTCAATAGGCGTTAGGAATGGTTGATTCCTAAAGATACATATTTCTTGGGTTTACTCAGGCAGCGGTACATAGGTGTCATCATTTTCCATCATGGGGAAGGTTTTGTTGCGCCATGCTTCTTTGGCCGCTTCAATTTTGTCCTTGCTGGAAGACACAAAATTCCAATAAATATGTCGTTCCTCTGGAAAGGGTTCGCCACCAAACAGCAAAAGATGGGTGTTGGGCTGCAAAATAATGTTGCAAGTGTCTTCCACTTTGGAGACCAAAATATTTCCTTTGTCGACCACTTCTCCGCAAGCCTCGATACTGCCTTCCACAATACAAATCCCGATTTCACCCTTTAGTTTTCCGTTTACATTCAGGGAGTAGCTGTCTTCGTTCTTCACTTCCACCATAAATAATTCGGAATGTACGGGTACAGGTGATTCTTTTCCATAGCCTTTTCCAGCCACCAAGGTGAATTCAGCAGTGCCATCCTTCCATTTCGGTAAATCGGCTCCGTCAATATGATGAAATTGCGGCTCCATGTCCTCCAGTTCCTTGGGCAGCGCCACCCAAATTTGATAACCGTGGGCCGTAAATAGGGTTCCGTTTCGCATATCCTCGGGGGTTCGTTCGGTATGGGTAACTCCTTTTCCGGCGGTCATCCAATTCACGGAACCGGGTTTGATGCGCTGTTGAGTCCCCAAACTGTCCTCATGCATTATTTCACCTTCCAACATAAAGGTCAAGGTGGAAAGTCCCAAATGGGGATGCTGGTTCACATCCATATATCTAGCTGGTCCCAGTTCTGTAGGTCCCATGTGATCAATAAAAATGAAAGGGCCTATCATTCGTTTCTTTCGAAATGGGATGAGTCGGCCTACTAAAAAATCCCCAATATCCCTGCTGCGTTCTTCTATGATCAATCCAATGTTGGACATAGTTTTATGTTTATATTTAGATGCAGAAAGTTACGACAAATCCAAAACCATGAAACTACTTAAGCGCATTTTACTGCTTCTATTGATTGTCATTGGAGTGGTGGTTTATTTGAATTATCCCAAATTGAACATCATCTCTGGCTATGCGGCCAAAAATGTGGCCTCTGGAGTCTACGTCGCAGGCCGTTCCGAAGCTTCCATGAACCTAAATGACAACAATGCACCCTTAATTGAAATGGCCTCTACCGAAGTAAACGAGGCTTCAAAATCCGCTTCTTCCAAAGTCTATGGCCTTATGGAACGCACCGCTGTATATCGTGACGGGCTGGGCAGTGTCCTAATTAACGATGACTACGACCCTGATAAGCTCATCATTCGGCCTCAACGAAATAAATTGATGGATACAATTCCGTATCCATACGGGCAGGCAGCACCAGTAGATTCCATTTTCGCTGAGGTTGACATGGACCAAATCAACCAAGCTTTGGCTGTGGCTTTTGCCAATCCTGAAGTACAAAAAACGCGAACTTTCTTGATTCTATATAAAGGTCATTTGCTTGCAGAGAAATATATTGATGGATTTGATAAAGACACCCCCATTTTGGGGTGGTCCATGACCAAGAGTGTATTGGCCACATGTTTTGGGATTCTGGAGCATCAGGGTAAATTGGAAATGGACTGGCCCGCACCCATTGCTGAATGGAAAGATGATGAACGGAAGGACATTACATTGAACCATTTGCTGCGTATGCAAAGCGGACTGGAATGGGATGAAGACTATAGCGGCATGTCTGATGTGACAAAAATGTTGTTTTTGGATAGTGATATGACTCAAAGGCCAAAGGAGAAAAATGCCATCGCTAAGCCTACCGAGATTTGGAACTATTCCTCAGGAACCTCCAATTTGCTTTCCGGAATTCTTCGGCAGCAGTTTAGAAGTCATCAAGAGTATTTAGACTTTCCATATTCCACTTTGATTGATAAAATAGGCATGTATTCCATGGTTTTGGAGGCTGATATTGCCGGAAACTACGTAGGCTCTTCGTATTCCTGGGCCAGCACCCGCGATTGGGCCCGATTCGGTCAATTGTATTTGGATAGAGGGACTTGGAACGGGGAACAAATCTTTGATTCGGAATGGGTTGATTACATTACCACCCCTACCCTCCATTCGGATGGTACTTATGGCGCACATTTTTGGTTGAATGCAGAGGGCAAATATCCAGATGTGCCGAAAGACCTATTTTCCTGTAATGGGTATCAAGGGCAATATGTGTTTGTGATTCCCTCCAAGGATTTGGTGGTGGTACGAACCGGTCTTGCTGAAGAACCCGAATTTGACGTGAATGGGGTATTGTCAACCATCGTGAAATCTGTTCAGAATGTCGATTAAATCATACCGAAGTTGAAATAAACCACAATAAAGGATATATTCACAACAATAATTTCTTTTACAGGGACACAGATGGTAGTTTTAC
>JAUIBH010000083.1 GCA_030427985.1 Bacteroidia bacterium | reverse complement strand
GAAGCGGCCACGACCTCGCAAAAATTGGATATGCGGGGAGAGCCTGTCAACATCAGCAATATAGAACGCAAAGTTAAAGAGGGGTTTGATGATGTTGCCGACAAAGTTAAAAACGTTGACTACGAAAAAGTGGGCAACAAGGTCAAAAGCAGCTCCAAGACCTTTTTTGATGCCATAGGGGATATTATCATGTTCTTGTTCAAAGTATTTGGCAAGTTCATTGGCATTTTGTTGATCATTATAGGTGCAGCAACCCTTATTGGATTGTTCATAGCGCTCTTTTCCGTGGGTATGCTGAATGCCGTACATTTTCCAGGGGTTGATTTTTACGAAATTGTAGGCACCACAGGTGTGCCTGTTTGGGTACTATCAGTGCTCCTGTTCTTTGCCATTGGCATTCCGTTCTTCTTTGTTCTGTATTTGGGGTTGAAGATTTTGGTCAACAATCTTAAATCTATAGGAAACATTGCCAAGTTTTCATTGTTGGGACTTTGGTTGATTTCGGTTGGAACATTGTTCGCACTTGGTATTCGCCAGGCTGCCGAATTTGCCAATGTGGGCAGTGTCAATGAGCGGGAAGAAATGGTCATGGCCAATCCAAAGGACACCTTGGTCATTAAAATGAAGGATTCTGGATATGACCACAATATGGAAAACATGCACTTTGGAAGAATGGCCTTCACCTATGACGAAAACGATAACAAAATATTGATTTCGGACGATGTTCACATCAAATTGAGAAGGTCCATGGATTCTTTGGTTCAGATAAATGTCCGAAAAGATGCCCATGGTAGTACATTGCTTGCAGCTAGGGAAAGGGCCAAGGCCATTGATTATGGCTTTTCCATTGCGGGAAATGAAATCATTGTTGATGAGCACCTCATTACCGATATTTCCAACAAAGCCAGAGATCAAGAAGTGACCACAACCATACACATTCCCAATGGGAGTGTGGTTCGGTTTGATGAATCCACCAGAGGTCACGTGTCCAGTGGTATCCTAAACGATAGAGGATATTACCGCAGCGGAATTATAGGCTACACTTGGGTAATGGGTGATGACGGCGAACTAAAATGTCAAGACTGTCCAGAGGAACCTGAAGAAAATGACGAAGAGGAAGAGGGTGGAAAAATCATCATCAATGAAGATGGTGTGGACATCAACCTAAAAGATCATTCGGATTCCTTTGAGATGAAGATCAATGAGGATGGCATTAAAGTAAAAGCAGGAGAAAAAAACAACAATTGAGACCCTATTTTCAACAATTGGGTAATTAGTAATTCATCAAACAAATAACAATAACGAATTTCGAATCAATCATTAAAACAACAATCATGACAACACTAGCAAGATTAGCCATCGCAGCACTATTTTCACTTTTTGCTTCGTCCTGTATGTTCGATATGAACTTTGGCGACGGTAAAAAAGGAAACGGTGAGGTAGTAGAAGAAAGCAGAAATATCTCGGAGGATTTTACCGAAGTATCCGCTTCGGAAGGTCTGGATGTATTTGTAACCCAGGACAAAGATTATAAAATAACTGTTGAGGCAGATGAAAACATCATCGACCTCATTGGAACAGATATTAGGGATGGAAAGCTTAAAATTCATGCCATTGAGAACATTGGAAGGGCCACCAAAAAGGTATATGTTTCCCTACCTCATATTACAGCCCTTAAAAGCTCCAGTGGGGCCGACCTCATTGCACAAAATGTTATCGAGTCCGAAACTATAGAATTGGATGCCAGTAGTGGTTCAGACCTTCAAGCAGAAGTAGTGGCCGGTGAGGTTTCTGCCGATGCCAGCAGCGGCGCTGATATTCGACTTTCAGGAAGAGCCGACATGCTCTATGCGGATGCCAGTAGTGGATCGGACATCAAGGCTCGTGATCTTATGGTCAAGACTTGCAACGCTGATGCCAGTAGTGGAGCTGACATTTCCGTAAACGTTTCTGAATCGTTGGTGGCCGATGCCAGTAGCGGAGGTGACGTATCTTACACAGGGGAAGCCAACGTTCAAAAAAAGAAATCAGTTTCTGGAAGCGTACACAAATATTGATCTATACAACAACATGTATTCTTAAATACCTTTTTCAGTTAATTAGGATTAAAGGTCTGGTCATTTGCCAGGCCTTTTTTCATTTAGCATATCCCTAATTTAATAGGTCTATTTTTAAATTTTTGTTAAAATTATTTGTACCTTATTAAGGGAAATGTAGTCTAACGCTAAAACTGACAACTATGAAAAAAATACTGGGATTGGCCATTTTAATGTTGATTTTAATCTCGGCCACAAGATTTACAGCTCCGATGCCTGACAACATGCACTCCATTGAGGGAACATGGGAATTGGTAAGTTTCTATAGTTATGATGATGGTGTAAATATCTCTGATACCATGCCCAAGGCAGATGGGTATCGTCAAGTGAAAATGTATTACAACGGCAAGGTCATGTGGTCTAGATATGTACCCCAAGACAATAACGGAAGATTTGGCTATGGGTCGTATTACATCACAGAAAATGAGCTTCACGAGACCATCATATACGGAGATGCCGAAATGATGAAGGCCTTGGACACATTGACCGAGTTTGTTTTTGAGCTTGATCTAAAAAACGATACTTACAGTCAAATAACCATAGATGAAGAAGGGAACAAGACCTTTTCCGAAAATTACCGGCGCATAGATTAAATTGGATTAGGTATCCCCAACAAAAGGCCTTGACAAAGTTTCAAGGCCTTTATTTTATCGTCTAGTGAAAATGGGAACCATCAAATCTTAGGTTCCCATCCATTTTCATATTCCCGTTTCCAGTTTTTCATCACCGTTTCATTGTTGAGCACTTTTCCGGTTTTTGTATCGATGTTTAAGCTATGTCCTGCATCTTGGGCAAAATTTCCCAAATGACACAGCATGGTAGAAATACTGGCATCGTTGATATCGGCATGCAATGATTCGTCCTTCCGAATGCCATTGAAAAAATTCTTCACATGATCTACATCCAAACCTCCTATGCCTTGGGTATTAGTGGTGGCACTCACCGAATTTTCAAACTCAAATTTTATGGGATTTCCACCCAAATCGTACAATTTGTAAAAATTACGACTGAGTTCTATGGTTCCTTTGCTGCCGTAAATGGTCACCCCTCTTCCCGGACGCTCGGGTTTCATCATCCCTCTACTATGTCCGGTCCATGTAATGAATTTATTGCCAGGGAATGTATAGGTAACCTGTTGATTGTCCACAAACTCCCAGTCATCATCATAGGTGTATTTTCCGCCAAACGAAGTCACTGTTTCGGGAAGACCTACCCCTAAGGCCCAACGGCTGATATCAATTTCATGGGTGCCGTTGTTATGGATCTCACCAGTACCCCACGTACGGAACCAATGCCAATTATAGGGATGCACATTATCTCGATACGATTCACGAGGGGCCGGACCCTGCCAAAGTTCCCAATCTAAAGTCTTGGGCACAGCAATTTCAGCTCCCTTTCCTATGGAACCTCGATTGTTGGAATAATAGGCTTCTGCTTTATACACCTCACCTATAACCCCTTTTTTAATATCCGCCATCGCCATAATGGAAGTCTTGGCCGAACGCTGTTGGTTCCCCATTTGTACTTTTTTCCCATATTTATTTTGGGCCGCCACTAAAAGGTCATTCTCATACGGATTGTGACTACAGGGTTTTTCTACATAGACATGTTTTCCAGCTTGTAAGGCCATAATGGCCATGGGGGCGTGCCAATGCTCCGGGGTAGCAATAAAGACCGCATCCACGTCTTTATCATCCAAAATCTTCCTGAAATCTTTTTCCACTTTGGGCACATAACCAATGTTACGCTGGCACCATGCATTGTGTTCGTTAATTATAACATCATCCACATCGCAATTGTATAGAATTTCCGCATTGGGGTCTTGATGAATGGCTATGACATGGGCCTTGGCCCGGCTACGCACACCAATGACCGCTACACGCAATTTATCATTGGCACCTAAAACATTCGCCAACCCAAAGCTGGGTGTTCCCATCAATGTCAATCCTGTGGCACCTACAGTTGTTTTTTTGATAAAATCCCTTCGTGTGTTCATGACATTGATTTTTAGAGTTGTTTGATTTTTATATTCTTAAACGTCACCATGTTTCCATGGTCCTGGAGCAGGATGTTCCCTTTTTCGGCTTCACCAAAATTTGGCCATACCTTGTACTTGCTTTCCGATACCAATTTTTTATAATCATCACTGCTTCGCTCGTATTCCAACACCTTCATCCCATTCAACCAGTGCTCCACATGGTTGTTGTTTGAAATAATATGCGCCGAATTCCACTCGCCAATAGGTTTTACATACTTGGTAGTATCGGCCTTGATAAGATCATACAATGAAGCCAGCGTTCGGCTCCCTTCGTGGTTCCCTAATTTGGCATCAGGATGAACCGCATCATCCAACAATTGGTATTCCAATCCAATGGCCGAACCTTCCGCCTTGTTCAAGTCCGTATCCACAAAATATTTGATTCCGCTGTTGGCACCCTCGGTCAATTTAAAGTCGAGTTTGAGTTCAAAATTGCCATACAATTCTTCGGTGACGATATCTCCTCCAGCTTCTGATTCGCCCCCACCGGATGGCAAAACAGTGAGTTCCCCGTTTTCAATGGTCCAACCCTCTTCGGGGAAATGGTCCAATTTGGCACCTCGCCACCCTGTAGTGGTTTCTCCATCCCATAACAATTCCCATCCTGCTTCTTTTTCATGATGGGTGAGGTTATTTTTTGTGATTATCGGATTCAGCGGCATTTCTTTGGTGTAGTTTTGAAGGCTATCGGTAAGTATCTTTACATTTTTCCATCTGATTTCCGTGCCTGCCTTTTGATTATCGCCAATGCTATGTACCTGCAACCCGATAAAACCGGAATCTGCACCTTCGTCAATCAAATAGGATGCTGGAACCCCATTAATCCATGTCTTTAGCGTATCGCCAATGGCTTCAACCCGATAATGATTCCATTCATTTTGTTTGAAAGCCTTTTGGGCCGTTTCATTATTGGTGAGTGGAACCAGCCACCCTCTTCTGGCTTCTTCATAAATCCCAGCACTCCAAGCTCTATCAGAAGGGTCGATTTCAACCTGGTACCCATGCACGCGCCCATTTTGATATTCAGGAATACTGGCACTTCTAATTTGTATCCCAGAATTCATGGTGGAATCCACCAAATAGTCCAATTCCAAAATAAAATCACCATAGTCCTTATCCGTAGTTAAAAAGGTGTTGGGGGTATTATGGACCGTCTTGCCCACGATTTCCCCATCCGCTATTTCATATTCTGCTTTTCCTCCTAAAATAGTCCACCCATCCAAAGTTTTTCCATCAAATAAGGGTTGCCATGGCGTAGTGTCTTTGGGCTGGTTATTACAAGCAAGAATAAATAGAGACATCAGAAGGGTGTACATTCCGATTCGAAAGAAATGATTGGTTGTTTTCACGTGTTTGTTTTTAGCTAATTCTTAGGTTTTGAAGTTTATCAAATCAACTTTGTGCTTGATTTGACAATCCTCCACAATTTAAGGTTTTTGAATTATTTACCTATGTGAAATGCGACCAAACAAAAAACGTGGACTTAAAAGTCCACGTTTTATCGTCTTACGTTTTAATTTCTACTTTCAGGAAACTACAGCTTCCTTACTCTCAACAGCGGCCAAATACCGTTCGGCATCAAGGGCAGCCATACAGCCGGTTCCTGCTGCTGTCACAGCTTGTCTGTAAATTTTATCTTGGGCATCACCACTGGCAAACACCCCTGGTTTATTGGTCTTGGTGGATTTAGGCTGGGTAATGATATATCCAGTCTCATCCATATCCAGTTGCCCTTTGAAAATATCGGTGTTTGGCTTGTGTCCGATAGCGATGAAAAGTCCCGTTATGGAAATCTCTTCTTTTTCTCCTGTCTGATTGTTCACCATTCTGAGGCCTTCCACCACTTGGTCGCCAAGAACCTCATCCACCTCGGTATTGTATTTTATTTCAATATTGTCAATGCTATTGACACGGTGTTGCATAGCCTTAGAAGCTCTCATATAGTCCTTGCGAACCAACATGGTCACTTTTTTACAAATGTTGGCCAAATAAGATGCTTCTTCAGCTGCAGTATCCCCTGCTCCAACGATGGCAACTTCTTGTCCTTTGTAGAAGAATCCGTCGCAAACAGCACAGGCAGATACTCCACCTCCGCGCAAACGTTGCTCGCTTGGGATGTTTAAATATTTGGCAGATGCACCTGTTGAAATGATCACGGTTTCGGCTTCAATCTCTGTGGAATCATCCACAGTAACTTTATGGATGCCTCCAACCTCATCACTGAGTTCTACTGCGGTGATCATCCCAATCCTGACTTCAGTACCGAATCGTTCTGCCTGCTGTTGCAATTGAATCATCATTGTGGGACCATCTATCCCTTCGGGATAGCCCGGGAAATTATCCACTTCGGTAGTAGTGGTCAACTGTCCACCTGGCTCCATACCCGTATACATTACAGGTTTTAAATCAGCTCTGGCGGCATAAATTGCTGCAGTATATCCAGCTGGTCCGGACCCTATAATCAATGTTTTTATTCTTTCCAATTGTTCTGACATAGCTAAATCTTCCTCATTAAGTTATCTTACAAAAGTAGCTTTTTTGGAAAGAACCTTACAAAGGGGAAATGTGGGAAATCCGCCGTTTTTTTTAAAAGATGTGAACAACCTAAAAAATAAAGCTGGTTAAATCGGCCATAAATGAAAAAGAGCCCAAAGGGAAAGGCTCTTTTTCTTGGATAAGTAGGTCAAGTTTATGGAAATAATTACTTGATCATAAAAACCGTTACAACCAAGGGGCTCAACCTCAAAACCCCCTGGCGCAACGTAAAACCTCTTTTGAACAAGACAGTAGGTTAAGAACAGGTAGAGTACCTTACAATTACCTTATCTTATTTTTTGGAGGTTTGTGCTATGACTTCAAAGAGTTTTGCATTTGTTGTGGTAAACATACCATGAATTATTCTCTAACAAAGCCTTAATTAATCAATGGGGCATATCTCTTAACGAATACCCGTTTTGAATTCATATTTTTTAAAACATATCATATAAATCCATCTTTTTTTGAAATTTATCGGTGTAAAAAATAAGGGAAGTATGCCGAAACACATTTAGGCAAATGATAAAAATGAAAAAGAATCTATGTTTGCTGGAGATACCCAATAAAAAAGACCTCAATTGAGGTCTTCTGTTATATTCTGATGGGCTCTTTGCTGGACAAATTTACGTCTTTAAGAAGTGTGTCGGTAAATTTGAAATGCCCTTTGGTCGTTATAATTTTAAATCGGTTGGACCTTAGCCGTGCCACAGTGTCCAAGAGCAGCCATTTTGACTTTAGCTTACTTGGATCAAATGATTTAAGGCTAATGTCAAAAAAATACTTCCTGCCATTTTTGTGGGCAGAAATGTCTGCCGAAAGATTGGTGCCACCCTTTTTCTGTACAAAATTTTTGGGTGATTCATATCCGGGCAAATCTGTTTTAATATTGGTAAACCCTCTTTCCTTGAGGTAGTTTATAGCCCTTTCCAAAAAGTCCTTATGTTCATCTATTTCTTTTCCAACCATACCTTGTAAGATAAAATAATTTATCAAAAAAGCAAGCTTTTTAACAAGAAATACCTTAGCTGTCAATCAATTATGGTATTTCAACTTACGCTCTATGGTCTCGATCATAACATTGGCAATATCCATCCCAGTTGTGTTCTCAATACCTTCCAATCCTGGAGAGGAATTTACTTCCAAAAGCAAGGGTCCTCTATTGGAACGGATGATGTCAACCCCGGCTACATCCAAATTAAGAACCTTGGCCGATTTTACGGCCAACTTGCGTTCTTCAGGTGTGATTTTAATCTTGGATGCTGCACCGCCCTGGTGAATGTTGGCCCTAAATTCTCCTTTCTGGGCTTGACGCTGCATGGAGGCCACCACTTTTCCGTTCACCACAAAACAGCGAATGTCCTGCCCATTGGCTTCTTTGATGAATTCTTGCACCAAAATATTGGTCTGCACACTTTTAAAGGCGTTGATCACACTTTCTGCAGCTTTGTTGGTCTCGGCAAGTACCACTCCCTTACCTTGGGTGCTCTCCAATAATTTGATGATCAAAGGAGAGCCGTTTACCATGCGTATGAGGTCTTTGGTGTCCATGGGTGACTTGGCAAAACCAGTGATGGGAATATGGATATCGTTTTTGGAGAATAACTGCGATGCAAAGAGCTTGTCCCGTGACTTGCTAATGGAATCCGCCGAATTCAAACAGTACACCCCCAACGTATCAAACTGGCGCAACAGGGCACAGCCGTAAAACGTGACCGATGGCTTTATCCGGGGAATCACAGCATCAAACTTGTCCAAAACATTTCCGCCCCGATAACGGATTTCAGGTGAACTTGCATCAAGTTTCATATAGGCATTCTCAACATTTAAAAAGACCACCTTGTGGCCGCGCATCTCCCCAGCCTCTATAATACGTTGTTACTATATAAATTAGGGTTACTTGCCAACAAGCCTATAGTCAACCCCGATTTTTCACTCATGTAGGGTTTGTATTTTTTGGCAATCTCTTCAGAAGAAATATCCCCTTGGCAGAAACTTTGGGAGGGATCCACCAAATATCTGGAACTGATGGCCTCACGCCCTAAAAGCATTCGGTATTCCATGGTATCCCTGTTGGCCAACGTAAGCTCTATGTCAAAGGTATTGCCGCCAATGGTAACCGGTGTTTTAATCACAGGGCGTTCTTCGGATATGCCCTGGGAGCTCTTTACGCTTCTAACATCAAATAATTTGGCTTGACAAAGGATAGAGATACTTCGGTTGTCCTGAATTGGATTGACTTCAAAACGTACCCAATCTTCCAATCCCTTGGTGAATATCTTTACTTTACTCGCTTGGATGGAAGAGGTCTTTGCTCCCGAATCCACTCTCGCTTTAATGGCGGGAATGCTCATGTCATCTAACCGGCACCATTCTTCACTACCCAATATTTTTGTTGTGTCCAAAATAAATCTATTGTTAATTGATCAATCGCATGATGAACAGGTCCATGACCTCAACCAGAATCAAAATAATGATGATCCACTCCAGTCGACTACTTTCCCTGTGATCCATAATGTCCTTAAAAAGACTCAAGTTTTCTTTTATGATATATCCTTGCTCCTTAATGGTACGGTATCGTTCTTTTAAATCAAAGATTTGCTTCAGGTTTTTGTCCAATCGGTCTAAATCCTCATCTTCCCAAGCCACCTCATGGGAGTCAAAAATATAGAGGTTTTCCGAAATCTGGTTGTTGATGTTCAACACACGTCCAATGTGTTTTTTTAGTTTTTTGCCCCCAAGATCCAGCTTTCCAAATAGTTCCAGATGGTTGGTGTGCTGACGCGTTTCTTTCATGATTTGTTCCGAAAGCCCTGAAAAATAATCCAATGCCACAGATTGGGAAAGGTGCAACAAGGTCAAACGCATGGCCTCAATATCCGATTCGGGTAAAATAATTTTATTGTTGGTGACCTTGGGTTTGGCATTGCCCGATAACAGCTCAATATCTATCTCTTCGGTGAGTTCTGATTGTTGCCATCCTTGACAAAACGGTTTGATTTCTTCGGTAGTGGCCGCAATGGATGCCTCATCAAATCCAAAAAAGGACACGATACCATACCTGAAAATATAAACGTATCCGCCCTCATCGGCATAAAACAATTCATCCCGATCTCCAAACAATAGTTTTTTGTGAAACGCCTGTCTACAACCAGAAATATCTATACTTCCAGCTAGATGAAGCGCTATTGCCTTAAAGTCCATTATTCCGTTGCAAAAATTTCGGTAGCTTCCTTAAAGCTTTTAAACTCTACCATATAGCCATTGGGATCCTGAATAAAAAAGGAAAGGTGCTCCCCAATTTTATCCTGCATAAAAGTGGCCTCGGTGGTGATTTCCAAATCCATTTGGAACAATCTTGTGTAGAGTTCGCCCCAAACCGCAACGGGCACTATGACCCCAAAATGGAACGATGGCAAGATGTAATCCTCCAAACGATAGTTCTTAAAATCGAAATTAAAATTTCCCGATTGTGTAAAGGTCAATTGATGACCAAACAGGTCAACGTCCAACCATTTTTCAGTATGTCTACCCAAATTGGCCTGAATAACCTCCTGATAGAAGGTCCGGGTCTCCTTGATGTCCTTACATGGCAAGGCGAGATGAAACTTGACCTCCATTTTTTCCGTTTTTCTTTGTTTTTCTTCCAAAACTTTTAAAATATGATCGTACTGCCAGCCTATCCGATTTGTCCATAAAGGGCAAGGCTTCCTTCCAATCCATCCAGTAAGCTGCTTCAAACTTGTGCTTTTCCTTTACTTTGATGGCCGATGGCTTGAGATGAACCAGAAAATAATTTTTAACAATGGGCATGGTCCTGCCTTTTTTAATGTGGGACAGAAAGAACTGTACCTCTCCAGTTGACAGTTTTAATTTAATTTCTTCTCCTACTTCCCTGATCAGGGTCTCTTCTTCCGTCTCTTTCTTTTTCTTTACGCCCCCCGGCAAGGTGTACCGCAGTGGTTTTCCTACTTTTTGCAGTACCAGCACCTTGTTTTTGTGCAGGGCTACCAGACGTGATTTGACCACTCTTTTCATATCGCTATGTTTCAATGAAAGGGCGGAAACTAGCCACCCCTTCATAATTGATATCTCAGTGCTACTGATTTAAATGTCTATTCTTCGTCATCAGGATTTTCTTCCAATCCATCCGTATCCAGAGATGTCTCCTCGCCGCTGTCTTCATTATCATCATTTACATCATAATCCTCCATGGCCATGACCAGGCGTTTGCTCACTTTTATCAGATACGCAGTATCTTCGGTACGTACCTCTATGCATTCCACTACCTCATTACTGGCATTTCGGTAGGTGACAATATCGTCATTGTCATAGCCGTCTGGATATTTTTCCACCAAAAGATTGAGCATGCGGTTATCCAACTTTTTGTAATCCACAATTACCCGTTTCAACACCATTGATTGTCTGTTTTTCATCATTACATGTTTAAGAGGTACGCAAAAATCAATGGTGCTACAATGGTCGCATCAGATTCTATAATAAACTTAGGGGTATGGATGTCCAATTTCCCCCAAGTAATCTTTTCATTGGGCACCGCCCCGGAATAGGAGCCAAAACTTGTTGTTGAATCACTGATCTGGCAGAAATAGCTCCAAAAAGGGATATCGGTCATCTCCATATCTTGATATAACATGGGCACTACACAAATAGGGAAATCACCAGCAATACCTCCCCCTATTTGAAAGAAACCAATGCCATTATCTGAATTTTTACTGTACCAATCCGCCAAAAAGGTCATGTATTCAATTCCGGATTTTACGGTACTGGCCTTTAATTCCCCTTTAATGACATAGCTGGCAAAAATGTTGCCCATAGTGCTGTCTTCCCATCCGGGAACCACAATGGGTAAATTCTTTTGGGCCGCAGCGTACATCCATGAATCCTTGATGTCGATTTCATAGTATTCTTCCAGAACCCCAGACAACAAGAGTTGGTACATATATTCATGTGGAAAATAGCGCTTGCCTTCATCCTCGGCCTTTTTCCAAAGTTTGAAAATATGCTTTTGCAAACGACGAAAGGCTTCTTCTTCTGGAATGCAGGTATCGGTTACCCGGTTCAATCCTTTTTCCAACAAATCCCATTCATCCTGCGGGGTTAAATCCCTATAATTGGGCACTCGTTTGTAATGCGAATGTGCTACAAGGTTCATCAAATCTTCTTCCAAGTTGGCCCCAGTACAGGAAACAATGTGTACTTTATCGGTGCGTATGATCTCTGAAAAAATCTTTCCCAATTCAGCAGTACTCATGGCTCCTGCCAAGGAAACCAGCATTTTGGAACCTTGATCTAATTGTGCTTCATATCCTTTTGCGGCATCCACTAGGGAGGCTGCATTGAAATGAAGGTAGTATTTCTCTATAAATTGTGATATTTCTCCTTTGTTACTCATCGTAATCGTCTAGTATTGTATTGGATTTTTTGAATTCGTCGTCTTCATCAACAAATCCATCTTCGGTGTATTCATTTTCTTCGGCGTACTTATAGCTCAACATCTTGTAGTATAGCTTTGCTGCCAGAAAATCTGAAGAGCGCTCATTTGCATTGGGACACAATTCCACAATATCAAAGCCCACCACATTTTTTTCTTCAAAGACCCGTTTTAAAAAATCCAGGGTTTCATACCAAAAGAGTCCGCCTGGCTCAGGAGTTCCCGTGGATGGCATTATTGAGGGGTCAAATGCATCCAAATCAAAAGTGATGTACACATTTTCCGTCATCAATTCTATGGCATTGTCCATCCAGAAATCGTCCGTTACCATTTCATGGGCAAAAAACACCTTATCCCGGTCCATGACCAAGGTTTCGGCATGATCCATACTTCGTATGCCCACTTGAACCAAATTTGTGTTCTCATTGGCCTCGTACAATGCACAGGCATGATTGTATTTTGTCCCGTTATATTCCTTTCTGAGGTCGGCATGCGCATCAATTTGTAACACGGTAAGGTCTTCATAACATTCATTGAAGGCCCTTATGGCACCAATGGAGATGGAATGCTCCCCTCCTACCATGGTCACTAACTTGCTTCGGTTAATGTACTCCTTCACGGTTTTGTGCACGGCTTCAACCATGGTGTCCGGTGTTTCAAAATCAGTTACGGCTTCTGCCAAGTAAATTCCGTGTTTGTAGACTTCGCTATCCGTTTCAATATCGTAAACCTCCATATTTGCCGAGGCTTCCAAAAAAGCCTCTGGACCTTTGTCAGCTCCTTTTCCCCACGTACTTGTGCCATCGTAGGGAACCGGCAATAACACCACTTTTGCCTTTTCAGGCGACCCGTATTCCTTTGGAATACCGGCATACATTCTATTTGTTTTCATTTTTTAAACTAGTTCGTAATCAGTTTTTGCTGGATACCAGCAGTTTTTTGTGATCTAGGGGACCATTTTTATCTTTTTTTGAACCATAACCCAAAATGGACAGGAAATCTTCGGCGGTTTGTTGCTCTGCAAATACGGAGCTTTTTAAATTGCCGTTCTCATCTTCCTGAATCAATATGTGTTTTGGATGAGGAATCAGACAGTGCTGCAATCCACCAAAACCACCAATGGTTTCTTGATAGGCACCCGTATTAAAAAAGCCGATATAAAGCGGTTTGTCTTTTTTATACTTGGGCATGTAAATGGCGTTCATGTGCTGTTCCGAATTGTAATAATCGTCACTGTCGCAGGTTAACCCTCCAAGTAGAACACGTTCGTACTCCTCATTCCATCGGTTTATGGCCAATGTGATGAACCTTTTGCTAATGGCCCAAGAATCGGGCATGGTGGTAATGAACGACGAATTGATCATGTTCCATTTTTCCCGATCGTTCTGTTGCTTTTGATAGAGTACCTCGTAAATAGTTCCGCCACTTTCGCCAACTGTAAAGCTTCCAAATTCGGTGAAAATATGAGGCACTTCCACTTCAGCTTCATCACAGGCCTGTTTTATCTGATGGATGATTTCATCTACCATATATTCATAATCGTATTCAAAAGCCAATGAGTTTTTAATGGGAAATCCTCCACCTATATTAAGGCTGTCCAAGGTTGGACATACTTTTTTAAGGTTGATATAGACCTTTAAACATTTTAATAATTCGTTCCAATAATAGGCGGTATCTCGGATTCCAGTATTGATGAAGAAGTGCAACATCTTTAATTCCACTTTTTCATTGGTTTTTATGGCTTGATTGTAAAACGGTACAATATTCTTGTACCCGATACCCAATCTTGAGGTGTAGAACTCAAATTTGGGTTCTTCCTCTGAAGCAATCCGAATGCCCACCTTAAACTTGCCTTCAATGGCATTGCTCAATAGCTCAATTTCCTCGTAATTGTCTATGATGGGAATACAATTATTGTGGCCTTCATTGATCAGTCTGGCAATATTCTGCACATATTGGTCCCGTTTAAAGCCGTTACAGATAACATAGGTATCCTTTGAAATCTTGCCTTTCTTTTTAAGGTGTTCAACAATATTAATATCAAAGGCCGATGAGGTCTCAATATGAATATCGTTTTTAAGTGCTTCATTCAAAACATGCTCAAAATGGGAACTTTTGGTGCAATAACAATAGTGGTATGATCCTTTATAGCCATGTTTAGCCATAGCTGTGCCAAACCACTCTTTTGCCCGTTGTATATTTTTGGATATTTTGGGCAAGTAGGTAAACTTTAAAGGAGTTCCATAGCGTTGTACCAAATTATATAGGTCTACACCGTGGAACTGTAGTTTGTTGTCCTTCAATTGAAATTCCTCTTGGGGGAAATCATATGTCTGCTCGATCAAGTCGATGTACTTTGTTTT
>JAUIBH010000170.1 GCA_030427985.1 Bacteroidia bacterium | reverse complement strand
AATAATCCACACTTAATCGAATACGGTTGTTTGCAAAACCTAAATCAACACCATAATTGGTCTCAGTATTGGTTTGCCAGGTCAAATCATCATTGGCCACATTGGTTGGAATAAAAAATCCAGAACCGTAAGCTGTGGGTCCAGTACCCAATAGACTTAAGGCATCATATGGCCCAAGAAAAGAGGTGGTGCCAAGAGAACCTTTACTAAATCTTAATTTAAAAAGGCTCCATGCTTCTGATTTCCAAAAGTTTTCGTTGTGCACATTCCACCCTACAGAAACTGCTGGAAACGTGGCATATTTTTTATTGGCCCCAAATCGGGAATCACCATCTCTTCGAATTGATACCGAAAATAAATACTTGTTGTCAAAGGCATAGTTGACCCGCCCAAAAATACTTCTCCTGTTTACGGTTTGGTCTATCTCGGTAGTGATGACATCCTCGGGAGCAAATAAATTATAGTTTAATGGCAGACCAATGGGAACATTCGTTCCTTGTGATGATATTCCTTTCCAATATGTATTTTGAAACTCAAGGCCAGCCACTGCTGAAATATCATGCTTTCCTATTATTTTAGCATAATTCAAAGTTGTTTCGCTTAAAACCGTTGAGCGTTTTACATTTGATATATCCAAATCTGACTGATTGCTTCTTTCTCGGGAATCAGCAAGCGTTCCTTGATAATAATAATTCTCCGTATCCCTGACATCTGCTCCAAGTACCGTTTTAATATTCAACCCTTCCAAGATTTCGTATTGTAAAAAGGAACTGGCATTGGCAAAATAAGTTCTTTGATACCTCCTTGCATAATCAAACTTTGCAGCAGGACCTGAATCCCCGGTTCCACCAATCCCATTTTGGCTTCTTCCATAATGCCAATCGTGTGCAATATCGCCTGGTTGCAGGTCATAAATGCTTGAAGTAATGTTACCCGTTCCCCTATAACCAGCATCAAAGGAATCGGCAAAAGCCCCAGGAATACCAACGCCTCCTGTTGAGTCGAACAAGGCTTGCCTTTGAGCATCCAATTGCTGTACAAATGCAATTGATGCTTCGGTATGATAGATTGGAGAAATACTATAAGCCCTCAAGAGATCCCGCATATCATGTGGAACGATATCTTGATGGCCATAGAATCCATTGAAACTCAATCCAGCTTTCAGCTTTTCATTTAAGTTGGCATCTATGTTCAACCGGGCATTGTATCTTTCAAAACCTTGGCCTCGAACAATACCTTTGGTGTTCAAATACCCCAGCGAAGCAAAGGCCTTTACATCTTCGGAACCTCCACTAAAACTAAAGTCATGGCTGGTAGTCGTACCGTTTTGAAACAACCAGTCCTCCATGCTCACCACGTCAGGGGCATTTTCATAGGCGTTAAGCCTATACGCCAATAGTCCTGGGTCAACTTCGGAGAGATCATAGGCATCCGTTTGTAATTCTTCTGCCCACTCTCCAGCCGTTTTAAGCATTTCGATATCCTTTACATACTTGCTTGAAATACTTGTATAGGTATTATAGCTAAAACTGGCTTTGCCAGACCTACCCTTTTTGGTTGTGACCAAAATAACACCGTTCGCCCCTCTTGACCCATAAATGGCGGCTGAAGCCGCATCCTTTAATACTTCCAAACTCTCTATATCATTGGGGTTGACCGTAGCGAGGCTACCGGAAATAGGATAACCGTCCACCACAATAAGTGGATTGGAATCCCCGGAAAGCGAAGATGCGGCCCTAACCTGGATTTTTGGGTCTGCTCCTGGTTCTCCGCTTTGGTTTTGAATCAAGACTCCTGGTAACTTACCAGCCAAGGCATCATCTACCCGAGCAGCTTGGATTCCAGCAACCTCAGCTCCACCTACTTTTGCAACAGCTCCTGTAAGATGGGATTTTTTACGTGTACCATAACCGACCACAACTACCTCATCCAGTTGAGAAGTGTCTTCCAAAAGGGTAATGTTAATAATTGTTTGATCTGTTACAGTTACAATTTGAGGTGCATACCCAATGTATGAGAAGCGAATTTGTTCACCGTTTGAAACATCAATGGAAAAGTTTCCATCGAAATCGGTTTGGGTTCCCCTTGTGGTGTTCACAACAACCACATTAGCGCCCGGTATGGGGCCGTTTGCATCGGAAACTGTCCCTGTTACCGATTTCTTTTGAGCGAATAGTTGTATGTTGACCAGCAACGCAACAACCATTACTAATTTAGTTCTTAAATTCATTTTTTGTTCAGTTAATTTCAAAAGTTGAGTTACTTGCAAATCCGTAATAGGATGCCTAAAAATCCATTTATCTTACCACAATAGCCCACAAATTTTCAGGGAATTCATTACTTTTGAATTCTTCAAATTTGCATGTAATGTGTATTTGTTGAATTTTACTTCCCTCCACAAGAAGTAATCTTTGAAAAGGATAGGCGTGCACCTATCCTTTTTTTATGTGTCGTATAATTTCATGCCAATAGAGTTTGTTAGGTTTTCATGTACTTGTTTTTTGGTTCTCCAAACTGGTCAACCAATTTGGTTTACCAAATATATATTTTTTTTCCCTTAAAACAAGTAATTTCCTGATTTTAACACTCTTATTTCATGAAATCCTCACGAATAGGGCTAAAAACATCAATTAGAATGCCCGGCTTCTTACAAATTGCACCATGAAGAACATGAGGTGGTATGTAGAATGCATCACCTTCTTTCATGATTTTAGTGTTGTCTCCAATGGTAAGTTCAAATTCGCCACTTTCTACATAGGTTACCTGTGAATGATAATGTTCGTGCATGGGGCCAACACCGCCTTCATCAAAGTGAACTTTTACAAGCATGATCTTATCATCATAGC
>JAUIBH010000082.1 GCA_030427985.1 Bacteroidia bacterium | reverse complement strand
GACCAAGGAAAATTTAATCGATACGATTGTTTTGGTTGGAGATAAAACCATCTCAAACTATATAAACAACACTACTGAGATTCCTGTTGATTTTCCAGTGGCTCAGCCTTTGGAAGCTGTAGGAGCCTAATTTAAGTAGAATTACAACTAAAAAGTCCTTTCAATTTTGGAAGGGCTTTTTTTATGCCAGTTCAGCATCGGCAAAAAGTGAAGGAGCTATGTTTTTGGCGGTATAAATGGGCCAATCGTTTTTAAAAAGATGGCTCTCTGTAATGGCACTTTCGTACAACAAGTAAAGTCCACCAGAAATTTTCTCCATCTCCGCCTTGGAAATATTGGGAATGTTTTCACCCACAACCGCACCTAGGTATAAAAGCAGGTCTTTTTTTTGTCTTTGAATGACCCCAAGAATTTTTTTCTGCTTTGGGGAAAGCTCGCCCAACGTTTTTTGGCCCCAACACCCTTGAAAATTTTCCTCACGGTACATGTCCTGTAGCAGGTCAAAGATGGCCAGTAATTGGTTTTTACCGCTTTTTCGTCGGCTTACATAACCTTTAAGGGAATCCATAAAGGCATTGTGGCGTTGTTCAAGATAGGCAACACAAATGTCTTCCTTAGATTTAAAATGGCTATAAAGCGTGGCCTTGGCAATGTCGCACTTTTCAATAATTTCATTGATACCAGTGGAATTATACCCGTTCGTGTAGAAAAGATTGCCGGCAGTAGTTATGATATGTAGGTGCAAATCAGGGCGTTGCATAGATAAATATGTCATAAAACTTTGAGGCCGTATACAAAGTAACAAGAAATTATCTTATGGCAATGCTCAAGACAATTCAAAAATCAAATTTTAGTTGAACGGACACGGATTCGGTCAGGAAACAATTTACTGTCCTTGTACAGGGAGATGTCCTTTTCATATAGGCCATAACTGTTTATAAGTGTGAAGATTGTAAACTATTTCCTATATTGTGTGCTTCAATTTATCAATCAATTAAAAACAGTCAAAATGAAAAAATTACTAGCAGCCTTATTACTAGGGCTTTTTTGCGTACCCATGAACTATGGGCAGGGTTTTCAGTTTAGGGCAGATGATATTGACATCCCTTACAAAAAATTCACACTAAAGAACGGGCTCACACTTTTAGTGCATGAAGATCATAAAGCACCGATAGTGGCCGTGAATGTATGGTATCATGTGGGGTCTAAAAATGAGAAACCCGGGAAAAGTGGGTTTGCCCATCTTTTTGAGCATTTAATGTTCAATGGAAGTGAAAATTACAACACAGATTATTTCCAAGCCTTGGAAAGCATTGGAGGCACCGACCTTAATGGTACCACCAACACAGATAGGACCAACTACTTCCAGAATGTTCCGGTTTCAGCCTTGGATCAAGTGCTGTTTTTGGAATCGGATCGTATGGGGCATTTACTTGGTGCTATTGACCAAGAGCGTTTGGACGAGCAAAGAGGGGTTGTACAAAATGAAAAAAGACAAGGGGAAAACCAGCCTTATGGAATGCAGTGGGATTATTTAACCAAGGCTATGTATCCAAAGGGGCATCCGTATTCATGGACTGTAATTGGGGAAATGGAAGATTTGA
Organism: Bacteroidia bacterium; assembly: GCA_030427985.1. Classification (GTDB taxonomy): domain Bacteria; phylum Bacteroidota; class Bacteroidia; order Flavobacteriales; family Flavobacteriaceae; genus Flagellimonas. The sequence goes on along the minus strand of JAUIBH010000082.1, from coordinate 12,996 downwards.
ACGCTGCTTCCTTGGAAGACGTTCAAGATTGGTTTAAAGCCTACTACGGAGCTGCCAATGCGGTTGTGGCGATTGCTGGTGACATTAATGCGGAAGAAGTACACCAAAAAGTAATCAAATATTTCGGGGACATCCCTTCGGGTCCAACTGTGGAACGTCAAGAGGTCAATATTCCCAATAAAATTTATGACTCTCGTCAAGAATATCAAGATCGTGTTCCTGAGACCAGGGTCCTATTTGCTTGGAACACTCCTCCCTTTGGAGCAAGGGAAGACCTTCACTTTGATTTGATTTCTGCCATTCTGAGCAGTGGAAAAAATTCAAGATTGTTTAAGAAATTTGTCTATGAAGACCAGTCAGCGAGCACGGCTGTTTCGTTCCAGGCATCCAGCGAAATTGCAAGTCGATTTATAACCTATTTGAATGTTAAAGAGGGTGAAGACGCAGCAAAATTGGAAAAGGAACTTGAGGCGGAAATCGAGAGATTTATTAAAGAAGGCCCCACAGAAGACGAACTTAAAAGAGTTAAGGCCAGTTATTTTGCCAATTTTATAATGGGCCTTGAACGGATAGGCGGCTTTGGTGGAGTTTCAGACATATTAGCGTCAAACCAAACCTATCACGGAGATGCCTCGTATTACAAAACTAGATTAAAATATGTTGAAGAGGCCACTTCTGAGGATTTGCAAAAAACCGCTGCTAAATGGCTCTCAAAAGGAAAACACGTTTTGGTGTGTAGACCATTTCCAGAATACAGTATTGAGAACTCAACTGTAGATCGAAGCAAGTTGCCCGAACTGGGGCCTCAAAAGAGCTCTAAATTCCCAGAATTGCAACGTGCCGAGTTATCCAATGGACTCAATGTGGTTTTGGCACAGCGCACAGGAGTGCCCACCATTGTGATCAACTTGGTCACCGATGCAGGGTATAAAACCGATCATTTATCCAGTCCGGGTACTGCTCGGTTGGCCATGAACTTAATGGACGAAGGCACCAAGGATAAAACGTCATTGGAGATAAATGAGCAACTACAGTTATTGGGGGCATCCTTGAGCACATTTTCAAACCAAGACCAATCAAATGTGTACATGTCCACCTTAAAACCAAGCTTGGATGCCAGTTTAGACCTCTTCTTGGATGTAGTGCTCAATCCAATATTTCCACAAAAGGAATTTGAACGTTTGCAAAGCGAACAAATCAATGACATTAAACAAGAAAAGTCGCAACCGGTCAGTATGGCTTTACGCGTCATGAACAAATATCTTTATGGAGAAGGCCACCCTTATAGCAGCCCCTATACTGGAACTGGATATGAGGATGCGGTGGCCAAATTAACCAGGGATGATGTCGTAAAATTCTATGAAACATGGTTTAAGCCCAATAATTCTACCATAATTATTACTGGAGATGTTGAGATGAGCGAGCTAAAACCTAAATTGGAGAAAACATTGGGCAAATGGAAGCGGGGCGATGTACCAAAAATTGCTTTCAACAAGCCAAATACCAGTTCCAAGAATACCCTTTACTTGATGAACAGACCAGAATCCCAGCAATCTGTAATCTTAGCAGGGCATTTGACCGAAAAATACGGTGATGTTTCCGAAATAGCTCTTGAGCAAATGGTAAGTATTCTTGGGGGTGATTTCACTTCCCGAATCAATATGAATCTAAGGGAGGACAAACATTGGTCCTATGGTGCAGGGGGATTTGTGCTAGGTTCCAAGGAGGAGCGTCCATTTATTGTGTATGCCCCTGTTCAAACGGATAAAACAGCAGAATCCGTAACCGAAATACGTAAAGAAATATCAGAGTTCACCTCTACCAGACCTGCAACGGTTGAAGAACTTGAAAAAGTGAAGACCAATCAAGTATTGAGGCTGCCAGGTCAGTGGGAAACCAACAGTTCGGTCAACAGTTCTGTACGAAATATGGTTAGATATGATTTACCCGATGACTATTACCAAAAGTATGATCAGAATGTTAGGGGACTTTCATTGGACGATGTTAAAACGGTGAGCAACCAAGTGGTAAAGCCAGAGGAAGTCAACTGGTTTATGGTGGGTGATCGAGCAGAAATCATTTCAAAATTGGATGAACTTGGGTTTGACAATATCGTTGAGATTGATGCAGATGGAAACATGTTAAAGCCAGCCTTGGAACCTGTTGAAACAGACTTTAAAAACTAAGAAGCAGAAGCTGTCTAAAAAGTGATTTTTGCGTCAACCTGAACTCGTTTCAGGTTCTCATAACAATTATTGATTTATAGGATGAGATTCCGAAACCAGTTCGGAATGACAATATGAATGCGTTTTAGACAGCTTTTTCTTTTAAAAGTCAAATTTTAGTTGAACGGACACGGATTCTTTCTTGGTTTCGGCCTCTTTTTTTTCCGTATTCAGGTTTGCCAAAGAGATGCCCAATAAGCGTACCGAGTTCTGTAATTCGGACTGGTACAGCAATTCCTTAGCGGTTTCTAGGATAAGGTCTTTGTTGGCAATATAATAGGGGAGTGTTTTGCTTCTGGTCTGAAGCGTGAAATCGCTATACTTTATTTTAAGGGTGACGGTTTTTCCGGCAATTTTGGATTTTTGAAGCCTTCGTTCCAACTCACCGGCAATGTTCTCCAGTTTTTCCAACATAAAGATTTCACTGCTCAAATTTTCAAAAAAAGTGCGTTCCGCTCCTACCGATTTTGGAATGCGGTGGGGTTTTACCGCACTGTTGTGGATACCGCGGACCACGTAATAATAGTATTTGCCACTTTTCCCAAAGTGTTCGTCCAAGAACGCAATGGATTTTTGTTTTAGATCTTTTCCGGTAAAAATGCCCAAGCGATACATCTTTTCAGCAGTGACCTTGCCCACCCCATAGAACTTTCTAATATCCAAATCTTCCAAAAATTGGATGACCTCCTCCGGATTCACTGTTTTTTGCCCATTGGGTTTGTTGTAATCACTGGCTACCTTGGCAATAAACTTGTTGATTGAGATGCCCGCCGAAGCCGTCAATCCCGTTTTGTCCAATATTTTTTGTCGAATTTCCTTGGCGATCAAAGTGGCTGAAGGATTTCCTTTTTTGTTTTCGGTCACATCCAAATAGGCCTCATCCAAGGAAAGGGGTTCCACTAAATCGGTATACTCAAAAAAAATACTACGTATTTGCTTCGAGACTTCTTTGTATCGTTCAAATCGGGGCTTTACAAAAATCAAATCTGGACAATTTCGTTGGGCTAGGTAACCAGACATGGCACTTTTCACCCCAAACTTTCGGGCTTCGTAGCTAGCTGCCGAGACCACACCCCGCTTGGATCCCCCGCCTACAGCAACGGGCTTTCCCTTCAGCTCGGGGTTGTCATGCTGCTCCACGGAGGCATAAAACGCGTCCATGTCCACATGAATGATTTTTCTTAAAGGAAAATCCAAGTCCATACTCAAATTTAGGGTATATTTAGTTTGATGGAACACTTGGAAATAGAGCGAAAGTTTTTGGTGCTGTCCGATGCCTACAAACAGGAAGCCACATCGCAGGTACGCATAGCACAAGGTTTTTTGAACACCGACCCTGAACGAACAGTACGTGTTCGTATAAAAGGGGACAAAGGATTTTTAACCATCAAGGGTGCAAGTAATGCATCTGGCACTACACGTTTTGAGTGGGAAACTGAAATCAGTTTGGCAGAGGCCACCAATCTAATCGACCTCTGCGAAGACGTAATTTTAGAAAAGATACGGTTTGAAGTTCCTTTGGGCAGCAAATTGTTCGAAGTGGATGAGTTTTTGGGAGAAAATAGGGGCTTGGTCATAGCCGAAGTGGAACTGAACCATGAAGATGAGGTTTTTGAAAAACCAAAATGGCTGGGGGAAGAGGTAACAGGTCAGCCGGAATATTACAATTCCCAATTGAGTAAAAATCCGTTTACACAATGGTAGGGCAAGCTAAAAAATGGCAAACAAGCATCAATTTGCTAAGTGTGGTTTTGGCCTGTATTGCCATTTATTTTGAATTTGTTGGACATAGGCTTTATGTACTTTTTAAACCGCTGACCACCATTTTTATCGTTTCCCTTTTGTTTTTCACACCAAAACTGGGACATGCAAAGTTCAAATTAATTATGATGATGGCCTTTGGGTTTTGCCTTATAGGAGATATCCTTTTGCTCAACCCAGCGTATTTTGTTTTTGGATTGGTCGCATTTTTACTGGCGCACATTCTCTTTATTTTGGGATTCATAGAACACAAAGGTTTTCGATTCCATTGGATTTCCTTTGTGCTACTTTTCGCGATTGGAGGAGCTATTTTCTTTTGGCTCAAACCGAGTTTGGGAGATTTTATGCTACCAGTTTTGGTTTATGTTTTGGTCATTACCACTATGGCTTGGCAGGGAATCGGCCTGTATTTAAGAGAAAAAGGGAAGGCGTATGCGTGGATAGCATTGGCCGTTTTGCTCTTCATGCTTTCTGATACCCTATTGGCCATAAACAAGTTTAAGGCTCCTTTCCAATATGCAAGTTTGTTGATTTTGGGGACGTATTGGCTCAGTATCGGACTGCTTGCCAACGCGACCTTCAAAATTATATTGGGTAACAAGACCAAAGCCGGGAATCAGGCTTGAATCAATCCAATTTTTTATCCAAGGCCAGAATCGTGTTCAACAGCACATTGGCGCCATTGGCCATATCTTCTGCGGATGTAAATTCTTTTGGAGAGTGACTAATACCACCCTTGCTGGGAACAAAGATCATTCCCGTTGGGGCAATGCGGGCCATATCCTGAGCATCGTGCCCTGCCCCACTGGGCATATATTTATAAGTAAGCCCCAATGCCTTGGCGGAATTTTCAATCTCTTTGTAGACCAGAGGGTCGGTCAGTGCAGGATCAGCCGTGGTATCCAAGGGATGAAACTCAATGGAAACATTGGAAGCCTCAGCTATTTCTTGGGCTTTGGACTTGATGGCTTGGAATACCTTTTCAATCACTTCCGAGGAAAGATCACGGATTTCCAAACTGGTTACCACCTTACCCGGAATCACATTGGGGGCTCCCGGTTGGGCCTTGATTCGGCCCACGGTCCCTACTTGGGCTCCTTCAAAACTATTGGTGACTTCGTTTACGGCAACAATAAACTTGGCAGCGGCCAAGAGTGCATCTTGTCTTGCGTTCATAGGGGTAGTCCCAGCATGGTTGGCGAAGCCGGTAAAGACCACATCCCACCATTTTAGTCCTACAATACCTTCCACCACGCCAATATTGAGATTTTCTTTTTCTAAAATACCACCTTGCTCAATATGAAGCTCCACAAAGGCGGCCATGCTTCCTTTTTTTCGGATAGCATCTGCAATTTGGGTAGTGTCTCCTCCTAAACGCATAATACCCTCACCCATGGAATATCCAGTAGAGTTAACTACGTTAAAGGCAGCTCTGGTAAGGTTGCCAGACATGGCCCTACTACCCATGACCCCTCCTTCTTCATTGGGAAAGATGATGACCTCCAATGGATGTTTGGTCTTGATCTTATGCTCATTTAAGGTTGCGATCACTTCCAAGGCCGCCATGGAACCCACACAGCCATCGTAATTTCCACCATTGGGCACGCGGTCTATATGGGAGCCAAAAGAAATGGGTTTTTTGGAAGCATCGCTTCCTTTACGTTTTCCAATAATGTTTCCAGCAGCATCGATTGTGACTTCCATGCCAAAGTCCTTCATGGTCTGAACCACCCAATTTCTAGCCTCAATATCAGCATCACTAAATGCCACCCGCTCCGTTTCGCCGTTTTCTTGTAGTCCGAACTCAGCTAAATCAAAAATTCGTTTTTCCAGACGGTCTTGATTTACTTTGATTTCTTTTTTTTGAGCAAATAGGGAAGTTGAAATCAATACAATAAAGAGTGTAGCTAGTCGAAAAAGCATGATGTAAAGTTTAGTGTATCCTTATGAAAGGTAATCATTTGGGATGAAAACTCCGCAAATCCTTAGGCATTCTCAGTAGCAGGCCTTTCCAGTTTTGGATTTACAAACTTAAAGTAGGCCCACTTGGAACGTAATCCATTTAATAATGGAAGCAGCAGCCCAATGGCCAAAAGCAACCCGGCAATCAAAAAGATGGTGTAGGCCGAAGTAAAGAAAGTCCCACTGTTCAACACACCAAGAATAAGCATGGTGGAAAGCGGAAACGATAGGGCTAAAATGGCAATGCCAAAATCATTATTGAAGGTTTTCTTTTTGGGTTTGTTTTCCAATTCCAAGCTGTCCACCGCAGCAATATGGGCATAGGGCCAAAAACTACAGGCACTCAATCCAAATGCCATGGTCAACAGGATTTCATTTTGGGCTTGAACGCCGGAAATCAAGATAAAAAACCCTGAAATCAATAGAACCAGTCCTGCTCGGGCACATAACAGTGAAAAAATCTGAAAGAACTGTTTTCTTTTGATTTTAACCGCTAACCCAATAAACAATAAAACCAATGGAGTCATGATGAGGCTCAACTTTTCCAAAGTTTCATTCAAAAAGAAAGGGAGCGAATCCATGGTAAAACCAAAAACCAGCAAGAGTAAGGCCACACCAATAAAAATGTTGACCGGTTCAGAAACCATGGCTTTGAGCATTGGCAGCAATTGTGCCGAACCTTTTTTCTTTCGATTGGATTGAAGGGCATAGTGCCAGTTCATAGCAACGAGGTAGAGGAAGAAAAGCACGAAGACTTTATTTCCCAAATCGGCCATGGCTGCCTTGGCCAAATAATCTTCCCCTAAAAATTCGAGCACAAAGGGAAAGCATGATAATCCGGGAGCCAAAGAGGGAATCAATAGTTTGGCGGTCCGATATTCAGGGGTACTTTTTCCGATGCCCATAAGCGGCAAAACCAACGGCATGGCCAAAAACAAAAGTAGGTTGAGTCCAAGGGCGAGGAGGGGCAAAACAAGTAAATGCAACTCAACTTTTATACCCAACAATGCAATAAAAATAGTGGCCGGCAAGGCAAGGTTAAGGATGATTTTTTTGATACCGGAAATTTCTTCCTTGGACTTAAATTTTACTTTAAGTAGAACTCCAATGAAGATAAAAAATAGAAATACAATGGTTTTTTGTAGGCTGATATCCATTGTACTAAACCAATACCTTATTGATTGCTGCCGTGAACAATTTCATTTCGTCCATGGTTCCCATACTTACACGGCACCAGGTCTTATCCATGAACTCAAAGGCACGGACCCCTACTTTTAGTTGGGTCATTTTGTCCAAAAACGCATTACCATCCATTTCAATAGGGAAAATGAGGAAACTGGTATGGGAAGGCACATAGTCAAAGCCCATTTGATCTAGACTTTGGTAGACATATTCCCTGCATTCTGCATTCAAGGTACGGGATTGATCGATAAATTCAGTATCATCCATTGCAGCCATTGCAGCATAAACAGATGGATAGGAAATTCCCATGCCGCCACGGGTTATATTTTGAAGCTTTGCCAAGGTGGAATCTTGTGCTACGATATAGCCTACACGCAGGCCCGCCATACCGTGAATTTTTGAAAAAGTACGGGCAATGATGACATCCTTTCCTTCATTGATCAAAGAAACCATACTCTTTTTAGCTCCATCATCCAAGAACCAGAGATAGGCCTCATCCACAAATACAGGGACTTTTTCGGAAACCCTGGAACAGAAATCCACGAGTTCTTCATGGTCTGTCATGGTTGCTGTTGGATTGTTGGGGTTGCAGATATAAATCAATTTGGTTTCTGAATCCACTGCAGCTTCCATGGCTTTCAAATCGTGCGACCAATCATCTTTTAAAGGAACGGGTTTCCATGTAGCACCCACAGATTCAGCAACACGAATCAAGGACATATAAGCGGGGTCGGCCGATACCACATTGCCGCCATCCATAAATAAAACCATGGCGGTTTTTTCCAATAGGTCTGAAGAACCTGGCCCCATCATAATATTTTTGCTTTCTACACCCTCAAAGTCAGCTATTTTATCCACTAGCTGATATAACTCTTTCCATGCGTATCTATTTCCTCCGGAAGCTGCGTTTTTAAATGCCTCCAAAGCCATGGGAGAAGGTCCATACGGATTTTCATTGGCATTGAGTTTGGCGGCCAAATCTGGCAAAAGTGAATCGGGCTTAGGTAAAAACTCCTTAAAAAATGGGCTGTACACCGCATTTCCATTGGCATCCAATTGCAAAGGAGCTCTTGGTGTTTCGGCAAGGCCGATATACGGCAAAGCCATGGCGCCCCCCGCTGTTAGCATACTTTTTCGTATCCATTCCCTTCTGTTGATGTTGGTTGTTCCCATGATTATTGATGTTTTTAACAGTGTTTTTAAAATTAATCGATAACATCGCCAAAAACAATGCTAAAAACATAAAAATCAACACGTTAAAATATGGAATCAAAAAAACAGGCCCCTGTATTTTTTCAAATTGTGAGTTGTAGGACAAAAAAATTATCTTTCTAAGTTGCAGTTCTGTAGGTATTCCAAGGTCATAATTCCACGTAAGTTGTTCACAACAATGTGATCTAGAAGCTCTTGGATGCTGTATTCTTCAAAAAGATTGGTGTTGGCGTAGACAGTGTCTTCCATCCGGGACAAAAACACCTTGCACATTAGCGATACATTCACTTTTGGCCGTACCTGTCCCATTTTTTGGGCTTTTTCGAGAAGGGGGAATACCACATTCCAGACAATATCGGCACGAAAATCAGCATAAGCCTTGGACGCTTTTGGGTAATATTTATTGAGACCGTAAAAGAAAGAAGGGCTGATTACCTGAAAATGGGTCAGGGCCAGTTTATAAATAAATACAATGGTTTTAAGGGGATCCTTTTCATTGGGATTTTCCTGAATATAACCATCAATACTTTTCCGGACATTTTGCAATAAGTATTGAAGACTTTCGGTAACCAATTCTTCCTTGCTGTCAAAGTGTTTGTAAATGGTCTTTTTTGAAATACCAATACTATGGGCCAATTCGTCCATGGAAAAGCGCTTGCTTCCAAACTTGGTAAAATTGGTTATGGCACACGCCAATAAATCTTCCTTGCTATCCATGTTGATTTTTGTTTATCTCCATCCACCGCCCAAGGCACGATACAATTCTACAATGGCACTTAATTGACCGTATTGTGAATCCACATAGCTCAATTCTGAGCTAAGGGCATTTTGTCTGGCCGTTAGCACTTCCAAATAGTTGGCGAGACCATTGTTCAGCAACTCCTCTGAATAGTCCTCCGCTGTGGAATAGGCGTCTAATTCTTTTGATCGTGCTTCCAATTTTTGGGTTTCAGCATTATAGGTATACAACGCATCGGATACCTCCCTCCCTGCGGTGAGCAAGGTCTTTTTGTATAATAAAAGCGCTTGTTCTTGTTGTGCTTTGGCCACTTCCATTTGGGTCCGAAGCCTTCTTCCGTTAAAAATGGGTTGGGTCAATGAGCCTACCAATTGGGAAAACAATGAGCTTGCATCCAACCAATTGTCAAATTCTAAACTTTGAAATCCGCCTGCTGCCGTAAGACTTAATGAAGGATACAGACTGCTTCGGGCCACATTGGTCAGTTCAAAGGCATTAATGAGGCCGTATTCCGCTTGCATTACATCTGGGCGATTTGCCAACAACAAATAGGGAACGCCGGTTTGCAATTCACTTTCAATAGATTGATTTTCTAAACTTCCGCGTTGCACTTCATGCGGAGGTTCACTCAGCAGGATGCAAAATGCATTTTCCAACAATTTGATGTTGTTTTCCAAATCGATGAGGATAATTTCGGTGGTATGCACCTGTGCTTTGGTTTGTTTTACCGCAACTTCGGTCACCTGACCTGCTTCTTTAAGGGCCATTGTGGTTTCCAAACTGCTTTTTCTCGCTTCCAGGGTTTGCTCAGCTATTTCGCGTTGCTTGTCCAAGGCCATTAATTGATAATAGGTATTGGCAATGGCAGCGACCAAATCCGTTTTTACCGCTTGATGGGCTGCCACACTTTGCAAGTAAGATGCTCCAGCAGCACGTTTGTTACTTCTGATTTTCCCCCAAACATCGGCTTCCCATGATAATGCACCAGAAAGTTCGTATTGTTCCAAGGCACTGGTGAAAAAGCTACCAAATTGACTGTTTCTTGAGTTTTTGGTTCTGCTGAAACTAGCAGTTCCACTCAAGGTTGGGTAATACCCAGCCTTTCCCTGTTTTACATAAGCTTCGGCAGCTGTAACGCTTTGCAGGGCAATCCGAATGTCCAAATTGTTTTCCAGACCTTTCTCAATATAGGCCTTCAGTTGTTCATCATTGAACAAGTCGCGCCAAGAAATAGTGGCCATGGAAACACTATCTTGGGGTAAGTTGTCCGTGCGGTACAGGCTTTCTGTTTCCACTTCGGGCCGCGAATAGTTTTTGGCCACGAAGCAGGACTGTAACAGGAAAGGTGCTGTGAGCAGCAAAATAAATTTATATGTGGATGTTATTTTCATGGGTAATCTACTTTGTTGGGTCAATGAATGATTAGGCATTGCTTTCTTCATGGATTACTTCGGGTTTTCCTGATACACGCTCTTGAAGGGCTTGAAATACCACAAACAATACGGGAATGACAAACACACCAAATATGGTTCCGATGAACATTCCTCCAACGGCACTTAATCCAATGGATTGGTTTCCAATGGCACCGATACCAGAGGATAGGGCCAAGGGCAACAAACCAAAAATAAAGGCAAATGATGTCATTAAGATGGGGCGCAATCTTGCACGCGCACCATCGGCTGCGGCTTCAAAGAGCGACAATCCGGCCCGTCTTCGCTGCAAGGCAAATTCTACAATCAAAATGGCATTTTTGGCCAAAAGCCCAATCAACATGATCAATGCAATCTGGAAATAAATGTTGTTCTGTAACCCAGCTACATTAATGAAAAGAATGGCACCCGCAATTCCAATAGGTAAGGATAGCAATACCGAAAGCGGGACAATGTAACTTTCGTATTGGGCACTGAGCAGGAAGTACACAAACACAAGGCTTAAAATAAAAATGAGTGCGGTCTGTGAACTGGCATTGCTCTCTTCACGAGTAAGTCCAGAATAATCATAACTATAGGAATTGGGCAAAACTTGGGCCGCAACTTCCTCAATGGCGTTAATGGCATCCCCTGTACTGTACCCTGGATTGGGCACACCACTGATCTTAACGGAACTCAAGAGGTTAAACCGTTCCACCACTTCAGGGCCATATATCTTTTTAAGGTTCACAAATTGACTCACCGCAACCGATTCATCGTTACTGTTCCTTACATAAATATGGTCAAGCGAATTTTCATTGGCACGGTCTTCCGGCTTAGCTTGAATCATGACACGGTATTGTTTTCCAAACTTGTTGAAATCCGTGGCATATATTCCGCCGTAATACCCTTGAAGCGCATTGAAAACATCCGTAGCCGAAAAACCGGCCATTTTTATTTTCTCTATATCGATTTCCAAATCGTACTGCGGAAATCCGGGATCAAATTGGGAAATGGCATATTGAATTTCGGGTCGTGCATTCAAAGCTCCCAAAAATTGATTTTTCACATCGTTTATGGCCAACCAATCATCGGTTCCTTTGTTCTGTAGCTGTACCTCAAACCCAGAATTGGTTCCAAAACCTTGAATACTTGGAGGCGTAAAGTAGATGATCTGGGCATCCTTGAATTGTCCCGAATTGGCTCTTAGCCTTTGCATAGTAGCATTCACAGAAAGTGAATCGGCTTCCCGTTCACTCCAATCCTTTAATTTCATGATGGAGAAAGCATAGGAACCCGCACTTACACGGTTCAACAAACTAAAACCTGCCACACTCATCCGAGCTTCCACAATGTCCATGGATTCATAAATGGAATCCAGTTTCATGATGGTTTCTTCGGTCTTTTCGATCGTGGTCCCAGGAGGCATGCTCACATTGACAAAAATGATGCCTCGGTCTTCATCAGGCACAAATCCGGCAGGAGTAACCCTGAAAAGGAAAATGGCCAACACACTAAAACCAACCAGCATTGCCACAGTAACCCACTTCCGCTTCACCAAAGTGCCAACTGTATTGGTGTATTTATTGGTAATGGCCATGAAACCGACATTGAAGGCTCTGAAAAAGCGTTTCAACAATCCTGATTTATGATTTTTATCGGGGTCATGCGGCTTAAGAAATAAAGCGGCCAAAGCAGGACTCAGGGTTAACGCATTCACAGCAGAAATCAAGATTGCCACTGCCAGTGTAATACCAAATTGTTGGTAAAAAACACCCGACGACCCTTGAATAAAGGATACGGGAATAAATACGGCTGACATTACCAGTGTAATGGAGATGATGGCCCCAGATATTTCACTCATGGCTGTTTTGGTAGCGGTTCTGGCCGAATCCGCTCCTTGCTCCAGCTTGGCATGGACCGCTTCCACCACCACAATGGCATCATCCACCACAATACCAATGGCCAAAATCATGGCAAAAAGAGTCAGCATGTTGATGGAGTAGCCGAACAATTGCAGGAAGAAAAAGGTTCCGATAATGGCTACCGGTACCGCTATGGCCGGAATCAAGGTGGACCTAAAGTCCTGTAGAAACAAGAACACTACAATGAACACCAGAATAAAGGCCTCAATCAAGGTTTGCACTACGTGATCAATGGATGCGTCCAAAAAATCTTTGGTGTTAAAGGGGATGACATAATCCAGTCCCTTGGGGAAATCGGCCTTGCTCTCAATCAAGATACTTTCCACCTCATCAATGATTTCTTTGGCGTTAGATCCCGCGGTCTGGTATACCCCGACGGCCACACCGGGATTTCCCATTCCCGAGTTTTTTCGCACATAACTGAAGGCACCCAGTTCAATTTCGGCAACGTCCTTTAGACGGAGAAAACCACCATCATCCGTAGTTTTTAGAATGATGTTTTCATATTCCTCGACCTCGGAAAGTCGACCTTTGTATTTCATCACATATTCAAAGATACCGTCGGCATTTTCCCCGATTTT
>JAUIBH010000169.1 GCA_030427985.1 Bacteroidia bacterium | reverse complement strand
TCTAGCATATCGGCCACCATGGCTTTGCGTTCAGCGCCTTTGTATTTTTTATAGAGCAGGGGCATTTCCAGATTTTCCTTTACCGTGAGCTCGTCCAGCAAATGATAGGATTGGAACACAAAACCAATGTATTCCTTATATAGATTGGCCCGGTGTTTTTCTTTGATGGAGTGTACCGGTTCATCCAAAAATTGGTATTCCCCCTCATCAAACCCGTCCAGCATCCCAATCACATTCAACAAAGTGGATTTTCCAGAACCCGATGGCCCCATAATGGAGATGAACTCACCTTCCTGCACTTCAAGGTTGATGTCCTTTAACAAAAAAATTCGCTGGCCCCCAGAGTTGACCCATTTAAAAATGTTGTGTAATTGTAAAAGCATAGTGTTGATTTTATTCTGTTCGTAAACTTTTTACGGGATTGGCCATGGCAGCCCGTAAGGTTAATAGGCAAACTGTGGCCATGGCTACGCATAGGACCATCAATCCGGCAAAGGCGAATATCCACCAGCCAATAGTGATATGGAAGGCAAAGCCCTGTATCCATTTATGGGCAAAATACCATGATATGGGGGCTGCAATCAAAAAAGAAAGGGAGACAATCTTCAAAAAATCGATGGACAGAAAACCCAACAGGGTAGGAATGTTCGCTCCCAAAACTTTTCGAATTGCGATTTCCTTGGTATGCTGATTTATGGTAAACACTACCAGTCCAAACAACCCCAAACAAGAGATAGCTATGGCAATAAGGGCAAAAATGCTGCTTAGATTTTGGATTTTCATCTCATTTTGATATCGTTCCTCCAAAGTGTTATCCAAGAAATGATAGGAAAAAGGTAAATCGCTGAATTTTTTATGGACAGTTTCTAAATGGGCAATGGCCTGACTGGTTTTTCCAATATTGGTTTTGGCATAGAACAGATAAGACTCCTTTGGTCTGCAGCGAATGATCAAAGGTTTAATGGCAGTATGCAGGGAGGTGAAGTGAAAGTCTTTGACCACTCCCACAATTTGTCCGCCTTCATCACCCCAAAAACTGAGTTTTTTGCCAATGGGATTTTCCATTCCCATGGCCTTGACGGCTTCTTCGTTCACAATATAATTCAAGGTGTCGGTGGCCATTTCCGGAGAAAAAAAACGTCCTTGATCGAGCTGAATATCGAGCATTTCCAACAGACCAAAATCAACATTGAGAATGGTAAACCACAATTTTTCATTCTTTTGGGTTTGCCCTTCCCAGACAGGGTCGGATGAGCCTCCTTCCATATGGACAAAATCTCCACTGGCCCTGCTTATGGCTTTAAAGTCGGAAAACTGCTGTAGCTCCTCCATTATGGCTCCTGCATGTTTGTAGGTACCCATATCCATTGGGACATAGATGATGTTTTCCCGGTTTAACCCTAGATTTTTGTTGTGGATGTATTGCATTTGGAAGTAGACAATCATAGTCCCGGCAACCATGACAATGGAGACACAAAACTGAAAAGCCACTAGTCCCGCCCTTATTTTTTTCTGACCCAAATCTTCTTTCAAAACACCTTTGAGCGCCGCTACCGCTTTAAAGTGGGATAAAAAGTATGCGGGGTATATGCCAGATAGAAGAACGGTGATGAGAATGATGCATAGGAGCGCTATGTACACAAAAGGTTCATTGAGAACATGGGAAAACGTTTTGGATGTAATGGAATTAAAGACAGGAATTGACAATTGGGCGAGGATCAATGCCAAAAGTGAGGCAATGGTAACAAGTATCCATGATTCCATGAAAAATTGGAACATCAAAGAAGCTCTTCCGGCACCAATGACTTTTTTTATCCCCACCTCCTTAGTGCGCCGTACAGCGCGAGCAGTGGCCAGGTTAATAAAATTGAAACAAGCAATCACTAACGTAACAATGGCTATGATCAGGAACAAATATATGTTGTCTATGCGTCCCCCTGCCACTTTTCCATTTTCAAATTTTCCGTATAAATAGCGGTCCTGTAAGGGTTGGAGAAAAAGTGTGAACCAATCGGAGTTACCCCAATTTTTTGGGGTTTCCTTGATTTTTTCATTGATTTGGCCCAAGGTAAGGTTGTCATCATATAAGGCATAGGTCTTTGTCCATCCATTACCCCAACTGGTGTTGTTCATGGGCAAGAAATTGTCCAAGGGCACCACGGCATCAAACTGCAAGGTGGATTTTTGTGGAATCTTTTGGAACACTCCCGTTACTAAATACTCCTGTGCATTTTCATCCAACGTAATGGAAATGGGTTTTCCCACGGGATTAGCTTTGCCAAAGTAGGATGAGGCCAATTCTTGCGAAATCACCACGCTTTTTGGGTTTTCCAAACAACTCTGGGAAGCGCCGTTGTTGAGCGGAAAGGAAAACAAAGTGAAAAAGTTTGGATCCGCTCCCATGACTCTAACGTCCATGAAGTTTTCGGTAGCTCCAAAAGCGGAAGACCTTGGTCCGGCTGTTCGGGTCAGGGCCTTAATTTCAGGAATGTGTTCCAATAATGCTTCTCCAACGGGGTATCCAATACCATCCCATGTATCAATATCACCATTTTGTGCTGCTACATTGGCCATTACTTGGGAAAGCTGACCACCCCCTTCATGGAAATTGTCCCATCCAATTTCATCTTTTATAAAAAGAGAAATCATGAGGCAGCACCAAATACCCAAGGTCAATCCAATACTATTGATCACAGTATATCCCTTGTTCTTTAGAAGGTTTCGGAATGATATTTTTAGATGATGCTTAAACATGGGATATTATTTCCAATTCAAATGTCTTATTCCGTTCGTAAACTTTTCACGGGATTGGCCTTTGCGGCCCTAATGGCCTGGAAGCTTACGGTGACCACGGTCACGAACAGGGCCCCGAGCATGGCCAAGGCAAAGATCCACCATTTCAAAATCACGCGATACGGATAT
>JAUIBH010000081.1 GCA_030427985.1 Bacteroidia bacterium | reverse complement strand
CGCGGTTCTTCTCCCTTAAGGCAGCCTGGATATCGGCCGGTACCAAATTGTAGGCTGCCATTTTATTGGGAGAGATCCATATACGCATGGAATAATCTTTGGCGCCAAAAACATTGACGTTCCCCACACCTTTGATCCGTTGTAAACGGGGAACCAAGTTGATTTTGGCATAGTTCTCCACAAAAGTGCCATCATAATTCTCATTTTCTGAGAAAATAGAGAAGAATAGAAGCGCACTGTTCTGTGCTTTTTGGGTGTTTACCCCAGTCTGTATTACTTCTTGTGGCAAAAGGCTGTTCGCCCGTGCCACTCGGTTTTGAACATTAACGGCTGCAATATCGGGGTCTACTCCTAGTTCAAAGAACACACTGATACTGGCGGCGCCATCATTACTGGCCGATGAGGTCATGTAGGTCATACCCTCTACACCATTAATTTGTTCTTCAAGAGGGACCACCACACTTTTCAACACGGTTTCGGCGTTTGCTCCTGTATAATTGGCAGTTACTTGTACTGTGGGAGGTGCAATCTCGGGATATTGTTCCACCGGCAAAGTACTAAGCCCCAAAACACCTAGAATTACTATGATGACTGATATCACAGTGGAAAGTACGGGACGATCTATAAACTTTTGAAACATATATTTTTTGTGCTATAGGTGATTGATGACAATTATTGTTTTATGGGATTGATGGTTTGACCATCTTTTAGTTTGGAGACCCCTTCAAAAACTATGATGCTTCCAGCTTCCAGACCTTCTTTTACAATAAATTGAGTGTCGGTTTGTGCAACAATGTTCAAAGGTCTTGTGCTTACGGTGTTATCCTTATTTAACACATAAATCATTTTGGTGCCTTGAAGGTCAACGGTAACAAACTGAGGAATTACAAAAGTATTCTCATAAGTGGACGGCACTTTTATGGTGCCTGTACTGCCTGAACTCAACAATAAATTGGGATTGTTAAAATCTGCTCTAAGGGTTACACTTCCTGTGGCTGCATTAATAATATTGTTCACCATGGCAATTTTCCCTTTCTGGGGATAGGTTTCGCCGTTGATCATTACAAGTTCCACTTCTGGGGTGTTTTTAGAAGAGATGTCAACCCCATTTTGGGCCATTTGCATTTTCATTTGCAACAATTCTTTCTCTGTCATTGAAAAGTATGCGCGTATGTTGCTAATGTCTGAAACCACAGTAAGAGGCTCGGCCATAGTGCTGCTGACCAAAGCACCAACCTTATAGGGTATTTCACCAATGTACCCACTTACGGGGCTTATTATATTGGAGTAGCCAATGTTGGCTATAATGCTGCTATAGTTGCTTTTTGCTTGTTCCAATTGGGCCTTGGCAGTTTCCAATTGCACTTCACTGATAATATTTTTCTCAACTAATGGTATTAGTTTATTCACTTCTACTTGGGCCACATTAACAGCCGCCTTGGCCGCTTCGGCATCTTGGGAGAGTGTTTGTGTTTCCAGTTTAAAGAGCAACTGCCCTTTTTTCACCTGTTGCCCTTCTTCCACATATATATTTTGAACGAACCCAGAGACTTTGGGCCAGATTTCCACATTTTGTTCGCCTTGAATATTAGTGGAATAGCTTTTATATAGGGTAATATCTTGTTTTTCAAGTGTGGTTACCTTAAGCGAAGGTGCTTGGGGAGCCGTTGTAGCTTGTTGTTGGTTTTTGTCCCCACAGGACAGTACCAAAAGCACACTTATTGCTACTAAGATTGATGTTATTGTTTTCATATACAAACTAAGGTTGCTGGGGTTATTGCTCATTTAAAATGGATTCTAATTTTTTTATTGATTTTTTCAGGATTTTCTCGTTCTCATTTACATAATCCAGATATACCTGAGTCCTAATTTGGCCTTCCTCATATTTCCTTGGGCTGTGTTTTTTATGGTACCCCAAAACCAACGTGATAATGTTTTTTTCGGTTTCCATACGGTTTAGGTTTTCTTGAAGCTTAGTAAGGAAAAAGGTTTTTTTCTTAGCCGTAGAAAAGTAGCGCCTTCGATCACCGGGTTTTGTGAAATAGGTGATTAACCCCATGTTGACCAAAAGGTTCAGTGAAGTTGAGGTGGAGCTTTTGCTCGCCCCTCTTTTTTCTATGCAATCTTCAAAAGTGAGGCCGTCCTCGTTAGTCAAGATTAAAATGGCATAGATACGGGCAGCCAATGGAGGTAGATTGTTCTCTCTTTCCAAATGCAACCCTAAAGTTTCGATGATTTCTTCCTTCGATTTTTCCATAAAATGGATTTTGAAGGCACAAAATTAGTGTTGGTTCGGAAGATACCAAACCAAACGAACTTAAACTTGTGTTAAAACTCTCTGTTGGGTGCTAAGCAAAAAAGTCAAGCGAAAAAAATAAGGCTAAAAGGCACTTTTGAATTGCTCCAAAAAGCGGACATCATTTTCACTTAGCAAGCGAATGTCAGAAATTTGATGCAGGAGCAGAGCGATACGATCTATGCCCATACCAAAAGCAAAGCCGGAGTAGACATCGGGATCAATACCGCAATTCTTCAAAACATTAGGGTCTACCATGCCGCAACCCATAATTTCCAACCAGCCGGTTCCTTTGGTCATTCGGTAGTCGGTTTCGGTTTCCAATCCCCAATACACATCAACCTCAGCACTAGGTTCCGTAAATGGAAAATAGGATGGGCGCAATCTAATCTTTGACTTTCCAAACATTTCCGAAGTGAAATACTGCAAAGTCTGTTTTAAATCAGCAAAGGAAACATTCTTGTCCACATAAAGACCTTCTACCTGATGGAAAAAACAGTGTGATCGGGCTGAGATGGCCTCGTTTCGATAGACTCTTCCAGGAGAAATGGTACGGATGGGCGGTTTATGACTTTCCATGTAGCGCACCTGAACCGAAGAGGTGTGCGTGCGCAATAAAATATCTGGATCAGTTTGGATAAAAAATGTATCCTGCATATCCCTAGCCGGATGATATTCCGGAAGGTTCAATGCCGTAAAATTATGCCAATCATCCTCGATTTCCGGCCCTTCGGAAACATTGAACCCGATTCTGGAGAAAATATCGATTATCTGATTTTTAACAATGGATATGGGATGTCTAGCGCCCAAGGTAATGGGCTCACCGGGACGGGTAAGGTCCCCGTACTTGCCTGTGGCCTCCACTTGGTTTTCAAGTGCAGCTTTGAGCGCGTTTACTTTATCGGTGGCTGCATTTTTCAATTGATTGACCACCTGTCCGAACTCCTTCTTTTCATTATTGGGCACATTTTTAAACTCCGCAAAAAAGCTGTTCAAAAGTCCCTTTTTTCCCAAATACTTGATTCGGAAAGCTTCAATTTCATCTTTTGAGGTTGAGGTGAATTTCTCCACTTCAGCCAAATGTTCCTTAATGGTCTCAATCATGTTTGATGGCTGTATTGGCGGACAAATTTAGCAAATTGTCCTTGAATATGTAGGCAATTAGGAAATGTACTGCAATGCCACCAAAAAAATGCCATAACCAATGGGTCCCCATGGGGAAATACGTTTGGGTGAGATCAATGCTCCTAAAGAAAACCGCAATGCCAAAAATAACAAAGGCCAAGATGACCAATACTAGATTTTTTCCTTCGGTTCTTATCAAGTACCAAACCAAGGGAAGCAAAATGGTTGCTGCTGTGATAATATAGCCCAACGAAATGCGCCATGTGCTCGGAATGGGAAGGATACGTAGAAGTATGGATGCACCTAAAAGCAAAACGATCAAAAGTGTGCGTTGCCACCAACCTTGAACCAATTTAAAAATGAAATAAATGACCAAGGATGCACATAATAGCATAATGGGCATCCAGTCGAGCCTGAGCCAGAATTCATGGCTTCGGGTGGCATGGTAAATGGTACCGCCAATATAACTTATACCTATTATTGGCAGCACCCATGCCAAGAACAGCTGTTGTTTTGGACTTTTGTAGACCTTGATTCCCCAGTATACTATAAGCACCAAAAAAATAAGGTTACTGAAGGTATTGTAGGGTTCCACAGGCAGTCTCCCTTGTAGCGTTTCTAAATAAATGGGTCCAGAATCGTTGGGAAATTTTAGGAAGGACATGTAACAAATAGGTTTGTTGGGCTATCAGTCGGTTGAATTGTTGTTGCCTATCCAAGCCATGCAAGATTTAAAACTATCAAAGATATGTTCTTCAGGAATTAAATCGGGGATGATGTCAATTCGCTCCATCATGTATTTAGGCTGATCCAATATGTTGACCAATAGTACAGTAATATCTTTTCGCAACAGATCTTGTAGCACATCTTCCATGGCATACAGACCAGATTGATCCATATACTGCATTCTTCCCATTCGGATGACCACTGTAGTGGCGTCATGGGGAATTTGGGATGCCAACTGTTGAAACTCATTGGTAGACCCAAAAAACAGAGGCCCTTTTATATGTTTAATAAAAACCTCTTCCTTGATTTTGGCAGGAAGATTTTTTTCATCGGACCATGCTTCTTCACGCAAGGGCTTTACATCCGATCTTTGTGCAGTAAGGTCCCCAATTTTTTTCATGAACATCAATGAAGCTATTACCAAACCAATTCCGACTGCATAAACAAGGTTCCAAATGGAAGAGAGGACCATGACCACCAACATGATGATCACTTCAGAACTGAGCTTTAAAGGCCCCAATTTAATGTCCTTTGGAAGGTGGGGGATGGCTTTTAACCCTCTGTAATCCATTACTCCTATTCCAACGGTGACCAAGATTCCGGCCAAAACCGCAGCTGGAATTTGGGATGCCACTGGCCCAAGGGCCAATAGAATAACAAGAAGAAGAACGCCGGCAACCATACCAGACAGTTTTGTTTTACCGCCTGAGTTAATGTTTACCACAGTTCTTATGGTGGCACCGGCCCCTGGAAGACCACCAAAAATGGCAGCAATGCTGTTTCCAATACCTTGTCCCACCAATTCTTTATTGGGCTTGTGTTTGGTCTGGGTCATATTATCGGCTACCACTGAGGTAAGCAAGGAATCAATAGCTCCCAACAAAGCCAAGGTGAGTGCTGTAAAAATATACGGGGTAATGGAGCTGAGTTGAAAGCCAGTAAAGATTTCAAGATTGGGAATGGGCAGTCCACTTGGAATTTGTTCAATAGGGCGATACTCCAATCCAAATCCAAAAGCAGCTCCAGAAACAACAATTAGTGCCACCAAAGTACTGGGAATTGCAGAAGTGATCCGTTTAAAACCATAAATAATGAGAATAGTGGCGAGGGCAAGCCCCAATTCCAACCAGTTAATATTTTGAAGGGCGCGGGGGAGTACTCTAAAAGTGCCAATCACCCCCGAAGCGTCTTTAGCGGCCAAGGTGCTGGCTTCCTTTTGCATATCTGCAGGGGTTATACCTTCTGCCCGTTTAATGGTTTCTTCAAAATTTTCCAAGACCAAAATACCTTCGCCAGCTTCTTCTTGGAGGATGTTCTCTAAGATTCTTTCCTCGGCCTGAGGCATAAATTGGCCTACATAGGCATGGTCTTCCTTTGGATAATACCCCACGGCCGGTAATATCTGTGTGACCAGTATAATAACCCCAATGGCGGTCATAAAACCAGATACAACAGGGTAAGGAATATATTTAATGTAT
Organism: Bacteroidia bacterium; assembly: GCA_030427985.1. Classification (GTDB taxonomy): domain Bacteria; phylum Bacteroidota; class Bacteroidia; order Flavobacteriales; family Flavobacteriaceae; genus Flagellimonas. The sequence continues at coordinate 9,288 of JAUIBH010000081.1, read as the reverse complement.
TTTCCCAAGCCAATAAGCCCAAGACCTACCTGCATAATCCCAGCCAAAAGAAAAACCGAAAGAATGGCCGGAAGGGCTTGGTTGATGTCTCCATCGTTTATGGCCACAATTCCAGCAATAACCACCATGCTCACGGCAGTCATTGGAGCGGTGGGGCCAGAAATTTGTGTGTTTGTTCCACCAAAAAGGGATGCAAAAAAGCTGATAAATATGGCGCCATACAGACCGGCACTGGGTCCAAGTCCGGAACTTACCCCAAAAGCAAGTGCCAAGGGCAAGGCTACAATACCTGCAGTAATACCTCCAAATAAATCTCCTTTTAAATTTTGGAACATAAAAATGGTTACGGTTGTGCAGGTTGAAGATAGTAAATTTACCATATAAAAAAGCCCAATAACTTTAAGATCATTGGGCTTTTATGGTTTATTGTTGATGAAGGTTACAGAAAAGTGACCTTGCCATCCGAGATGTCGTACATGGCACCCACAATGGCGATTTCTCCCTTGTCCTCCATTTCTTTTAGAACCTCACTTTGATTTCTAATGTTGTCCAAAGTCATTTCAACATTTTTTACAGCTACGGCATCTACAAAATCCAAGTTTTTGGATGTTCTCAAAGCTTCATCTTTTGGCTCTGGGACAGCATCAACCGCTGGTTCAATTTTATTGATCAGCTTAGTAAGGTTGCCCAAGCGAGCATGATCGCAAGCACCCTTAATTGCGCCACAACTTGTATGGCCCAGTACAACAACGGCCTTAGTTCCGGCCAATTTGCAGCCAAACTCCATACTTCCCAGGATATCCTCGTTAATGAAGTTGCCGGCAATCCTTACACTAAAAATATCTCCTAGACCTTGGTCAAAAACCAATTCTGCAGAGACTCTGGAATCAATACAACTTAGAATTGTGGCAAAAGGAAACTGCCCATCCTTGGTGTCATTTACTTGCTCCAAAAGATTTCTGTTGGCCTTTAGGTTTTGTTGAAAACGCTCATTGCCCTCCTTTAAAAATTGAAGGGCCTTTTCGGGCGTCATGGTGGCTTGTGTTTCTTTGGTGTGTGCTTTCATATCTATATTTTATGCCGATTTTTTCGGTCTTAGATTAAAAAATTCAATGTAACTGGAAGGATTTTCAACCTCTCCTCTTTCAGAGATAAGTTTTATATCAATATTCCTGCTTTTGGCCTTGCCTGAAAAATCTTCCAAGATTTCTACAATGTCATTGTCCAAATATCGGGTCTTCCGAACATCCAATTCAAGATAGGAATTTTCAGGAATGCGATCAAGTTCTTTTAGGATGGCTCCTTTGTTAAAGAAAGTTACTTCTTCGGCCAAGGTCATCTTTATTTTGTGGGCTCCATTGCTCTTATCCTCAATATGCAGAAAGTGTGAGTTCTGGTAACTTTTGATCAAGATAACCACAATACCAACACCTAGGCCTAGCCCAATACCTACCAATAGGTCTGTAAAAACTATTCCCACTACAGTAACAACGAAAGGAATAAATTGTTTCCAACCCGCATTGTACATGGTTTTGAACAGGCTTGGTTTGGCCAGTTTATATCCCACAATAAATAGAATGGCTGCCAATACCGATAATGGAATCATATTGAGCAACGTTGGAATTAAAATAACGGAGGCCAGCAAGAAAAAGCCGTGGATAATGGCAGATGCCTTGGTTTTACCTCCAGATTGAATGTTGGCTGAACTACGCACAATAACCTGGGTTACGGGCAAACCACCAACCAAACCGGATAGGGTATTCCCCACACCCTGGGCCAATAACTCTCGATTAGTGGGTGTTACTCGTTTTTCTGGATCTAATTTATCTGTAGCCTCAACGCACAATAAGGTTTCCAAACTGGCCACCAAAGCAACGGTAAAGGCAGTTATCCAAATTTCGGGGTTGGTAATGACCGAAAAATTAGGAAAACTGAACAGGCCGGCAAAAGATTCAAAACTATCTGGGACAGGTACTTTCACCAAATGCTCCTTTGAAATGGCCCAAGAAGGATTATCCTGTGTAAGGGCAAAATAAATAATTCCCAAAACCACAGCGACCAAAGGACCTTGAATGAGCTGGAATATTTTTGACTTTTTACTGAGGACCTTGTCCCACAGAATAAGGATGGCCAGTGCTACAACTGCAATGATAGTAGCTCCAGGGCTTATAAAGTTAATGGTATTAATGATTTCACTGAACGTGTTTTCACCATCTACCTGAAAGAAGGCCCAATCGCCTTCGGGGTCGGCATCATAGCCAAAAAAGTGTGGAATTTGTTTTAGAATGATAATAATCCCGATTCCGGTAAGCATTCCTTTGATCACCGATGAGGGAAAATAGTAGGCAATGACCCCGGCTTTGAGCAAACCGAAGATGATTTGGATGATTCCACCCAAAACCACGGCCACCAAGAAATTTTGATAACCGCCCAAGGTGCCTATTGCCGTTAAAACAATGGCAGCTAGTCCTGCAGCTGGCCCACTTACCCCAATTTGTGAGCCACTGAGTGCGCCCACTACAATACCTCCTATAATACCGGCAATAAGCCCGGAAAAAAGAGGCGCGCCACTGGCCAGGGCAATTCCCAAACAAAGGGGAAGTGCCACAAAAAAGACCACTATACTGGCAGGCAAGTCGTTTTTAATATACTTGAACATAATACTATAATAGTTGTGTCTTCAAATTGTTTTTTGAAGACCGTTAAAAATTGATTTGAATGTGTGTGAAGATTAAATCAATCTCTTGGGGGGAGGGTCAAGTATCTCAACAGTATACTCCAAAATAGGGAAGATGTACCCCATTGAGTTCAGGTTTTTTTCTTGTTGAAAGGATGCATCTACTGGAAAAAAATTCCGGAGTAAAAAGTATTTGCTTTCAAAATTTTTGGTGGGAGCTGTTTCGTTGCTATTGTTTTCTTCTTCAGACGAACCTATGATCAATGCGGCACTGTACTCCCTGCCCAATAGAGGCACAAAGGGAGAGGCCATCAAAATTGTGACCAATATCACCGAAATAAAAGGAATAGCCAATAGCCGAAGCATAGCACCGTTTTGCGCAAAAATAAGTCGTGGCACGTAAAAAATTGTTAAATAACTTTTAAAAGTCCTTCAGCAACTTAATATTATCGGTCAACAACCACCCTGTTTGCCCATCTGCAATGCGTATTTTGCTCCAATCGTCCAAATGATCCATAACGTTGACTTTGGTGCCTTCGTGTAAAGTGAAGACGTTCTCGCTGTTGTAGTTGGGCTCTGATGAAACCTGTACTTCTTTGCTGAAAACTATTGCAGGATTGTCTTTTTTGAACCCTTGATATTGCAGGTAAGCCATTAATACACATACAACCGCCAAAGCCAGTGAAAAAATACTGGTTATGAACGCCATTCGCTTTTGATTGGCATATCTAAGAAAGAAATAGGCCAAATAGGCCAATACAAATAAAAAGATAAGTGCTACCGCAATATAGGCCCATTGATCAAATGAAAAGAGGTTCACAACGGAGTTGTAGATCTGGGAGAGTTCGGTTTTTGGCACTTCCTCAATAGCATCTAACCGCATATTTTGGGCATAGGCCAAATTATTGATGATCTCGCTGTCCGAGGGGTCTAGCAGAAGGGCCTTTTCATAATAATAAATGCTGGGTCCAATGGCGTTCTGCTTATAATAACAGTTTCCCAAATTAAAGTAAAGCTGCGCCGAATGCTCCCCATTTTCCAGTATTTGCTTATAGTTTTCTATCGCTTTGGAATATTCACTTTTATTATAATACTCTGTGGCTTGGTCAAATAGGCTGTTGTTTTGGGAAAACCCCAAGAAAAATGAAAAGAGACCTAATACAACAATCAATTTTTTTAGATTCATAATTGTTTGTCCAAATTAGAGATTACCTCACTCGCCTTGTCATAATCATTTTGCATTTGCACATCAGAAAATGGACTGTAACGGGCCATTTCGCAACTTTTTAGCAAAGCAATAAAGCCTTCCACATCTGCGTCCCCCACTTTTTTATCCAATAAAATGGATGTGATTTTTTCTTTACTGAACTCAGAGGTTTCAATTTTCAGTTTGGCCTTTAAATAATTGTGAAGCCCTTTTTCCAACGCTACATAAAATGCTTCCTTGTTGCCGAGTTCCTTTTTTGCGGTTGATAGGTACTTTTTGGCCAATTTGTTGGCTCGTTTTATCTTGTTCCCTTCTACATCTTGGGCAATGGCCTCCCTTTTCTTAAAGGAAAAAATAGCGATGGGAATCAACAGCAATGGAGCAAACAGAAGCATGTAGAAAGTGTTGGACCCAAAGAAGTAGCTTACGCCGATGGGACTCAGGTTCGGGCTCAGTTTGATAAAGTGAAACTGTTTTCCGGTGGGCACCACAACTTGCTGGTTTGATGGCGTCCCCGCAATAGTGCTGGATGATGTATTGGTTGGCCCTTCCAACACCTCAATGTTGATTTCTTCGGAGTTGAGGGTCACATATCTCTGGGTATCCGGGTTAAAATAGCTGAAAGAAATGCTGGGGATGGGGTATTTTCCCCTGAATGAGGGTACAATGGTGTAGTTGTTGCTCACCTTGCCCTCCATACCAGAGGTGAAAGTCTGAATGTTTTCCTCATATTCCGGTTCATACACTTCCAATGAACTGGGAAGTTCTGGTTCAGGAAGTTGGAAAAGCTTTAAATTTCCTTTTCCTGAAACTTCCACCACAGCTTGCAGCGATTCCGAAGCATTCAATTGGGTCTTGCTAGCAGAGACCGAGAATTCAAAATCACCAACAGCACCACCAAAATTGGCAGGTTTTCCACGCTCAGGAAGCGGTTTCACATTTAGGGTCCTTCTACCAGCAGATACCGTTTTACTGGTCTGGGTATAGATTCGACCTCCAAAAAAGTCCCGGCGATTGGTGGGCACATCCACAAAAATTTCCAGGGAAAGCGGCTCAATTTCCAACTGCCCGGCCTTTTGCGGATAAAGCACCATTCTTTTTAGTATAACATATCTATAAGGCTTGCCTTCATAAGTACCATTTTGGGCCGTATGCTTGGTCACAGGAATTTCTTGGCTCCAAAAATTATTGTATTTGGGATTGTCCAACGGCCTGTAATTGGTAACACTGATGTTGGGACTCACATAGAGCTTGTAGATGACGGTGACTGCTTCATTGAGGTATGGATTTCCTTTAGAGACTTCCGCTACCAAATGAAGACTCTCATCCGCAACATCATCAACCGTTTTTTGGTCGCTGGGCTTGTCCACGGCAGCGGTCACTTCAACCGTTTTGGAGAGGGTTTTATAGGTTTCCCCACCAATTTCTATGGTAGCTTGATTTATGGTGAAATTACCTCGGGCCGTAGGCACCAATATATAGGAATAGGTTTTGGAGAAGGTACGCTTTCCATTGATCCATGACGAACTAATGGATTGTGAAGGTCCCATGACCACCTTAAATCCTTCAAAGGGAGGAGGAGTAAAATTATCCCCGTCTTTGTTCATGGTAAATTCTACCCGGAGCCGTTCATTGATGCCCAGTTTTTCCTTGCTGAGGTTCATCTCAAAGGAAACCTCATCATCTTGGGCATAGGAAGAGTGGGCCACAAAAAAAATCGCAGCTAAAAACAACGCTATTTTGCCCCTCAGCCTGTACATTACCAGTCTTTTTCGTTTCTGATTTTTTTACCCTTCACTTTCATGGCCTCCATTTTTTCCTGCACCTTCTTTTCTTCATTTTGCATGGCCTCTAGCAAATTCTGAATCTGCTGTTTGGAAAGCTGATTGGGTCGTGGTTTTTGCTCCTGTTCCTGTTCTTCAGGTTGATCCCCTTGATTGGGTTTTTTCTCTTGTTCTTTTTTCTCGTCTCCGTCTCCTTTTTGATTCTCTTCAGGCTTATTTTCGCCATTTTCACCTTCATCACCTTCGTCCTTGTTCTCGTCCTCGTTTTGTTTTCCCTCGTCCTGCTTATCGTTGTCCCCTTCGTTGTTTTGGTCCTGGTTCTGATCTTTGTCTTGATCCTGCTGATCTTGGTTGTCCTTATTATCTTGGTTCTGGTCGTTCTTTTGCTCGTCTTGTTGTTTTTCGAGCATTTTCTTGGCCAGTGCTAGATTATATCGGGTTTCATCATCATTGGGGTTGCTGCGCAAAGCTTCTTTATAGGCTTCCACGGCTTTTTCGTATTCCTTGTTCTTCATGAACACATTGCCCATGTTGTGGAAGGCCTTGTGCTTTGCTGGTTTTTCTTCAGTTGATTCACCCGCCTGTTTGTATCGTCCAAAAGCTTCACCGTAACTTTCGCGGTTGTAATAAGCGTTTCCCAAATTAAAGGGGGCCGCCACATTTTCTTTACTTTTTGAAATGGCCTTTCTGTAATTGGCTTCGGCAACGGGAAAATCGTTCGAAGTAAGTTCTTCATTGGCCTCATAAGTGAGGTTGGTGGAAGTCCTCAGTGCTTTTTTGGCCTCTTTGTCCACAATTTCCTCCTGTGCATGGGCAATTCCAACACAACAGATCAGACCCAATAGCAATCTTATCTTATTCATCATCATGCTCATTAAAAAGATTTAGTTTTTTCAACCATTGTGTTTTTCGGTCCAAAAGGAAGATATCCAAAAATAGAAATAAAAAGCCTGCTGCGAGAAACCATTGAAACTGGTCTTTATACTCGGCAAACTGTTTGGCTTCAAATTCGGTTTTATCCATTTGGTTCAATAATTCCTTAATACGTTCCACGGCTTGATCGGTGTTGGAACCATCAATATATTCGCCATTGCCCCGGTCGGCAACTTCGGACAGAATGGCTTCATTCAACTTAGTGATGACCACCTCACCTTGATTGTCTTTCTTTAAACTTTCTACAACACCATTTCTTTTGATGGGAATAGGTGCTCCTTTAGCTTTTCCGACGCCAATGGTGAAAACGCGGATTCCATTTTGTGTGGCCTTGTCCACCGCATTCACCGTGTTATCTTCGGAATGATCTTCTCCATCTGAAACAATGAACAGCACCCGATTGGTCTGCTCGGTATCATCATAATAGGTGCTCGCCAAATCTATGGCAGCATCTATGGCGGTACCTTGCGAAGACAGCATATCCGTATTCATACTCTGTAGGAACATTTTAGCCGCACCATAATCTGTAGTAATGGGAAGTTGCGGATATGCCTGACCTGCGTAGGCAATAATCCCTATTCGGTCACTTGCCAATTGGTTGATGATTTCTGAAACCAATCGTTTGGCTTTTTCCAGTCGGTTGGGAGCAATGTCCTCGGCCAACATGCTTTTTGAAACATCCACAGCAAAGACAATGTCCACCCCTTCGCGCTTAACCGTTTCCAGTTTGGTCCCGATTTTTGGGTTGACCAATCCCAAAATGAGAAAGGAAAGCCCGGCCAAAAGAAAAATCAACTTTAAGGCGGATTTAAAACTTGACTTGTTCGGTGCCAATCGCTTCAACAAATTGGTATCCGCAAACTGGCGCTGTGTCCTTTTTTTCCAGAGTTGAAGAAAAAAGAAGGCCAGGACCATTACCGGAATAATGCCCAAGAGGTAGAAATATATTTTTTCGTCAAACTGAATCATTTCCTAAATAAAACTTTTGAATAGCGAGTTGCGTAATCCCCATTCCAATAATAACAAGACTCCTGCCAAAAATATGAGTGGTCTAAATTTTTCTTCGTACTTGTAATATTTGAATTCTTCTATTTCGGTTTTCTCCAAACTGTTGATTTCCTCATAGATCTCCTTCAATTTTTCATTGTCCGTGGCCCTAAAATATTTTCCGCTGGTCACTTGTGCGATTCCCTTGAGGAGGTCTTCATCAATTTCCACTTGTCGCATGCCATATCTATAGGTGCCATCCCTGTTGTATGCCACAGGAGTAAGTGCGTTTCCGTTGGTGCCTAGACCAATGGTGTAGGTTTTAATGCCAAATTCCGCGGCCAAATCGGCGGCAGTCTGTGGTTCAATAAACCCGGAATTGTTCACACCATCCGTTAACAAAATAATCACTTTACTGATGGCCTTGCTCTCCTTCAAACGGTTTACCGATGTGGCCAGTCCCATGCCAATGGCGGTTCCATCCTCCAATTCACCGTAGGTGATTTGCTGTAGTGCAGCGAGTACGATGGATTTATCACTGGTAATGGGTGTTTTGGTGTAGCTTTCACCGGCATAGCCCACCAAACCAATTCGGTCATTGGGGCGCTCCTTGATAAAATTAGCGGCCACTTCCTTCAGGGCAGAAAGCCTGTTGGGTTTTAAATCGCGAGCCAGCATACTGGAAGACACATCGATGGCCATGACAATATCAATCCCTTTGGTGGTCTTGGTCCGTGTTGAAATATCCTCTGTCTGTGGCCGTGCAAGTGCCGTGATAATGGCAGCCAATGCCAAGAGACGGAGGATAAAAAGGGCCGGTTTTATTTGAGAAGCCCAATTGCTCACCGAAAAACCTTTGATGCTGGAAATCCGTAAGGATGCCATTTCATTCTTCCGTTTGAAAAAATACCATAGCAAAGCCAGTGGAAGCAATAAGAGCAACCAGAAAAACTGTGGATTTGCAAATTCTATATTTTCAAACATCTATACTTGCGTTTTTACGTCCAAACTGTTCAATATTCGGTCTACGATCTGTTCTGCATAATCATCGCCATCCTCCCAAGTGATGACCACTTGCTGCATAAACCCTTTTCCGCCAAAAGAAAGAATGTTGTATTTGGCCCTTTTGGATTCACTGCTTCCAGGGACATCCAGAGTTCCTGTACCGTAGGTTTTTAATCCTTTTACACCGGACTGGGTTACAAACTCCTCCTGTTTGGTGATGATATTTCTAAGCCCAAATTTTTCAAAATTGGATAAGGTAGACCCAACGGCTGCGTTAAAATCGGGATCGGTTTGTTCTTTATAGGTCACAGAACTTGTGGACACTGAAAAGATGCCCACATAACTTCCATAAGAAAAACTTTGGAGCTCTGCAATCAACTCCTCGGTTTCGGGAGGGAGTTTTACCTCTTGCCGGATAAGTACATCGGGCGTTTCCAATTCCACAGGAGGAAAACCATAGGAACTAGAGACCCATTCGCCCTCCAACAATTCTTTGGTCGGATATCCAAAAACGGTATCCCGTACTTGTTTGAAACCAAAATAGGCCACGGAGATACCTCCACCAATAACAACTAATCCCGCAAAAATTGCTGCGGCCCAATAGATACGTTTGCGCTGTTTTTTCTTGGCCAGTTCTTCCAAATATTCCTCATTCAGCAACAATTCTTCTTCGGTAGGTTCTGGAAGGGCATCAT
>JAUIBH010000080.1 GCA_030427985.1 Bacteroidia bacterium | reverse complement strand
AAAAACCGGATGCCTTTTACATGCTCATTCTTTTCCGAAAGCTTGGTGATGGTCTCCCAGGATCCATCTGTACTGCCATCGTCAATAAAGATAATTTCATATAAAAAATGATTGGATTGCATTACACGTACAATCCAATCATGTAGTTCGTTAAGCGACTCTTGCTCGTTGAGTAAAGGAATTACAATGGAGATTTGCATTGCTTGTTTCTCGAATTCCCTTCAAAAGTAGCATTTTTTGGTTTAGTATTCCGACTTGGATTTTTTTAGGATGAGCCCTGCGATGAGGCCAACGACCAACCCAATGACACAACTAATGATGAGTCCGATGGGATAGCGGAGCCAGCCTAAACTTTTCTGCATGGCCACACCTTGTTCCCATTGTTCCTCGGTCATGGAGGGATTTTGCTCAAACGCTTTGGGTTTTGCCAATTCCATGGCTTTGTCCATAAAATCAGGCTCAATAAAATTAATTTGAACATACTGGTAAATCAGCGATATAATGGCGGAGACCAATGCTATCCCAACGCCAATTTTTAGTGCTTCCGAAATGGTCAAGTACCCTCCATTGGCTTTTTTGTATGCATTCACCCCAAGGAAAATGGCCACTACACTTATTATCAGTGATACAATCATTACGGGCGTGCTCATTTCGTAATGCATCTTCTGGGTGTAGAGCATTATCCCGAAAACGACTGAAACCAGGCCTAAAATAAGGCCGTAGTTCAGCATAAATTTACTGGCTTTTGGTTGTTGTTCTTCCATTTGTTTATTTTAAGTGTTGATTATAGTTTGTTAGTGAATTAAGAGGGGATTTTGTTACAGTTAAAGGTAGTTTTTTTCTTTTTTTTCTTTTTTCAGTTGGAAGAATCAAAGAAATCCTTAAATTTGCACCTCGAAAAATCTGAGATTAAGTAGTTAAGACGATGAAAAAAGGCATACACCCAGAAAATTATAGATTAGTGGCTTTCAAAGACATGTCCAATGACGATGTGTTCATCACTAAATCAACCGCAGAAGCCAAAGAAACCATCACGGTTGATGGTGAGGAGTATCCTTTGGTAAAGTTGGAGATTTCTAGAACTTCGCACCCATACTATACCGGGAAAACCAAATTGGTGGATACTGCTGGTAGGATTGATAAGTTCAAGAATAAGTACAAAAAATTCAGCAAAGAAGAGAAGAAGGCCGAGTAGGTCACTCTTTTTGACGAAATATATGGACGCTCCTGATGGTTTTTAGGGGCGTTTTTTATTTTTATACCCTTAACACTGAGCCATGAACTACATTCTATCCGACGGAACCCATAGAGAAGCCCTTTTTCCCTTTACGTTCACGCGCCCCGTAGCCGAAATACGGGTGGGCGTATTGACTATTCGTGAAAAATGGGAAAAGTGGTTGAACGCATCGGTCAGTGTGAAGACAGAAGACTACCTGTCCACAAAGTTTCCGTTGAAAACTTCTGATGAGAATGTGGTCATCAATGCTAGCTATCTACCGGATTCTGATTTGGTGAAAGCCATCCAAAAGCTTCAACTAGGAGAGGCCCTAATGGATGGGGACACTTACATTGCCTATGTCACTGCCCAACCTGAAAAAGATTTTGTCCCTTCCGATTACGTAACAATTGACTATAAATCCAAAGGGTTGACCATAAAAAACACCTGGGATATTTTTTCCAATAATGGGAAAGCCCTACAATCCGACTTTGAAGTATTGACTGCAGGACGAAAGAGTCAGCCTATTTCCAAAACGAATCAGGTAGTAAACCCAGAAAATATTTTTTTGGAGGAGGGCGCTAAGGTCGAGTTCAGTATTTTAAATGCTTCCACGGGACCAATTTACATCGGTAAGAATGCCGAAATCATGGAAGGTTGTATTGTTCGCGGTGGTTTTGCGCTTTGTGAAGGTGCTATTTTAAAGATAGGGGCCAAGATTTACGGCCCAACAACGGCTGGACCCTTCTGTAAATTGGGAGGAGAAGTTAATAATTCGGTGTTGTTTGCGTATTCCAATAAAGGGCATGAAGGATTTTTGGGGAACTCCGTGTTGGGGGAATGGTGCAATTTGGGCGCGGATACCAATACCTCCAACATGAAGAACAACTACGCTCCCGTTCGTTTGTGGAGTTACCAAACCGAAGGTTTTGCCAGAACCGGACTTCAATTTTGTGGATTGATGATGGGCGACCATAGCAAATGCGGCATCAATACCATGTTCAACACCGGAACGGTGGTAGGGGTAAGTGCCAATATCTTTGGCAGTGGGTATCCTCGAAATTTTATCCCCAGTTTTAGTTGGGGCGGTGCTTCAGGGTTTACCGCGTTTAAGACTAACAAGGCCTTTGAGGTGGCCGAAGCGATGATGAAACGCCGCAATGTGGAGTTTACTGAGACCGAAGCCCAAATTTTGGAGCACGTTTTTGAGCTAACGCAAAAGTGGCGGAAGTATTAGGGAAGTTTTTGGGATTTTCGTTATCGGTTTTTTAAGTGAGTTGTGGTGATTTTTCAAGCCAAAAACACCTACCTTCCTCTAAAACAATTGATTACCGGAATGGTCATATATTGTTTTGGGATAGACTGTTATGAAAACAATTGTCCGACTGTTTTCATTGGAAGAAACATTTTACCACAATCGGGAAGGTTGATAAAGCCATATTTTAAATAAAATCCTTTAGCTTTATCATCAATGGGGTCTACAATTATTGCAATGGAACCAATTGTACCTTGAGAAACATCAAATGCTCGTTTTAGTGCGTCAATCAACATCAGTTCCCCGAATCCGTTTCCTTTTGTTGAGGTATCTATTGCAAGCCTACCAAGTAGAGTTACGGGTAAATCTTTATAACTCCTCGGGAATCGTTTTGTTGTGACTTTTGGAAGCAAATCTTTCTTGATAGAGGCATTTGAAAGTGTATAATAACCTTTGACAATATTTGATTCGTCTGACAAAACGAAACATACGGAAAGGTTTCTCTTTACATCTTGACTCGCTTGCTTTTTGAGGTAATTATTTAATAAATCATAGCCACAGTCAAAATCAATTCGGTTATGATTTGATTGTAGTGGCCTTGTTTCGTACCCCATCTGGTTCAATTAAATCAAGATATCTTTTAGCGGCTTTCCTGAGGTTGGAATTAGGGCTAGGAGGGTTCATTAATGCGTTAGCAAATATTTCTTGGTCTCTTTCTGTAGAGATAATTTTCTCATGCTTTTCAATAATTTTTTCAGCATGCTGTTGCACAGCAAAAAACACGAACTCAGAAAGCGAGCGAAAACCACCTAATGTGGATGCGCGTTCGAACAAACGCTTTTGTTCCTCTGTCCATCTGGTATCGAATCTAGCTATTTTTGTACTCATAATACAAATGTACGGAATATTTCCGTACAAAAAAATAGTTCTTTCTTTTTTAAATTTTTCCAATGCTCAAAATAGAGTCCGTTTTAATACGTTGACTGAGTTCGGAACGAATTGATTTATATCAATCGACAAATGAGTTCGTTTTTCGTTTACAAACAGCATTTACACCTTTATCAACAAAAAAACCAGCTGCAAAATCACAACTGGCTTTTTAAAAATTGTTGGTATTAAACTTATTCTTTTACTTCCGGTTTTTCGGTAAACGGGGTAATACCAAATGCAGGGTAGACCTCGGTGGGGTAGTAGATGGTACCACCACGTGAGACCAAAGCAATGGTCTTAATAGCCTTGATGTCCTCTACCGGGTTGCCGGGCACCAAAAAGAAATCGGCCAGTTTACCCGGTTCAATGCTACCCAAATCGTCTTTACCCAGATATGCGGCCATATCATACGAAGCCAATTTTAGGAGTTCGGCGGGAGTGTAGCCCAATTGCTGGTTGTAGAGTTCCAACTCGCGGTGCAGGTTAAACGCACCACCCAAGTCGGTTCCCGCCACAATGAAGATGCCTTTGTCTTTCATCATTTTAAGGGTCTCCACGATTTTGGCATAAGCTTCTCGATAGGCTTTGTCCTCTTCATCATCTGCAATTTGGGCCAAGGCCACTTTTAGGCTTCGTTGTTCGTTGGGGGGCATGTGATCTATATAGTCCACAGCTCCGGGGGTTACTTCCCCATTTCGGGAGAGCATCAGCATTTCATGGATGGCCAAAGTAGGGTCTATGGCAGTATTATTCGCCACGAACAAGTCCATAGTCTCCTGAACTTTTGGACTGTTCAAATCCAATTCTGGAAAGCGTTTCATGGCGGTGAGTCGCAATAGGGTACGGGTGTCCTCATCAGGTTCTAAAACCCAGCCCAGCATGGTCTGGTTAATATGGGTCATTTCATCAAAACCGGCATTTAACATGGCATTGGCATTGGAAAAAGCAGGAACGTGTCCAGTTACAAACAAACCTTGGTCATGCGCTTTTTTCACAATGTCGGGAGCCCAATCGCCATTCATACTGTTGTACAGTTTCACGCCATAAAACCCAAGGCTGTCATAGGTGTCCACTGCCGCCAAGGCTTCTTCCTTGCTTTCCACCACAATACCGTTATTGGCATTGTACTGGCTTTTTCCTTCAATAAAGCCTAATCGGGTAACGCGTGGGCCGGCCAACACCCCAGATTCAATTTTTTCTATTAAGCTACTCAGCACTTCGGTGTCATTTCCCATATCCCGGAATGAAGTAACGCCCGCCAGTACATTCAGCAAAGCGTCATCATCGCCGGTATGGGCATGCATTTCAAAAAGACCGGGCACTAAAGTGCCGCCGTTTCCTTCAATTTGGATTTCGTCCTCACCTGAGGCATCGGCAGCTTCAATGGCGGCTATTTTTTCACCTTCAACCACCACCGAAACCGGTTCGGTCAAGGATAAGGTCTTGGGGTCGAAAACCCGCACATTGCTAATGCGCACCTTGCCATTGTAGTTATGGGCGAATTCTTTTTGTAGATTCTCATAGCGCTCCGCGGAATAGTTTTCTGATAATTGACGCATGTCTTTTTCAACTGCTTCAAAACCTTCACGAATCACAATATAACGTGGTGAAATGTAAGCGAAGAACTTTTGGGCATCGTCCAAGATAAAATAGGAAGGGTCTAGGTCCGCTCCGGACAACGCGTAGGTGGTTAATGCCAGTTCTCCATCACCTGAAGCATTCGGTACGGTTACATTTTCCATTTTGGTGAGGGTCAAATTCCCAGCAGGAAGCACGGGCAATGTGTTTTCGGGAGCGTTTAACAACAAACGGGCTGCCAAAACAGTGGAGTAGGGACTTCCAAATTGGTTCACATACAATTGAGGTTCTTCGAGGGTGGCGCTTCCTGAGCCCGTAGCATCTGTCCAAGATGCATTTTCACCTTCCAAGCTAAAGTGTTCGTCAATGGCATTGCCAAAAGTGGTGTTTCCGGTAACATCCCAGCTCGTTGGGAAACCTTCTGGATTGAGGACAATGGTTTCTTTCATGGTTGGACCACGACCATTGTTCTTGTAATCGTAATCAATGTTGATGGTGTCCCCGGAAATGTTGGTTTTTAGGTAGCCCACCTTGTTTTCACCCACAATTACAGTGTAGGTTTCGTCCCCTTGGTAATCGGCTAAAGAAGAGGTGGGTTCATTTTTACAGGAATAGCTTGCCAGAACGACAAAGCCCAAAAGCAATAATCGGAATTTCATAAAGGTTGAATTTAGTAATGGCTTAAGGTATGGATTTTTAGCCAATGCTGCCGACATTTTATGATTCACCTAGTTCACTGGATAGGGGATTTTGCCTGTTTTGTAGAAATCTATGATGTTTTGGGCGGACATTCGTGCCATTTCATTGCGGGCTTCCACAGTTGAGGAGCCAATGTGGGGCAGTACAGCCACGTTTTCCATTTGAAGCAGTGGATTATTTGGCTGCATGGGTTCTGGGTTGGTGACATCCAATCCTGCTCCCCAAATAGAACCTGCTTTCAGGGCTTCAATCAAATCAGCTTCGTTATGGATTCCTCCACGGGCCGTATTGATGAAAATGGCACTGTCTTTCATTTTGGCAAAGGCATCTTTATCAAATAAACCTTTGGTTTCTTCGGTAAGATTGCTGTGCACGGAGATGACATCGCTTTGGGTCAACAGTTCATCAAAGGATACATATTTTGCATTAAGCGTGTCTTCAGCCTCTTGGTTTTTAGACCGATTGTGATAGATAATATTCATACCGTAAGCGGCCTTGCAGCGTTTGGCCATGACCCTACCAATGGTTCCCAGTCCAAAAACACCCAGGGTTTTGCCATCCAGCTCAAAACCAAGGTTGGCCGTGGGGATAAAGTGATTCCACTGTCCTTTTTCGATGGTTTTGTGCATGTGGACCATTTTTCGGGAAACCATGATCATAAGCCCGAAGGCTACATCGGCAGTGGCCTCGGTCATGGCTCCAGGGGCATTCCCTATGACAATGCCGAATTGTTTTGCGGCTTGCACATCAATATTATCATAACCAACGGCAAATTGTGAGATGATGTCCAAATGCTGACAGCTTTTCAAGAAATGGGCATCGATTTTGTTGGAGCCCGTACTTAAAAGAGCATCATACTCTTGGCAAATGTTGATCAATTCCTCTTGCGGAATCGGGTTGTTGTTTTCGTTGATGGTGATGTCAAATCCAGCTTGTTTCAACATATCAATGGCAAGTTGGGGGTATTTTAAACTGAGGAAGACTTTTTTGGGCATAAGGTATTGGACTGTTTATCAACTTAAAAGTACAGTTTTTGGATTCTTTATTTCAGCTGATGTCAGATTTGAACAAAAAGAAAGCTTTTGGTTAAAAAGTGAGGTAGGGGTTTTTAAGTTGAAAAATTGGGATTTTGTTATCGGTTTGGGCTATGCGCAGGCGTTTCCCGATGTCTATCGGGAAGTCAGGGCAGCGACCACAGAGTTTTGGTTTTGTTCTGGAGTTGTAGATAAGTACTATGGTCATAACTTGTTAGAAATGTAACGCTTGTGTACAGCCTCATGTTAGCAACGTTGTTTACTTTACTTCGTATGTGATTTTAGTGTTTTCATTTTATTTTTTAAAAATATTCTATTTTGTTATAATCGGGGGGCTTTTAATTATAACTCTTGTTCACATGCCAAAAAAGAAACTGCGTTTGCTTATATTAGTTGTCGGTAAAAAAGCGACAATGGTTTTCTTTGCTTTTTCATGTGAAATGTCAACTTATTTTCAACAAAAACGGTAAAACACAAATTTAGTGTTGCAGTTGCATCTCATCTAGCTCTTCCGGGAGCTATCAACTTGAATTAACCCTAATTAAATGAGACCCTTACCACTTTTATTGGTTCTAACATTTTTTTCCTTTCTTCCTTCTGCTATCAGTCAAACATTAATTGATAATAACAATCTTCCCAATAAACTCAAAGTGTTTATCGATGGTTGCAATAGAAGAGATGGAGGCTGTGATATGGATTTTATCAGAACGGAAATTACAGCGGTTGACTTCTACCGGGATAATCAAACGGCAGATATCTTTCTGCTGATTAACGATAACAGATCCGGTGGAGGCGGAAAACAATATCAACTTTTGTTTATAGGTCAGCAAAACATTCATGCGGGTAGAAGAGACACCCTTTACGTAAACACCAAACAGACGGACACCGACTTTGAAGTGCGGGAAAAACTTACTCGGTTTATCAAATTAGGGTTAGCTCCGTATGTTGCGAAAACCAAAGCTGGAGAGCAGATTGAAATTAACATGAAGACTGACTCTGGCGTTCGGGAAGATACAATTCAGGAAAGTACTGATCCTTGGAATTATTGGGTTTTTAATCTGGGGACTGATGCAAACATTGAATTAGAGGAATTGAGCAAGGAAATCAATTTTGGTGGAGATTTCAATATTAATCGTATTACGGATGAATGGAAAATATCCCTATCCGGGAGAATTGATGAAAGGCTAAGGAGAACGATTCAAAATGTACCAAGAGTTGATGAAAATGATGATCCTGTACTTGATCAAGACGGTAACCAGATTATCGACCAAATTGAGAATAATTTTGATGTATCAGAATTTGGATTTAGTCACCAGTTGGTGAAGTCTATTTCACCCCAATGGTCTTATGGGTATGATATTGCAGGTCGTCAGAACACCCGACTTAATTATAAGGTCCAGGTCAGCTTTAGACCAGGTATAGAATACAATTTCTTTCCGGAATCCGTGCAGAATTCCAGATTTTTAAGAGTGAATTATGGGGTTGAAGTAAGGAATAACAATTATGTTGATGAAACGATTTACGGAGCTACCAAAGAAACCAGGGTTCTCCATAGTTTGAGAGCCAGTTTAGGACTCAATGAACGATGGGGTAATGTGGAAGTTGGATATCGTTTTAGAAATTATCTAGATGATTTTAGCTTTTGGTCCACAGGTTTGAATATCAGTGCCGAAGTTCGGGTCACAGGGAATTTTTCTTTCTTTATGAGGGTTGAAGGAAACTACGTAAAAGACCAAATTTACCTGGCATCTGGAGATTTCTCCGAGCAGGATATTTTGAGCGGGAGAGTAACCCTGCCCTCAGCTTATAACATCGATACCAGGTTTGGATTCAATTATCGATTTGGTTCCAATCTCAATAACTTCGTGAATCGAAGATTTTTTGGAAGGGCCAATTTTGTTGGGAATGATTAGTATATTAGGAATTACCATTAATCCAGTCAGTAGTGCCTAACTCTCAACAAATCACTATCTTTGCGCCCCTAAAACAAGGACTGGGCCGATGAACAAAAAAGTCGCTTTTTATACACTGGGTTGCAAACTAAATTTCTCCGAAACTTCCACCATTGCGCGAAGTTTTGAAAAGGAGGACTTTGAGCGCGTGGACTTTTCCGAAAAAGCTGACATCTACGTCATCAACACCTGTTCCGTTACCGAAAATGCGGATAAGCGGTTTAAGACGATCGTAAAGCAGGCCCAAAAAGGCAACCCCGAAGCTTTCGTAGTCGCTGTGGGCTGTTATGCCCAATTGAAACCAGAAGAACTGGCTGCTGTTGATGGCGTTGACTTGGTTTTGGGAGCCACCGAAAAATTCAAGATTACTGATTACCTGAACGATTTATTGGATTCGGACCCTGAGCGGAGTCGAAGGGGCGCCCAAATACATTCCTGTGAAATAGAGGAAGCTGATTTCTATGTGGGCAGTTATGCCATTGGTGATCGTACCCGTGCTTTTTTAAAAGTCCAGGACGGCTGCGATTACAAATGTACCTACTGTACCATTCCTTTGGCTCGAGGCATATCACGTAGTGATACTTTGGAAAATGTTTTGCTGAATGCCAGGGAAATAGCTTCCAAAAACATCAAGGAAATTGTGTTGACAGGTGTAAACATCGGTGATTATGGCAAGGGCGAATTTGGGAATAAACGGCATGAACATACCTTCTTGGATTTGGTGAAAGCCCTTGACCAAATTGATGGGATTCATCGACTTCGTATCTCATCCATTGAGCCCAATCTTTTGAAAAACGAGACCATAGATTTTGTGGCCCAGAGCAATTCTTTTGTACCTCATTTTCATATTCCCCTTCAGAGTGGCAGCGATGAAATATTAAAGTTGATGCGCCGCCGCTATTTGTCCAATTTGTATGTGGACCGCGTAAAACGCATTAAGGAAACCATGCCTCATGCCTGTATTGGGGTTGATGTTATTGTGGGCTTCCCAGGAGAAACGGATGAACATTTCTTGGAAACCTATCATTTTTTGAACGAACTGGACATTTCCTATCTGCACGTGTTCACCTACTCGGAACGGGACAATACCTTAGCTGCTGAAATGGACCAAGTGGTTCCAAAGAAGGTGAGAAGCAAGCGCAGTAAGATGTTGCGTGGACTTTCAGCCAAAAAAAGAAGGGCTTTCTACGAAAGTCAATTGGGTGCCGTGAGGACCGTCCTTTTTGAAGGGGAGAACAAATCGGGCTATATTCATGGCTTTACGGAAAACTACGTAAAGGTTAAAGCACCGTGGAATCCAGCATTGGTGAATACCTTGCATCAAGTGGAACTAACAGAAATTGATGAGGATGGCTTGGTACGGTTTGACTTTGTTTCCGCTTCCGTTTCGGCATAAAAAAACCTCCCATTGCTGAGAGGTTAAAATCTTTTACTTTGTTGGTTTGGTCAGATTCTGATGCCTACGGGCAGCATCTCTTTGTATTGTCTGTTTTTCCTCAAAAAACCGGCTATATGCGGGCTTGTAGGTACAACCCTAAGGTTTTTCTCTTGAATCTCATGTAGAACGGCTTTGATAAAGGCTTCTTTAAAGCCTTCTTGTGTAATTTCTTCCGGGATTACCAGTTTGGTCAAAAATACTTTACGCTCTTGGGAAGAGTATTCAATTTTGGCTAAATGCCCGTTGACCTTAGCTTCAAATTGGCGTAAGAAACTATTGTCGTTAATTTCCATTTCTGTCATATAGTACTGTTTTTTAAATTGACATAGTACAATTACCAAAATGGTAAATTGCAGTTACCCCTTTTAAAAAATGTATTCAGATACGAGGGGCTAGTTACAAAAGGGACACAAAATTAGTCAAAATATTGCTAATTTCCTAGAGCTTATCGATATTTGGTGTTAAATGTCCGATAACAAAATCCATGTCTACTTGATGCCCGGGATGGCTGCCAACCCATCTATTTTTGACGGCATAAAACTCCCAACGGACACTTTTCAGACCCATAGGCTGGAGTGGTTTCTTCCCGAAAAAGGCATGCCTTTTGAGGAATATGCCCAAAAGATGTGTAGAAAAATCAAGCATAAAAACCCTGTGCTTATAGGAGTTTCCTTTGGAGGGATGTTGGTACAGGAAATGGCGAAAATCATTCAGACCAAAAAAATAATTGCAGTTTCTTGCGTCAAAACAAAAGAGGAGCTTCCTAAGCGGATGCTTTTTGCCAAGTACACCAAAGTCCATAAGCTATTGCCCACCGGTCTGGTGAACAATGTGGAACTTTTGGCCAAATACGCATTTGGGGAAACGGTTACCAAACGGTTGGATCTTTATGAAAAATATCTATCTGTGAGGGACAAAAATTATATTGACTGGTCCATAGATCAAATTGTAAATTGGAAACAGACCGTGCCTCCAGAGAACTTGGTTCATATTCATGGCGAAAAAGATGCTGTTTTTCCCGTCACGAATATCACCGATTGCATAACCGTGAAAAATGGAACGCATACCATGATCATACATCGGGCCAAATGGTTCAATGAGCACCTCCCCACAATTATTTTGGAATAATTTCGTCTTTATAATAGTATCTTTACGGTACTCAAATAAAAGATTTGCTATGAAACATCTAAAAAATATACTGGCGATCATAGGATTGGTTGCTGTTGTGAGCACGTTCATTTTTGCAGTGAAGTCGAATGAAGTGGAAGAAACCCCTGACCTTAAGGAACCTGAGACCAAGGATAAAAATGTAGCTGAAACGTACCAAATAAGTGCCATAGACATTCCTGAAGATTTAAACTTTGCAGGTGAACCTGTACCTCAGGAAGACCCAGAGATTATGGAGCGTGTGGACCGTGAGTTTTTGGTGAACACCTACTGGCAATCCAATGCGCTTTTGTTGATGAAGCGAGCCAATAAATATTTCCCCATTATTGAGCCCATTCTTAAAAAGAATGGCATCCCTGATGATTTTAAATATTTGGCCGTGGCCGAAAGTGGTTTGGAAAATGTGGTTTCTCCGGCCGGAGCAACCGGTTTTTGGCAAATTATGAGAGGAACTGGAAGAGAGTACGGTCTAGAGGTGAACGATAATGTGGACGAGCGCTATCATGTGGAAAAATCCACTCAAGTGGCTTGCGATTATCTGAACAAATGGAAAGAGCGTTTCGGTAGCTGGACCTTGACTGCAGCCGCCTACAACGCTGGACCAGCCGGAATCCAAAAATATATGGGTATTCAACAGGTTGATGATTATTACGATTTACTTTTGGGACAGGAGACTGGTAGATATGTGTTCCGTATTTTGGCCATAAAGGAAATCCTATCCAACCGCGACAAGTACGGCTTTCAGTTGGAAGAAGAAGATATGTACCAAAAAGTACCCACTTTTACCGTGGAAGTGGATTCGGCCGTTACCAATTGGGCGGATTTTGCAGAGCTTTACGAGATTAATTACAAAGTATTGAAACGCCACAACCCTTGGTTGCGTGAACCGCATTTAAACAACGCTTCACGGAAAAAGTACAGCATTGAAATCCCGAATAAGGGGTATTACAGAGTGGGGAGCGCTGGGCAGTAGTGTTTTTGTGTTTCGGAAATTTGAAGGGAATATAAGGAGTTAGTTTAGTTTTTTGCAAAATCAATCAATGGTTTAATATCTCCATTGTCCGCTTTTTGCAAGGCTTTTATGTACTTTTTTCTGATACTATCGGCTTTTACCATATTGGATTGATGCCAAGAGAAGATTTCTTTTCCAAAAACTGATTCCATAATAATATCTGCCATAATCCTAGAGTGCCTTCCGTTTCCATTGGGAAAGCAATGTATGGAAACCAACCGGTGTTTGAACCTAAGGGCAATTTCTTCAGGCGGATAGCTATTGTTTTCAATCCAGTATTTGGTATCGTCCAATAAGGTTTTTAGTTCCAATCCAATTTTGGGCCAAGTAATGCCGATGTTTTTCTCAGTCTTTCTAAATTCACCTGCCCATTTCCATACGTCACCGTACATTCTTTTGTGTAAGTTCTTCACAAACCTTTCGGTTAGGATTCTTTCAGGTTTCAAATTGGCGTGTATGGTCCACTCAATCGCATTTTCAATATTGAGTTGTTCAAATTCATCCAACTCTCCTTGAGTTGTAATGGACTTTATTTTTAAACCTTCCTTTTCTTCTGGATTTAAAGGTGTTTGTCCTTCTGCGTATTGAAATTCTAATCCCATAAGGACTTTCTAACCTCTCTTTTTATTTCAGCAGCAAGGTCTTTTATGGTTTCTTCTATTTTATCATCGCCAATCCCTTGATTTTCCAGTTTCATGTTCTGATGGGTACGTAATACGATTTTTTTGGCCAGTTCCATAGCTTTTTTTTCAACCAGATCATCTATGGTGCCATTTTTGGGTACCAGTGAATAGACCAATTGAAGGTCAAGGGCGGCAGCAACATCTTTCATCGTGTTGATTGTGATGGTTCCATTGGCTTCGCTCTCTTCAATTTTCCGCACCCCTTGACGGGTCATGCTTAATTTGCCGCCAAGTTGGGCCATGGTCATGTTCAATGTGGTCCGAATTGTATTTATCCACCCTTTATCTGGAACCAAAACCGTTTTTGTATTCAAAAATGGGCTTAGTTTTTGATCCAATTGCTCAATTAGAAGTTTACGTTGATTTCTCATTTCACTTCGAATTATGTTAAAATGTAAACTGTTAGGTTTACAAATATACGAAAAAGTAAACTAATAAGTTTACAAAATAAATGAAAAGTAAACCTATAGGTTTACATGATAAGAATTGATTATTGGATTAGGGGGTTGAAAAATACGCCATAGAAATCCCAAATAAGGGATGGATGGTAAAGTCGTTGAGTTTGAGGGGGTAGTACATTTGATTTTGTTAGAAAAAATAAGGCTACACAAATATTGGATATGGTGATTAGCTAAAGTCAGGACTATAAACTTCAAATTTCAAATTCGAATATGTTTGAATGAAATTTATAGCATCATTACAAATATCAAGACTACTTAAGGATATTAATTTAGATTTTCTTGTATGTCGATTGCATAAAAGATAAATGTCAAACGTATTAAATTTTGTAGACAACCCATTATGTGAAGCAACAAGAATAGATGAATAAATTTTTCTTTTTTTGAACTTAAGGATAGTGATTGCTTCAAAGTCAATCAATTTAATTTGAAACTTCAAAATCAATATTTTTCCAATGTAAATCCCCTTGTAAAGATGACCATTTCTATGAAAAAGTCCTTTTTTGGAAAAAAGAACACTAATTGGAATTAACACAATTGGTGAAACCCACAACCATTCAAAATCTTTGCTGAAGATAATATCAGCAAGTAATGTTTTATATAATATTAGTACAGCTAAGAAATCTAATATTATAAGTTGGATTTTTTGTTCAAGAGTTAGTATTGACTCTAAGGGCAATTTTCCCATAATTGATTTGGTTGGGAATTAAACTATTGGAAATCATATGAAAAATGTATATAACAATTGACCAATACCCCATTTGAATTTACCGATTGTCAATCTACGAGGAAAAAAAGCTCAAACAGGATTTTAAAAAGCACCAAGCTCCAAATTCCAAAAAAGGAAATTGGGATTTTGGTTTTGTAATTTGGGATTTTTACAGCTAGATCTTCTTCATCTGCTGCTGCATCATCTTAATTTGTTCGGTAAGCATATTGTTTTTGTCCAACTTTTTGGCTTCCTGCAACAATTGGGTGGCTTCGCGTTTTCTGCGCTTTTGCATGGCAATCCCCGCCAGGCTCAATTTGGTCATGGCCACATCGTAATCCATGGTCAAACCAAATTTCAAGGCCTTTTTAAAGTATTTCTCCGCTTGCGTCAGGTTTTTTTGGGAATAGATGATACCGTGTAGGTAGTTGTAGTAGCCCTCTTGCTTTTTGATCAAGGCGGCAGATGGGTTTTTGATCTTGTCCAACCACTTTTGCGTACCCTCCATATCTTGTTTACGCATTCTGAGGAAGGCCAACAAAATCATTTCGTTCCTAAAATACAAGAAGATGAATATCAACGAAAACAGGATCAAAGCAATTCCGTTGCCAATATTCCCTTCAATAAATTGATAAACGGCATATCCAATAATCAATGCGGCGATAACAAGTTTGATGTTTTTGTTGAACATATTCCAGTTGATTTTTTCCTTGTGTTAACGAGGTGGCAAAAGTACTAAAAACTAATTTAAATATTTTTGCGGTTGACTTGTCAAAATAAAAAGTCTTTGTATATTTGCGCCCAGAATTTTTCGGGAAGAATTTTCCCAGCAACAAAATCCATTAAAAGAGTTCCGAAATGAAAAGAACGTATCAGCCGTCAAAAAGGAAGAGAAGAAACAAGCATGGTTTTAGGGAGCGCATGGCGACTGCCAAT
>JAUIBH010000168.1 GCA_030427985.1 Bacteroidia bacterium | reverse complement strand
TTTCCTTTTGGGATTCATTCCATGGTGCCTCCCTGGATGCTATCAGCGTTGGTGGCGAAGCGATTTTCCAAGAACATATGGGGCCACTGATGCCAGGTGTTGAGCGTATTCCTCCCCCAATCACTTACCGTGGTATTTTTGAAGGGAATGAGGACAAAGCATTGGAATACTTAGAGTATGTTTTGGAGAACGATTCCCAAATAGGAGCATTTTTAGCAGAGACTATTCGCAATACCGATGTACAGATTCCATCAACAAAATTCTGGAAGACCGCTAGGGAATTGTGCACCAAACACGGTGTTTTATTGATTTTGGATGAAATCCCCATCGCTTTTGGGAGAACGGGCACCATGTTCGCATATGAACTTTTTGATATTGAACCCGATATTCTGTGTTTGGGCAAAGGGCTTGGTGGAGGAATAATTCCGCAAGCTGCAATTGTAACCCGTGAGGAATACAACAAATTTGGGCATATCTCCCTTGGACATTATACCCACGAGAAAAGTCCGCTGGGATCCATGGCAGGATTGACACTTTTAGAGGTTTTGGAAGAAGAGAACATCTTGCAAAAAGTAAAACAAGACCAAAAGTTTATGGAAAAAACACTTTATAAAATGCAACAAAAGTATTCTTTGATTGGGGATGTGCGTGGCGTAGGGCTTTTATGGGGCATCGAATTGGTGACCGATAGAACGACTAAAGAAAAAGCAACATCCGAAGCTGAGGAAATTATGTATGAGTGTCTGAAAAGGGGATTGAGTTTTAAGGTTTCCAAGGGAAACGTACTCCAACTTTCCCCTCCATTGACCATAACTAGAGAAGAACTTGAAAAAGCCTTGGAGATTTTAAACGAGGCTTTTCTAAAAACCAATGCCATAGCCTAATGAAAAAAATAAATCAACTCCTTATCATTTTTATTGCTGGTTTGACGCAAGTCAACGCACAGAGCGAACCTCAAATCTTGGTGCAACCCTATCTTCAGGATGCCGAACCCAGCTCCATGGTAATCATGTGGGAGACCACCAGTGGCGAAGAAAGTATCGTAGAATGGGGAACCACTGAGAAATTGGGAAATAGGACATCCGGAAAGGCCGAGGACATCAATTTCTCGGATTCACGGGTGCATACTGTAAAATTGGAGGGTCTAAAACGTTTTACTGAATACTATTATCGGGTAAAAACCGGCAAGGCCAAATCCGATATTTTTCAGTTCAAGACCCCTCCCTTCTCCGGTGATCAAGAATCGTTCAACATTGTGGCCATGAGCGATATGCAATACGATAGCGAACATCCGAACAAATTTTCCGAGATCGTGAACCAAGGTGTGCTTCAGTATTTGAAAAAAGAGCATGGTGGTAAGCTGCCGGATAATCTGGCCATGGTCATGATACCCGGGGACTTGGTTCAGAGCGGAAGCAAATATTATCAATGGAAGGAACATTTTTTCAATCCAGCTCAAAAATTATTTGCCGAGGTACCTGTATATCCCGTTTTGGGAAACCATGAACGGAATTCCGTTTTCTACTTCAAATATTTCAGCCTTCCTGAAAATGGAACCCCTGCTTACGCCGAACATTGGTGGTACAAGGACTATGGCAATACACGAATTATTGGGTTGAATTCCAACGAAGGTTACCGAGACCTTCGGGAACAGTACGAATGGTTGGAACAAGTGCTGGCCGATACCGAAAAGAACGACGATATCGATTTTGTGTTTGCACAGCTTCACCATCCGTTTAAATCGGAACTTTGGATTCCGGGCGAGGAAGAATCGACTGGAAAAGTGGTTAAGATGTTGGAAGCCTTCTCTACCAAGACAGGAAAGCCGAGCATCCATTTTTTTGGACATACACATGGCTATTCCCGAGGACAATCCAGAGACCATAAACACTTGTGGGTCAATGTGGCCTCCGCAGGTGGTGCCATTGACAATTGGGGCGAGTTTGAAGGCAGGGATTATGATGAGTTCACCGTTACCCAGGACGAGTACGGTTTTGTGATGGTAGAGGTGGACGGAAACCGGGATGACCCCAAATTCACCATCAAAAGAATAAGTCAAGGAAACAACATTAAGGAGAGAAACAACGAACTTCGCGATAGCATTACCATTTGGCGATTGGAAAAAAAGCCCGAAGCTCCCAAAGTGGTTTCTCCCATAAACAATGAAATGGTAAATGAAGAATTTACATTGCTGAAAGCAGATGAATTTTCAAGTAAGTTAAGCGGTGCTTTTCATGCCGCAGCACATTGGCAAGTTTCCGAGTCGCCTGATTTTGACAATTTGGCCTTGGACAGTTGGAAACAGTTTGAAAACTGGTATTACAAGGAAAACCGTCAAAAAGAAGACGATTTGACCGATGAAAAAACCAAACGATTAAAACCCAACACCACCTATTATTGGAAGGTTCGATACCGTGACCAAAACCTCAATTGGAGCGATTGGTCCGAAACAGCATCATTTAAAACACCACAGGAAAATGAAAAGTAAAACTATTCTTTTGATGGCTGCCCTCGCAGCAATGTTTAATGTCAATGCGCAAAACGCAGAAGATACCAAGGTAATATTGATCACTTTGGACGGTTTTCGCTGGCAGGAACTGTTTAGGGGAGCAGATTCCCTTTTGATTGACAACAAAAAGTATGTTCATGATCCTGAAATGTTGAAAGAAGATTTTTGGAGAGAAAGACCGACAGAAAGGAGAGAAGCCCTATTGCCATTTATATGGAATCAAGTGGAAAAAATGGGGCAAATACACGGAAATCGAACGTTGGGAAGCAAAGTTGACTTGACCAACTCCATGTGGTTCTCCTATCCGGGTTACAATGAAATTTTGACGGGAACCGCCGATGACAAAAACATCCGAAGTAATGACAAAATACCCAACCCCAACACTACGATTCTGGAACGATACAACAATACCCCTCAAGGCAAAGGCAAAGTAGCTGCCTTTGGCAGTTGGGATGTGTTTCCG
>JAUIBH010000167.1 GCA_030427985.1 Bacteroidia bacterium | reverse complement strand
AAGCCCTCGCTTTATTGGATAATTATCCAGATTCTGACTATAAATCGGCCTTGACGTTGATGGTGAATTACGTGGTAGACCGTAAAAAATAAATTTTAATATTCTGATATTCAATTTTTTACCTGAAAAATTTATTTTCGGGCAACCTTTCTATATTTCATTGCGTCTATTAAAATAGAAGCACTAGTGAAACCATTATTTTGAGAATTATCTCTTTGAACAATAACGAGAAGCAATTGATCAAAAGATCAATAAAAGGGGACCAGCAAGCCCAAAAGTTGTTGTATGAAAGATTTGCGCCAAAAATGTTGGGCGTTTGCAGGCAATATGTAAAAGACTTGCATTATGCCGAGGATGTCATGGTGACTGGATTCATCAAAGTGTTTAATCATTTGGATTCATTTGGATTCAAAGGGAGTTTTGAAGGGTGGATTAGAACCATCATGGTTCGGGAAAGTATTTCTCACCTTCGCAAAAAACAATTTGTGGTGTATGATGAAGATGCGATGGATTTGCATCAAGAGAATCCAATCCACCAAGATGCTTTATTGGATGTGGAGTATGTGCAACATTTGGTAGACGCCCTGCCAGAGGGTTACAAAGCCGTTTTTTTGCTCTACGCCATTGAAGGATATGGTCACAAAGAGATTGCGAAAATGCTGGATATTTCGGAAGGAACCTCAAAATCGCAATTGTTCAAAGCCCGAAAAATGCTTCAAGAGAATTTGACCTTAAAAGGAATGTCGCCGCGAAAGGAATCGCGCAAATAAAATTTGGGATATGGATAAATTAGAAAAACATATCAAGGAAACACTGAAAGAGCGGGAAATTAAACCGTCGTCCAATGCTTGGGAGAAAATTGCTGCAGAGGTTTCCGTTGAAAAAAAAGAGGGGGGAAACGTTGGTTCCCCTATGCCATAGCAGCCAGTATCGTAGGCATAGTTTTAGTGTCGGTATTTTACTTTAGTTCTAACTCCGCTATAGAGGGACAACCTGTGCAATTGGTGGAGGAACAAGTGAATAATGATGAGATTGTAGATGACAAAGAAGAGCCCTTGAAACTTGAAAAATCGGTTGCAGCCGAAGAAGCCATAGTCGAATCCACCATTGAATTGCCTGTTGGGAAAGAAGAAGTGGAGTCCCAGGTAAATCAGCTTGTCGTTGCCCAATCAATAGTAAGTGAAGACCTAAAAAAAGATGCTGTAAATAAAGAATTGGGGCAAGGCACAGATATATTGATTGCCCAAAAACTGGATGAAATTGTTGCTCAAGTAGCTCAAATGGAAGCTTCGCAAGCAACTGTAACCGATGCCGAAGTGGATTCATTGCTCTATGCGGCACAAAAACAGATTATGGCGGATAAGCTTTTTACGCCAAATGGGTCTGTTGATGCCATGTCTTTGCTGGCCGAAGTAGAGGATGAGCTGGACGAATCGTTCAGGGACCAGATATTTGATGCTTTAAAAACAGGCTATTTTAAACTAAGAACCGCGGTGGCAGACCGTAACGAATAACTATTCATCAATCAAAACCATGCTTCTATTCTTTTCCGCCTATTCACATAGGTGGAGAGGATGGGAGATGGCTAAACCAAAACAAATCATGAGAACAATTACATTTTATTTAGCATTGGTATTCTTTCTTTTAATCTCTCAATCCATAGTAGGACAGGAAGACTATCAAAAGAAAATTGAAGCGTTGAAAATTGAAAAAAAACGCATCACAGAACAAGAGAAAAAGGCATTGAAGCTTGAGGTCAAAGAAATCAATGAAAGATTGGATAAGGGAGAACTTTCTGAAACCGAGGCCAAGCTCTTAAAAGAGGAGGCTGCAAAACGCCGAGCTTTGAATATTGAAAACAGGGTGGCGATCATAGATAATAGAATTTCATTGTTGGAAAGAGATGAAGGCGAACTACTGTCGCTTTCTGAGGTGGATTCGATAGAAAAAGATTTTGGGGATATAGACGTGTATATTGATGGAGAGTACGCCTTTGGTGTCAACTCCAATGATTGGCAGGACTGGGACACGAAATACGATAGACGCACCTATTCCGATATCATCATCACATTTGGCCTCAATAACGCAATCATAGAAGGTAAGTCCTTGGATGATTCCCCTTATAAAATTGGAGGAAGTAAGTTTTTTGAAATTGGTTGGCAATGGCGTACCCGTGTTTTCGACAATTCCAATTGGTTGCGATTCAACTACGGTTTTTTGTTTCAATTCAATGGACTTAAACCTACAGAGAACCGCTACTTTGTTATGGATGGGAATCAGGTCGTCCTTGAGGAGTTTGAATATGATTTGGATAAATCCAAGTTGAGAATGGACAATCTGGTTTTTCCTATTCATTTTGAAATGGGGGCTTCAAAAGTCAAAAAAACAGAACATCGTATAAGATATTATACAAAACATAAGTTTAGAGTGGGATTGGGGGGCTACGCTGGTTTTAACTTGGGCACACGCCAAAAACTTAAATACTCGAGAGATGGCAACAAGTTCAAAGACAAGCTTAAGAGAGATTATAATACCAGCAATTTTATTTATGGACTTAGTGGTTATATGGGATTTGGTGATGTTCAGCTGTATCTTAAATACGACTTGAACCCTATTTTTAAGAATGCTGAAGTGGAACAAAATAATGTCTCCCTAGGACTAAGATTGAGCATTTAAAAGGGTAAAGTGTTTTGCCTTAATTTCGTGGCCCTGCCGTATTGGGCCACGTTTTTATTTTGAGGATAAAGCCTGTTCCATTTCAGGGGTAAACTCATCCTTGTAGTAAACCCGTTTGCAGTGAGAGCATTCGGCATAGCGGACATTATTGAGAGTGAAAATAGGAATCCAAAATACATGGGCTTTATTGGGCCGCTGAACAGCTGTAAGAGTTCCTGTTTGCTGACAATGTGGGCAGGCGACATTCCTTAATATTTTGGTCTCTTTTTTTCCAGGTTTTGTTCCGAAGAAAAGAATCATACAATGCATTTTGTGTTGCAAAGATACCGTGTTTGCTTTACTCCTGTATCAATAGGTCAATTTC
>JAUIBH010000166.1 GCA_030427985.1 Bacteroidia bacterium | reverse complement strand
CTCGATACAACGTCTCTTTCAGGACGCCCCTCGAACTGATAATCGGAGAAACACCCTTCAGTACTTAGAGAAGAAGGCTCTTGTGGATTTCTCATCGTCCCGATAGCAATCGGTCCTCTGTCGAAATGACTGAAGCAATCCCAATGTCATTTCGAACCAAAACAAAGTGGAGCGTGAGAAATCTAAAACTCCACCCTAGCCTTTTTGAAACCTTTTTTCGGCGATGGAAAAAGTGTCGAATTCCGACCCTCCCCGTTTCACCAAAGTGAAACACCCCTCCCTAACTAGGGAGGGGAGCTTTTTTGTGGTAAGAAATAGATAGCTCTTCAAAAGTTTTCTCAAGGCATAAAACAACCGGCCTATTTTAGGATAGGTAGCAAATCGGGGGGCCTGGGGATGGCCCTTTGAAAATCGCCCAAAAAGTATTCCGATGCAATCGGAAACGGCCTGGGCGATGCGGACCAAGGACTTGCTCGATTTCAAGTATCCTAAAATCAGCCTAGCCTTTTTGGATACTTTTTTGGCGATGGAAAAAGTATCAAATTCAGACCCTTCCGATTTCACTAAAAGGAAACACCCCTCCCTATTCAGGGAAGGGAGCTTTTTCTGGGTAAAAAATATGAGCATATCCAACTTGGGAAAAGCAGTTTGGAAAAATGACGGGCAATGACCAAATGCCGAATTTTTGATTCCCTTTCCAGAAGAATACATCGAGAAAGCTCGGAAAGGTACCTGTTCTGTGCAACGGAACGGCCGAGTTTCGAGATGGGTTTTACGAAGTAAAAATTCCTACTGGAAAGTGCACTTTCTTTTGCTTCGTTTTCTTTAGGCAAGTAAAAAAAATGAAGAGTAATTGTGTTCATTTTTCGTCTTCGCGATGGGAATCGGGACTTTGTCGAAATGACTAAAGTGAACCAAATGTCATTTCGAACTGAATGCAATGAATGTGAGAAATCTAGGCTTAAAAAATGAGATTTCTCAGTCGCAAGCTCCATCGAAATGACCAAACAGAAACAGAAAGTCATTTCGAACCGATTAATAAAGAGTATGAGGAATCTATAGAAACAAGCCATTCATTATCCTCTTAAAAGCTACTTCCTAATTCTTTGAAAATTAATCTGTAGCTTTAGGTATAATCATTCTTGGCCAGACATATGATTTCAAAATACGCTTTATTTCTACGTAGTTCCTATGGATTTCTGATTGCACTTATATTCATTTTAATCCTATGCTTTTCCTGCAAAGAACTTCCTGAGGATAACAAAGACCCTAAAAAAGAACTGCTTATAGCATTGGAAGCTTCCCTAGATACCTTATCGCACGTTTGGTACCCAAGGACCATTGATAGTCTCCGCGGTGGTTTCTGGTCGGACTTTGATTATAAATGGGATAAGGTTGGAAAGCAAAACAAAATGTTGGTGAGTCAGGCTCGGCATGTTTGGACCGCCTCCACCTTGGCCCTGTATTACAATGACTCCAAATATCAGCAAATCGCCAAACACGGATATCATTTCTTAAGAGATTATATGTGGGATTCACAACACGGGGGTTTCCATACCCTGTTAGGTGTAGAAGGGGATTCCCTAAAACTGCTGTCCACTGGGAAAAGCGCCTATGGAAATTCATTTGCCATTTACGGACTGGCCACCTATTATAAGGTCTCAAAGGATACTTCGGCTTTGAATTTGGCCAAAAAAACCTTCCGTTGGTTGGAGGAACATGCCCATGATCCGGAGTATGGAGGCTATTTTGATGTGTTGCAAATGGATGGTTCCTGGATGTTGGATGTTACCGAAAATGACCGTAACTATGACAACTATATCCGGAAGGACTGGAAGGATCAGAATTCGTCCATACATCTATTGGAGAGTTTTACCGCTTTATATGAGGTATGGCCCGATGCCTTGGTAAAAGAACGGCTGGAAGAACTTTTGGTATTGATTAGGGATACCATCACCACGAAAAAAGGCTACCTCACCCTACACTTGCAACGCGACTGGACACCCGTTTCCTATAAAGATTCGACGGAAAGTGTCCGTAAAGAACACTTCTTCTTGGACCATGTCTCCTTCGGTCATGATGTGGAAACCGCTTTTTTACTATTGGAGGCCTCCCATGTGCTAGGCAAGAAAAATGACACGCTTACCATGAGGAGGACAAAAACCATGGTAGACCATGCCTTGGATTGGGGCTGGGACACCTCAAAAGGTGGGTTTTATGAAGGAGGTTACTACTGGGATGAAACCAATACAAGAACTATTGAAGATAACAGGAAGGTATGGTGGACGCAAGCAGAATGCCTGAACACGCTGTTGCTCATGTCCAAACTGTATCCCGAAGAACCCCGGTATTCCAAGTTGTTTGAGAAACAATGGCACTATATTAACACGTATCTCATAGACCATACCTATAACGGTTGGTTTGACGCCGGTTTGGATACGAGTCCAGAAGCGAAAAAAAGGGCCAAGGCCCAGATTTGGAAGGTAAACTATCACAATGTCAGATCATTGATGAACGTCATAAAAATGATGAAGGGTGAATTTGCATTGACCCATTCCCACCAATAAACGCTTTTGGAATCCTTAAAGTTTCCAGCTACGGGTCAAACGGCTTTTCTTTTTTTGCTAACTTAACGGAAACTAAATGATTATGGCTACCTATTCACTGAACATCAATGGAACCTCATACGAGGTCGATGTGGCCCAAGGCACCTCCTTGCTCTGGGTATTACGGGAACACTTGGGACTTACGGGTACCAAATATAGTTGCGGTATCGCGCAATGTGGTAGCTGCACCATCCATTTGGATGGGAATCCGGTTAGGGCCTGTGTCCTTCAAGTGGACAATGTGGCCAATGGACAGAAAATCAAGACCATAGAAGGTCTTTCAGAAAAAGGTGACCATCCCTTACAGCAAGCCTGGATAGAAGCGCAAGCACCTCAATGTGGCTACTGCCAATCGGGGCAAATCATGCAGGCGGCCGCACTCTTGGAAAAAAATCCGAATCCGTCACGAGAAGAAATCAAAAGCCATATGAACGGGGTACT
>JAUIBH010000165.1 GCA_030427985.1 Bacteroidia bacterium | reverse complement strand
CATTTTTAAGTGATTTAAATGGTTAATGAATCCATCTTCAAGGCTAGCCTTGAAGATAACAAAACCATCACTTAACTTTAGGCCAAGTTCAGTCCACTTTTAGTTGAAGATTTACATCTATTCCCAAGTCCATTTATTGTAGAGCCCTGGGAAAAACTAAAAATTGAAATACTGGCACAAAATGTTTCATGGGTTATATTTGGTTTTAAGTGGTTTGTCTATTCAAAAAATATCTTCATCTTCTTGGATTGTCCTGTTTTTGATTGAAGTTCCAACACATCGCCCCCGTATTGAAACATGGCCGTGTTCGGCGTAAATTCTCCCTCGTTCTCGGCAACAATCTCCACTATATTTTCCCCTTTATTTAAGTTAATTTGGATGTTTTTCTTTTTGTTGACCACACCGATTCTTTCATAAATGGGGCTTCCATTGAGAATAATTGAAATAATGTCCCCATCTTCCTTCTTCCCATCCCAAATTTGAAACGGTATCTGAGAATCGTTGGTATGATAACTTCTGATGAACCCATGATCCAAATCTTGAAGCGTGGTTACCTTGGATATTTTTTCCAATGGCCCAATGGAACTTGGTTTCTGTGGTCCCTTTGTAGTACTGATATTTTTCTGAGGTGACACCCTTTTCAACCTTACTTCAATTTCTGGTGATTCCACCACGCCTTTGGCCAAAAAATGGAGAACATTGCCTGATTTCTCCAAAAATTTCCCCTTTACATTGGAACTGTAGCCGATAATTTCCCAATCATTCGTAAAGTCCACAAAATTTTCCCAGTCATGTGGTATGGGTTTCTCAATCCATCCCATACCTGTTTTTAGCCATCTATCACCAGAAAATTTCATTATATAAATATCTTCCATGGGACTATTGGGCAGAATGGAATGGGTTTGGGTCATAAAATGAAAATTTGACTTGAAGAGCACCTTATCTGTATGTCCTTCCCAATCAGAAGGCTTTATCTCAATGGGCAATGGGAAAACTGATTGCATGCCTCCTATTGGTTTTTTGGAATGCCTGACAAATGAATTAATGGTGCCGGTATGCGAATTTAATGAGGCTTTTTGCTCGGTCAGATCTTTGTTTACCTCATAGACCGTAAGGGTGTGATTTTGATAATCCTTAAGGGTCAATGGATGTAAATACTCTGCCGATGCTTCATTTATTATTCTTCTAATTTCTTTTCTAACATTGTAGAGCAAATCCGTATAATAGGCATCCAAGGGAACCTGATACATGCCTTTGGCCTTCATTGCCTTATTGGTGAAATAAATGACCCCTTCTTCATCTATCTTGGAAACTTCCAGTTTATCCCCTTTTTTTAACCTCAACAAACGATGGCTCATTGAAACCTTTTTATCTTCTTTAAAAGGTTGATGGGTCATTCTTACCGTAATGTCCTTTGGGAAATACCGATTATAATCTGATAAGTTTTCATAGGTGATGTGTAACTCAAAATCGGTCAGCTTTTTCATATAAGCTACGGAAGTGTCCAAAAAATCATCAAGAGACAAATGTCCAATGGCAGGAGAACCGTTTTCATTGGAAAAATACACCCGATCGCGTTCTATCCTAACCGGAATCCTTGCTTTACCATTCTTGTTTTTTAAGTCAGGAGACCAAAGTGATCGGTCATTTTTAACCATCCGCCTGAATATATAGGCACTCTTATCATATTGTCCATAACAAGTCATGGCTACCAATATGAATAAGGTTACTGCAACTACACGCATACTATTGTACGATTTGGATTATGGTTTTCATCCCCAAAATTTAGGTTGAGGGCTGTCTTTTTAAATTTATGTTTCCAATTTTCACTAAAAGAGCACCAATATTTTTATGAGCACCAACCCCCAAACGAGCCAAGGAAAAGTTGATATAACGTTTATTTGATGAAATACCCAAATATAGTTTTTGGTGTTCATTTTCGACATTAATTCGGTCAATTTCCTTGGGACTTTTTTAATTCACCCGCAATCTAGAAATGCCCCTATTCTTCTGTACGCAATAACCCTGTTACCTTATCGAACAATACAAAAGCATTATGTTCGGAGAGACCGGTGGCCAGTGGCACTTTTTTATTCCCATAAAGAAATTCAATGCTAAAACTGGCCTTGCGAATTGATTTGTTCATGATTTCTGAGGTTGCCCTTGCCCCTGAGGAAGCCATTGAAGCTGCACCAACTGCAACTGCGCCCATGCCAGTGCCGGCCACAAAGAATCCTGTTACACTATTTTGGGTAGAACGGTAAACATGGCCTTGGGGGTCCTTGATGTAGATTTTTGCCACATCTTCCAAACTGTACTGTCTGCCATTTAGACCAATAAAATCTTTGCCCAATACAAATGATCTATCCTTTCTGGAACGATTGATCAATTGATAAATAAGGATGGTCAATCCCAACGGCATTACCAGCCAATGGAAAACAATATTATCTGTAATGGGAGAGATTACCAACGAAATCAAAGGGGTCAATAAAAGAACCATAACAAAAATTCCGCACCCTAGACCTAGACCAAACTTATCTTTTGAATACGTGATTTTATGTCCGTTTTCATACGGTTCTACCTTAAAATTATAGTTTGCTCTTATATTTCTTGCCATGGTTCACTTCAAAAATTGTCACAATATTTCCACCCATTGGAGGTCTTTACCATTTTTAGGTCTTTCATCCAAAATTCATTGGGGTCACTCTTATAAAAAATTGAGAAGGGTGTTAGGTCTTCTGCCACAAATCGAACCTTTACTTTAGCGGCGTTCATTGAAGGTATCTCTTGAACTTCAAGTACCTCATCAACTTCATAGGTATGACTTCTCATCGTAACATAGTCTGAAGCTTCCTTTATTTCTTCAATGAACTTTTCAGATTTTCCACTGAGTTCAATATCATATGCATCTTTATATTTTCGGTTATACCTCGTTGTTTCAGCCTCGTAGCGCCATTGGGTCAAAGGGTCGTTGGAATTCCCTTTCTTCGGCTTAGGTTCATTGGGTTGAACCTCAAGTATTTTTAGATACCCCTCTTCCTCGAGCT
>JAUIBH010000079.1 GCA_030427985.1 Bacteroidia bacterium | reverse complement strand
CTTACCTATAAACCTGTGAATGGTAATCTGGACACTTTGCTGATTGATGCGCAAAAACTATCCTATGAGCATGTGCGGAAGGCAGACAATATCATTGACCAACCCTTTGTGAACCCCGAAGATGGCGTCTACGGCATGTTTTATGAAGTGAGTGGAAATGCAGCATCCCAATCGCAATTTTATGTGACCGATAGTACGGAGCACTTTGTAACCGGGTCACTCTATTTTTATGCCAAGCCCAATTACGATTCCATTCTTCCAGCGGCCATGTATCTACAGAACGATATTCGGAGAATTATGGAAACCCTTCGGTGGAAAAAGTAATTATTGTACTGTGTCCTTAGCAAGAAGTGCTTCAGCCCTTTCAATACTGCCGTTTATTTTTTCCTTGACCACTTTTACTTTTTCTTCCTCTTCATCCAGCCATTGCTGTTTTTCTTCGGTAAGTGCCTTGCCGTTCAATATTTCATCAGAATCAAACTTATCCCCAAAATCTCTCATCCAATCCATCATAGCGGTGTTGGCTTCTTGAAGGTCTTTCATGGCAACCTCGTACTTTTTGCCCATTTCGGTGGTATCCACTTTGGCTTTGAGTTCCCCCACTAATTTTCCTAATTTTCCCATTTTGGGCATTACCTCATCGTGGATGGCCATTACATTTTCCATTTGGGTGGGGCCTTCAGGGGCTTTCTTTTCTTCCTTGCAGGAGAGACCCAAAAACAAAATGGTACAGAACAATATTGAGGAGATTTTTTTCATGGCTGTTGAAATTTTGCCATCAAATTTAACCATTTGAAAAAGCAAAAATGGATGATTGCAATTAAATGTTGAAATAAACAGAAAAGATGACTTTTGTCACCAAAAAATATGTTTTTCAAACTTACATTTGGGGCCTATACACGGAAACAGTCATTTTTTGAAAAACAGGTTCAACATATTCTTGAAAAAGCTAGGTTTTTCTTGGCTTTTTATTGCGCTGATACTGATCAGCAACCTACGTTTTTCATCAATGTACCTCTATTACAGCTTGGACAGGGAAGGGTTTATAGAGCAACTCTGTGAAAACAAGGACAAACCCGAACTTAATTGTGATGGGAAATGTATGTTGATGCAGATGCTTCGTGCGCAAGCAGAAGATGAAGAACCCATGCCTGTTATCGGTTGGGAAGAGGTCTTGGTGTTTTTGGTGGATTTGCCCAACTATTCAACGTCAAATGACGATGAGGGCCACAAGAATATATTTTACTATACCACTTCCTATGCTTATCGCTTTAGCGATACCCTAATAAAGCCGCCTATGGTTTAAGATGTTCCACGCCACGGCAAACACCCTAGCCGTACATGTATAATCTTAAACAAAAAATCAAAATGAATAGAATTGCAACAGCAAAACTTTGCGTTTTGCTTCTTGGGATAGGTGTATCCTATGCCCAAGTAGAGCCCTCTCAAGATACCCTGTCCAATAAACTAGTGAAATTGGACGAGGTCTTGGTAGAAGGAAAACGAAAAACAGACCCGGTTCTTTCTTCGTTCAAAAGTGAACCGGAAAAGAAAATTGTCCAATCCAAAAATGTGTCCGACCTATTTAAGGACATTAATGGGTTTAATTTGATAAAGCGCGGGAATTATGCCATAGACCCATCTTTCCGTGCTTCGCAATACGAACAGTTGAATGTTCAATTTAACGGGGGTACCAAGGTAATGCATGCGTGCCCTAACCGAATGGATCCCATTACCACGCATGTGATTCCCGAGGAAATAGAACGGGTTGAGGTGGTTAAAGGACCTTACACCTTCCGGTATGGTCCAACCTTTGGTGGCATTGTGAACTTGGTAACCCAAGAAGTTGAAAAGCAGGAGAAAGGCTACCACGGAAAAGTGAATTTTGGAGGAGAGAACAACGGCAATGCCATTACCAGCTTTGCCAATGTTAAATATATTGGAGAAAGGTTTGACGCCAACCTCAATTTTGGATTTCGTGATTTTGGCAATTACGAAGATGGTGATGGGAATGAGGTGCCGTCATCCTTTAAAAGTAACGATTATGGGGTTCAGGTAGGATATAATCCATCAGAAAATCAGCGCATCCAACTTGGGTTTCGACAATCGTTCGGAAGGGATGTCCTGCATGCAGGATTGCCCATGGATACGGAAGAAGATAACAGCAATGTCCTTTCTTTAGATTATAAGTTGGACAATATTTCTGAAGGATTAAAAACCCTGAGTGCTAAGGTTTATCGCTCCAATGTCGACCATCTTATGACCAATGAATTGAGACCAACCTTTATGATGATGGAAGCCATTTCTGAAGTGGAAGCCACTACTTTGGGTGGTAGAATTGAATTGGAATGGAGACCTTTTGAGAACTTTAAACTATATACTGGGGTGGATGCTTTTTCAGTAGGAAGAACCGGAAGCCGAACTCGTTTGGTGAAAAGGAACATGATGACCGGGGAAGCGTTGGCCATGCCCATGGAATTTGTGGATGAGGTTTGGCAAGATTCCCAAATTGACGATTACGGAACGTTTGTAGAAGGAAAATATCCAATCACAAAAAAGCTTCTATTGAATCTTGGGGCCAGATATGATATGGTTAGATCTAAGGCAGATGCACCAGCAGATGATTTTGTTGCAGAATATCCCAATTTGAATACGCAGACAGAGCATAATTTTAGTACAACGGCATCCCTAAAATATATGGCAAGCTCCAATTTGTTATTTGAATTGGCCTATGGAAGAGGAGTGCGTTCCGCTAACATGGTAGAACGATTTATCAATCATTTTGCGGTGGGGCAAGACCCTTATGAATATGTAGGGAACCCCTATTTGGAAGCCGAAGTGAATAATCAGTTTGAGTTGGGAGTAAAGGCCAATGCAAATTTTGATGGTTATGTTGCGAACAGATTGGATTATGGTGCTTCAGTATATTATTCTATATATGACAATTATATTGTTCCTGTGATAGACCCCACCTTGGACAAAAAATACATGCCCATGGCAGAACCTACTGAAGTAAAACGATTCACCAATTTGGATGAAGCTTATAAAACAGGCTTTGAAGTTTTTGGGGAATTGTCATTTTTGCAGGATTTTGCCTTTAAAACGGAACTATCCTATGTGTATGCCAAAAATCAGGATTTGGATGAATCGCTTCCGTTGACCCCACCTTTGGTGACACGGTTTAATTTACGGTTTGAGCGAGATAAAATTTGGGCCGGGGCTACATATGTTCTTACTTCAGAACAGACCAATATTGCGCCTTCATTTGGGGAGCAGGTAACTGATGGCTATGGAATTGTGGACTTTAGCTTTGGTGTAAAACCTTTTAAACATGTTACTTTGGGAGTGGCGGCATCCAATATTTTTGATGTGACCTATAACAACCATTTGAATTTTTCTTTTGTGAATCAAGCTGATTATGGCCGGGTGCCCATCAATGACCCTGGTAGAAATCTTTCGGCCTTTGTGCAGTACAGTTTTTAAAAAGCAAAGATTTCCTATTATGGAAGGAAACAAAAAAGACGCTCGAAAAGAGCGTCTTTTTTTACTTTTTATAAATGGGCTTTAATCAAAATCTGAAGCGCTTACCCCTTCATTCACCTTGAGTTCCTTTACAGTAAATTCAAAGTTTTGAGGCCCCATGCTTTGTGATAATTTAAAAGGGAATTTGACTCCAGAGACTTCTTGGTAGTCGGCAAACCCTACAATGTTCTGCATTTGTTGCCCCTGTATTTCTTCTACGGATACTTCCTGAACCTTTAGACCGGATTCGGTATCGTAAAAGGCTGTTTTTTTATCTGTGATTTTCAGTTTATACGCTTTTTTGTCGCTCACGGTTTCAATCCCTTCCAAAGAAACATTGCCGGCAGCTAAATAATTCAATTCTGGAAAGGCAGCAGATTCTTCCTTGATTTTCGCTACTTCTTCAGGAGAAAGGTCTTTTCGTTGTCCTTGTACCACCATATAACCTGAATCGCCATCCAAAACCTGTTTTTGCATAGAGTTGCCCTGCACCTTGATATCTTGCATGAATTGGTCTTTGGAGGTCTTCTTCATCTCAAGCTCCAATATCATTCCTTGCATTTCTGCTTCGGCGGTCATGGCATAGGATTCTACACCTTCCAAGTTGGACTTTCCGCCTATGGCTTCAATATAGTTTTCCAAAACCGTGTTGGCACTCATGCCTTCAGGAACCGCCGCATTATACTCAGGTTTTTCGGTTTTGTTGGCAAACTTGTCGAAGTAGAATACGGGAACATCCTTTCCTTTAAAAGTAACTTTTTCAAGGTTTTCCATGACATCACTTCCCTTGCCCACCACTACGATCCTGGCATTTGATGTGGTAAGGTGTTTTTGGGCGGCTTTTTGTACATCGGTAATGGAAACTGCTTCAAGACGTTCCAAATAGGTTTTGTAAAAATCGCTGGGGAGGTCCTCCGTATCAATGTTGAGGGCATAACCAGCAATGGTGGTTGGGTTTTCCAAAGCCATAACAAAGTTTCCTGCATATTCTGCCTTCACATTGGAAAGCTCTTCTTCCGTTACGGGTTCGTTGATGATTTTATCGATTTCCTTTAAAATTTCAACCACCGCACTATCCGTTACGGCATTTCTAACTTGTGCGGCAGCATTAAAACGGATAGGGCTGTACTTATTGTCCCTGATGGCAGAGAAGGCCCCATACGTATAGCCCTTGTCCTCCCTAAGGTTCAGATTCAACCTACCTTGTGCACCGCCACCTAATATTCGATTGGCCAAAAGCGCATGCAAGTAGTCGTCATCCTTCATTTTTAGTTCTATGATATTCTCAACGGCCACTTCAGACTGAACCGCATTGGGGGCATCCACAAAATTGATTTGGGGATATTGCACATTCGAGGGGTCTGAGTAACTGAATGATGGAGGTACTGCCTTGGACCATGGCGTAAAGTTTTTGGTGATGAGTTCCTTCGCATTTTCAAAATCAACATCGCCAATAATCACCAAATAGGCATTGGCTGGCACAAAATAGTTTCTGTAGAATTGCTCTACATCGGCCAAGGTCACGTTGTTTACGGTTTCTTCTGAAGTGATTTCGCCATACGGATGGTTTTTTCCGTAGGCCAAGGCCAGTTGTACCCGGGTTGCAATGGCGGAAACATCCTTTTCCTCGTTTTTGAGTCCGGCAAGGAGTTGCTCTTTTTCCTTTTCAAATTCTTCTTGGGTAAAATGGGGATTGAGGGCTGCATCGGCCATGAGTTCTAAAATCCTTGGGAAATATTTGGATAGGCAGTTGGCGGATGCACTTTGACTGCCAATATTAATGGAAGCCCCCAAAAAATCGACTTCTTCATAAAAATCCTCCTTAGGAATGGAAATGGACCCTTTTCCCAGCATTCCTGAAGTCAAATCGGACACCCCCGCTTTGTCGCCCTGCAAAATAGGGGGGTTATCTATGGTCAGATACATATTGACCCGTGGTAATTTATGATTTTCCACCACCATTACCTTAAGCCCATTGCTCAATTCAAAACGGGCGGGTTCCTTAAGGTTTATTTCGGGCGCAGGACCCTTTTTAGGTGGTGTGGTACGGTCTATCTGTGCGTTTGTGACTGCCCAAAAAAGTGACAGTACGGAAAATAGGATATACTTTTTCATCTTAATTGGCATCATTTTGTTCAGGTAAATACTCCAGTTCCAAACGTTGGTTCACTTTTAGATACTTTTTGGCTACCTCCCGGATTTCTTCACGGGTAATGGAACGGTAAATATCTATCTCGGTATTGATGAGGTTGGTGTCATCGCGCAGCAAATAATTTTCAGCCAAGGAATTGGCAATTCCTTCTACACCGCTATTGGCGTTCACGTAGCGATTCTCGAAC
Source organism: Bacteroidia bacterium (assembly GCA_030427985.1). GTDB lineage: Bacteria > Bacteroidota > Bacteroidia > Flavobacteriales > Flavobacteriaceae > Flagellimonas. Next base: position 9,794 of record JAUIBH010000079.1, on the reverse strand, counting down.
TTATTTTGAAGTTTCTGGTAGTCTTTTTCGGAAATTAGCTCAGTCTGAAGCTTTAAAATTTCCGCATCGATTTCATCTTTTAGGTCCTGAATGGTGTTTTCCCCAAGGGGAAGCCCTCCCAAAATATAGGCACTGTAATCTTCACCATCCAACGGGAAGGCAAAAACTTGAAGTGCCATTTTTTTATCATCCACCAATTTCTTGTAGAGTTTGGAGCTTTCGCCATCACTCAAATAGGCCGAAATCATATTAATAACGTAAGCATTTCGTTCAGCTTGTCCAGGAGTTCTATACGCCAAGAAAATTGCTGGGATTTGAATATTGGGATCATGGTAGGTGGCAAATAGGGTTGAGGTAATGGGGTCTTCCTTTATCTGTGGCCTATCAATTTCTGCACCTTTTGGAATGGGACCAAAATAATCGGAGATCATTTTTTTGGTTTTTTCAGTTTCAAAATCACCCGCTACCACCAAAACCGCATTATTGGGAACGTAATAGGTTTTGTTAAAGTTTTTGAAATCATCCAAAGTGGCACTGGCCAAATGCTCCAAAGAACCAACCACGGCCCATCGGTAGGGATGTTTGAAGAATAGGTTCTTACATACTTGCTCAAAATAGGCACCGTAGGGCGAATTGTCCACCCGCAATCTTCGTTCTTCCTGTACCACCTCTTTTTGGGTATCAACCCCCACTTGACCAATAATGGGGTGCATTAAACGCTCCGATTCCAACCAAAGGCCTGTTTCCAAACTATTGGAGGGGAAGGTCTCGTAATAATAGGTGCGGTCCAGATAGGTATTGGCATTGCCCCTTCCGCCATTGGAGGTAACAATCTTGTCCCATTCGCCACGTTCAATATTTTTGGTGCCCTCAAACAACAAATGCTCAAAAAAATGGGCGAATCCGGTTTTTTGTGGGTCTTCGTCTTTGGATCCTACGTGGTACATAACGGCAGTGGTGACCACAGGTGCCGTATTATCCTGATGCAAGATGACATGCAAGCCATTGTCCAGATCATACTCTTCAAAGGTAACTTCTTGCGCCGCAAGGAAGTTGCCCATGGCAAGTATGAAAAGCACCGAAAGTAAATGTCTTTTCATGATACATTATTTTAATGTTGGTATACGATGTACTACTGAGGTTGGTATTGATTTGATGATTGATGTTACGCTAAATATAGGATAAAATTTACAAGCGGAATGAATAGGGCGTAAGTCTTTAAAAGAATCTATGGGATAATTCGTAAACATTCAGTAAATTAAACATCATATCAAAAATAAAATGAGATGAAAAATTTAACCCTGCCTATTCGCTTTGGAATAGTTACAAGTGCTGTTCTCATCGCGTATTTTTTAATCTTGTCCCTAATGGGAAAACACACCAATGTGTTCTATAGCCTGTTCAATGGGATCATTACCGGTTTTGGTATTTATGAGACCATAAAATATACCAAGCTTAGACAAGGTAAGGGATTTAGCTATGGAAATGGATTTACAGCTGGGATCACCACTGGGTTCATAGCTACGCTATTGTTCACCATTTTCTTTGCTTTTTATAGCACGGAACTGGACAGTACATATTTGGACGAACTTTCTAAAGTATGGTCCAAAGACTATAAAAACTTTCAAGGTATTGTTTTCTTTACAGTGGCCATTATGGGGTTTGCCACTACCTTGGTTTTAACGTTAACCTTTATGCAACTCTTTAAATCCACCAACAATCAAAAAAAATAATGCCCCAAAACGGGATATAATACTTGTGGATTAAGGATTTAGCAGTATATTTGCACCCGCTAATTTAATAAAGCGACCATAAATTAATCTAATTAACGCATTATGTACGCAATTGTAGAGATGGCAGGGCAGCAATTTAAAGTTGCAAAAGACCAGAAAGTGTACGTTCACCGTTTGCAGACCGAAGAAGGTAAAAAAGTTACTTTTGACAAAGTGCTTCTTTTGGATGACAACGGAAACGTTACCATTGGCGCCCCGGTCATAGAAGGTGCGGCTGTTGAGGCCAAAGTTGTAAAACACCTTAAAGGTGATAAGGTAATTGTCTTCAAAAAGAAAAGACGTAAAGGATACCGCAAGAAAAACGGTCACAGACAATATTTGACTGAAATCGTTGTTGAAGGTATTGTAGCCAAAGGTGCTAAAAAAGCAGCTCCAGCTAAAGCTAAAGAAGAAGCAAAACCTGCAGCTGAGCCAAAAAAGGCAGAAGCTAAAAAAGCAGCAGCTCCTAAAAAAGAGGCTCCAAAAGCAACAGAAGACTTAAGTTCTAAAACTGTTGCAGAGTTGAAAGAAATGGCAAAAGCCAAGGAAATTACTGGGTATTCTTCCATGAAGAAAGCCGAGTTGATTGAAGCGTTAAGTAAATAAGACACGAACTAAAATTTATATATCATGGCTCACAAGAAAGGTGTAGGTAGTTCAAAAAACGGTAGAGAATCAGAATCGAAACGCTTGGGCGTTAAGATTTATGGTGGTCAGGCAGCTGTTGCTGGTAACATCATTGTTAGACAACGTGGTACCAAGCACAATCCTGGCGAAAATGTTTACGCAGGAAAAGACCATACTTTGCACGCCAAGGTAGATGGTATTGTTAAGTTTGAAAAGAAAGTTGGTGGAAAATCCTATGTTTCCATTGAGCCTTTCCAAGCTTAAGAAGAAAATTTATATCATATTGAAGGCCTCGCATTTGCGGGGCCTTTCTTTTTTATCCCTAACCGATTCGTAAAGGTTTATTAACCTAAAGGTGATATTTGGGCTAACGTAATTATGTTTCTTGAAACATCTTTGCCAATTACGTTCAATGAGAACTTTTTTTGGACCTTTGTATTTTTTGTTTGTAGTAATGGTCCTTGTCCATAGCAATGGTCTGGCCCAAGAAACAGCTATTGACCTTTCCTCCCAAAAAACATCCGACCCAACCTATTTGGAACTTCAACAGCAGTTGGAACAATCCAAAAACAATCCCGAATTTCCAAAACAAATTGCCCAAAGTCACTTGAAACTTGGGGAATACTATCGCTCTTTAGGATTGTATTCTGAAGCCATGGAACAATACAATAGGGCGTTGGAGCAAATTGGCACCGACTTCAATGACACGCTCTACATTACCTTAAACAATAACATAGGCCGGGTATACCTTTCCCAAAATAATTTTGAGCTGGCGGAGCAACATTTCACCGAAACTATGAACACTGCGGTGAATTTGGGTGATAGCAAAGGACAAGCTGAATCCATGGCTTTGCTCGGGGCTTGTTATGAAAAACAAGGCGAGTACGACAAGGCGTTGGCCTACCAAAAGGAAAGCTTGTTGCTGTTTGAACAGTTGAATGACAAGCATGGCGTGGCCATGACCAATGAGAATATTGGTAGTATTTATGAAGACTTGGAACAGTTTGGCCAGGCCTATGAATATTTTTATAAAGCGTATGAATATTTGCAGGGCAGCAATACGGTGGAAGAGGTCAATGTGCTCAATAACTTGGGCGATAGCTTTCGAAAGACGGGGAAGTATGAATCTGCCCTCTCCTACACGGGCAAGGCGCTCGCTATTGCAAAGCAATTGAACGATTTCCATCAGTTGGAAAGTGCTCATAAAGATTTGTCCAAAACCTATGCCCTCATGGGCGATTTTGAAAAGGCCCATGCCCAGTTGATGCAAGCCGAGGAGTACAACAGTGCCATGCTCAGGGCACAGAATATCAATCAACTTAATGTACTCCAGACCATCTATGAGACCAATAAGAAAGAGGCTGAGATCCAATTGTTGAAGGAGCAGAACAAGGTAAGTGCCGCCAATCAGAACCTGTTGTGGGTGGCTTTGTTCGCTTTGGCGGCTATTCTTACCATTTTATATAGTTATTTGGGCAGAAAACGGAAGGCGAAACTTAAAATCCAAGAATACAAACAGCGAATGCTCAAGGCTGAACTCGATAAAAAGGCCATTGAAGAAAAGAACCTGCAAAATGAGGTGCAGCTCAAAACCGCTTCCTTGTCACGGTACAGCCTACACCTTTCCCAGAAGAACAAAATCTTGCTCGATTTGGCGAATACCCTCCGCAATATTGCTTCCCGAAGAAATATGGACACATCGGAAAAAATCAAGGCCTTGGTAAAAGAGATTGATTTTAATCTTCAGCAGGAGGACGAATGGGACGAATTCATGAATTTCTTTAAGGAGATACATCCAGAGTTCATCAAAAAATTATCAGCACTTTCCGACGCCAATCTTTCTCCAGCCGAACTCAGATTGGGTATGTTGTTACGATTAAATCTCTCTTCTAAAGAGATTGCTTCCATCCTTCGGGTGACTCCAGATAGTGTTCGGGTAGCGCGGTATCGACTTCGCAAAAAACTCCCCATAGATCAAAAAGACGAGTTGGTGAATTTTATGATAGAACTTTGAGCCATTTTCAGCCCAATTTTTGGAAAAGGTTAGCACTTTGTAAAAAAAATGTAATTGTTGCCCTCTTGTTTCTGCCTCACCACAGATTTGTTTCCTTTTTGTTTCCCTTTAGTTTAAACCATAATGGACTGGTATACATAGTTTTGGGTTGCATTCTAATGAGAACCAAAATGAAACCAATGAACCTAAAGAAACTACTTTTTGTAACGCTTTTTTTAATGTTTGGACTTGTAAAAGCACAAGCACAAACGGGCAATATTCAAGGAACGATTACTGATGAAAACGGGATTTATGTTCCGGGTGCCAACGTATTTATTGAATCCCTTTCCAAAGGAGCTATAACAGATTTTGATGGTAGATTTACCTTAGTCAGTATTCCTGAGGGGAGCTATACCTTGAAAATAACCTATATGGGCTACGCCGATGTTGACCAAGAGGTCTCTGTAACAGGTGGGCAAACCACTCCTGTGAGCATTGTGCTGAACCCAAGCAATGTTGAGTTGGATGAAGTCCAAGTAAGTGCCTACGGACTTAGTGGCCAGGCCAAGGCTCTGAACACACAACGAACCAACTTGAACATTACCAACGTGGTTTCCACGGATCAGATTGGGAAATTTCCCGATGCCAATATTGGAGATGCCGTTAAGCGTATTCCCGGTATCACCATGCAGGTGGACCAAGGTGAAGCAAGGAACATTATCGTTCGCGGTCTTTCTCCACAATTAAACTCCGTTACCTTGAACGGGAGCCGTATTCCTTCCGCAGAATCCGATAACCGGAACATTCAGATGGACTTGATTCCTTCGGATATGATCCAGACCATTGAGGTAAACAAGGCCGTAACCCCAGATATGGATGCTGATGCCTTGGGTGGGTCTGTAAATTTGGTGACCCGTACCGCACCGCAAGGATTCAGGGTTTCTGCCACTGCAGGATCGGGAATCAATTTCATTACCGATAAAAGAATATGGAACGGTTCCCTTTTGATAGGTGACCGAACCAATGACGGCAAATTCGGGTACATGTTTTCTGCTACGATCAATGACAATGATTTTGGTTCGGACAACATTGAAGCGGAATGGACGGACGAATTTGAATATTACACCGGTGAAGATGATGATGAAGGAGACCCCATCTTGGAAGAAGTGGATGTTGACCCCTACACCAATGTTACGGAGCAAAGAACGTATTTGGTACAACGGGTAAGAAGAAGTTTTTCGGCCAATTTTGACTACCAAATCAATACCAACAACAACATTTTCTTAAAAACAATGTACAATTGGAGAGATGATCGTGAGAACAGATTTCGATTGGAGTATGAAATTCTGGATGGAGAGGATATTGAAGTTGGGGATTTTTCAGTGAACAATGGAAGACTGACCCGTTTTCCTGCCGAGGTTAAAAGGCAGAGTAAAGGAGGTATTGCCGGTGGCCGAAACAAAAACCGTCGTTTAGAAGACCAACGCATGCAAAACTATACCTTGGGCGGTAACCACTTGCTTGGATCCTTAAAAATGGATTGGATGGCAGCGTATGCGAAGGCATCAGAAGAACGATTAAACGAACGCTATGCTGAGTATGAGTCCGAATATATCGTGAGAAATGATAACAGCAATCCAAAATACCCCATCATGACTCCGGCAGATGCTTCCGATTTTGACAATTTGAGCAATTTTGAGTTTGGAGAAATCACCAATGAAAATCAATACACAGAAGAAGAGGACATGAACTTCTTTGTCAATTTTGAACTACCTGCAGATTTGCTCGGAAATGGAGGAACCTTAAAATTTGGTGCAAGAGGTAGATTTAAGACCAAAGAAAGAGACAATGATTTCTTTGAATACGATCTGGAAGATGATTTTCCAACCTTGGCCGATGTTCCCGTTAAATCCTACACCAACCCAGACTTTTTGGCAGGAGAAAAATACCAAGCTGGTACTTTTGCCAGTGAAGAATGGTTGGGCTCTTTAAATTTGAACAGCTCCAATGGAGATGCTGTGGAAGATGAATACCTTCCAGGTAATTTTGATATCAAAGAAGATGTTTGGGCAGGTTACGCCATGTTGAATCAAAAGCTAAGCAATAAGTTGAGTGTTTTGGCAGGTGTTCGGGTAGAGAATACCAAATTGGAAACAGAAGGTAACCGAGTTATTTATATTGAAGAAGATGAAGATGCAGGCATTGAGGAAGGTATTGAGGTTCAACCCGTATCTGATGAAAATTCCTATACCAACGTATTGCCGGGCATTCACTTTAAGTATGATGTGGATACCAATACCATTCTCCGTTTTGCTTGGACCAATACCTTGGCTCGTCCAAACTATGAGGACATGATTCCAAGGGCCGAGATCATTAATGAGGATAGCGAGGTAGTAGTGGGTAACCCAGAATTGGACCCAACCACATCCATGAACTTCGACCTTAATGCGGAGCATTATTTTGAGAGTGTGGGAATCGTTTCAGGAGGCGTTTTCTACAAAAGGATCAACGACTTCATTTACACGTTCATTACAGAAGCCGAGAATGATTCTTTCGGTGCTGGAACCACAGGGTATGATATTTTTCAACCTTTAAATGGGGATTCCGCTTCCATTTTTGGAGCGGAGGCATCCTTCCAGCGTCAACTGGACTTCTTACCGGGCTTCGCCAAAAATTTCAGCATTTATTTAAACTACACCTACTTAACTTCCAGTGCCGATGGCATCCGAAACGAGGATGGTGATGAGCGTACCGATTTGGATTTGCCAAATACTGCACCCAACATGTTCAATGGCTCTTTGGGCTATGCTGATAAAAGATTTAGCGCACGACTTTCTGCCAACTTCTCCGATTCCTATATCGATGAGATTGGAGGAAACGCTTTTGAAGACCGGTACTATGACACCCAATTCTTTTTGGATTTCAATGCCAGCTATGCCATCACCAAGAACTTAAGGATCTATACCGATGTGAACAACATCACCAATCAGCCCCTACGGTATTTCCAAAGTGTAAAAGAGAGGACACAACAAATGGAGTTCTACGACATCCGCTTTACATTTGGGTTGAAGTACGATTTGTTCAGAAAATAATTCAGGTAGTATTTTATATACTAAGTCATGATGAGTGCCCACCCTTTTGGGTGGGTGCTTGGAGTGACAATTTCACCGATACAATTTCCAACATGAAAAAATTATATATCCCATTTGTTTTGGTTCTAGTGACAGTCATGTCTTGCAAGCAAGGCAGTAAATTACCAGCTATTGCTCCAGATGTCATCACCGAAAAAACGCCAAACGATACTGATGACCCTGCCATTTGGATTAATCCTGAAGATGCATCAAAAAGTATTGTTTTTGGAACCGATAAGGAGACCAACGGAGGCATCTACGCTTTTGACCTCGAGGGAAAAATCATCAAGGAGAAATCCATCACTGGCATTCAACGCCCCAATAATGTGGACTTGGAATACGGTTTTCAATTGAATGATTCCGTTGCTGTGGATGTAATTGCCTTCACGGAACGGGAGAAACAACAGATTCGGTTGTTCTCCGTCCCCGATATGAAGCCCTTGGATGATGGCGGCTTTCCTGTTTTTGAGGATGAAACTGATGTGGAGCAACGTTTGGCCATGGGCATAAGTCTGTACAAATCCCCTAAAGATTCATCGGTTTACGCCATTGTAGGCAGAAAAATTGGACCGAGCGGTTCCTATCTCTATCAGTATAAGTTTGAATCTGATAGCACAGGGATTTCGGCCAATTTGGTCCGGAAATTTGGAAGCTTTACCGGTGGAAAAGAGATTGAGGCCATAGCAGTGGACAACGAAATGGGCTTTGTTTATTATTCCGATGAAGGCGAATGTGTAAAAAAATACTATGCTGAACCCAGTAGGGGCAACGAAGAATTGGCTTGTTTTGGAGGAGAACACTTTTTGGAGGACATCGAAGGTATAGCCATTGCCAGATACCCCAATGGAGAAGGCTATATTATTGTTTCTGACCAGCAACGCGGACAGTTCAATATTTTTTCCAGGAAGGACAATAGTTATATCAAGGCCGTAAACCTATCCACCTTGGAAACAGATGGCTGTGATGTGGCCACCGTTCCTTTGAATACTACTTTTCCAAATGGGCTTTTCGCTGCCATGAACGACGAAAAGAACTTCTACTTTTACGACTTGAACAAGGCTTTGAACTTAAAGTAAAGTTTAAAATGTAAGTTTTCGTTTTCGAGCGGTGATTTCCCAAGATCCTGTTTTCATGCCATTCTCAATGACAGATACTTCATCATGAAGATTAATCGTGGGACAAATATGGTACGGAACGCCATACAGGACATCCCCTACTTTGTATTTGTCCCAATCCTTTACTTGGATCACCCCATGTTCCTCACTTTGTGAAAGCAATTCGTATTCCTCGAGATTCAGGAATTTGACCCGTTTGTCAATCGGATTTTCCGGGGCGACTGATTTATGCCCCAAATCAACAGTAATAATCCCTTCAGTAGGCTTGGAGATGATCCGGGTCACCAATAGAGCGGCATATTTGAAGTGCTGCTCCGTTAATTTTTCACCATAGCCCCAATCCCAAAGCACACAGGTACCAGGGCTGGTTATTCTTTTTTCTTTTTGCAAATGTGAGGTGAAAGAAGGGGTTCCTCCACAGATCAATTCAGCTTGGGGGTAACTCTCTTTCAATGCTTCAAAATAGACTTCAACATCTTGTATCCCTTTTTCTATATTTTGGTTTCGAACTTCAAATTCAGAATCCCTTAAATGACCATCATAGGCATGGAGTCCTTTAAAAACCAAAACTTTACATATTTTTAAATAGTCCATAAGCTCGTCCAGTCCTGGCCCAACTTTAATACCCGAACGGTTCATTCCGTTGTTGATATCAATATAAACAGCAACAGAAAGCTCTTGCTCCAACGCTTTTTGGTTTAAAAGTTCTGCGCTATCCTCGTTATCCAAAATGGTGGAGAACTGGGTTTCGGGATAATGTTGAATTAAACGTAAAAGTCGGTCTATTTTAGGCCCTACCAGTTGATGGGCAATTAGAACAGATTTGGCACCAGCTTCAGCGGCAATTTCTGCCTCAGCGATGGTGGAAGCCTTAAAATTGGTGATTCCCGATTCCAACAAAATAGCCATTACTTTGGGCATTTTATTGGTCTTGATGTGCGGCATCAGTCTTTCGGTTTGGCCGCCCACCATGGTAATCATCTCGTTGATGTTGTACTTGAGATGTTCCAAATACAATGCGATGGAAGGAGAATCTACCGTATCCACATTTTTGATTTTGTACCAATCCTTGACCATGGTTTGTTTTAGTTCTGGTTTAGAAAACAATGTAATCATTTGTATGGTAATTCGGATTAAATTTATTCTAAAAAGCAAG
>JAUIBH010000078.1 GCA_030427985.1 Bacteroidia bacterium | reverse complement strand
CCACTTATAAAAACTTTAAGGAACTCCAAGAAAATTGGAAGAATGCAGGACCTGTACCACGGGCCAATTATAATGATGTGTGGCGTACCTACCACCATCATATGGAAATCTTTTATGATTTTCTCCACTTGAATCGTGAGTTGCGCGACCTGGATTTTAAGCACAACCTTGAGGAAAAGGAAAAATTAGCAGAACGGGCCGAAGCCTTGGTTGATGAACCTGATTTGGGCAAAGCGTTCCGGGAACTCCAAACTCTGCACAAAATCTGGAAAGAAGACATTGGCCCTGTCGCCAAAGAAAAACGCGAGGAGATTTGGGAGCGTTTCAGCAATGCCACCAAAGCCATGCACCAACGTAGACAGGAACACTTTCAGGAGTTGGAAGAAGTCTACGAAAAAAATCTGGAGAAAAAACAGGAAATCATTGGCGATATTGCCAAGATTGCAGATAATGTTGCGGATAACCACAGAGGAATCCAACAACAAATCAGAGAGGTGGAAGCGCTCAGGGATACTTTTTTCAAAGCGGGAAAAGTGCCCCAAAAAGTAAATGAAGAAACTTGGGGCGCCTTTAAAGAGGTTGTTAGAAAGTTTAACCGAAACAAAAATGCCTTCTATAAAAACCAAAAAAAGGAACAGCACAAAAATCTGGAGAAGAAAAGAGAATTGTTAGAGCTGGCCCTTTCATTGAAAGATAGTGACGATTGGGCGGCCGTTACCCCGCAAATGAAGCGCATACAAAGCGACTGGAAAAAAATTGGGCATGTACCCCGGAAGTATTCCGACAAAATTTGGAATGAGTTCAAAACTGCCTGTAACCACTATTTTGACCGTTTGCATGCCGAAAAGAACGAAGCGCACAAGGAGGAATACGAAAATTTCAAAAAGAAAAATGACTGCCTGGAACGGTTAAAAGTTTTTCAATTGAGTGGCGACAAAAAGAAAGATTTAGCTGCCATCAAGGAGTTTTTGGACGAATGGAAACAACACGGTCGCATTCCCTACAACAAAAAACACATCAATGGCAAGTTCAATAAAATTATTGATGCCCTTTTCAAAAAAGTTGGTGTAAGCAGACAAGAATCAGAATTGCTTAAGTACGGCAACAAAGTGCAAGAATTGGCCAAAACCGAAGATAACAGGGCAATTGGCAACGAGCGGGTCTTTATCCGAAGAAAAATCAACGAGAGCAAATCGGAGATACGCCAATTGGAAAATAATTTACAGTTCTTCTCAGACGATTCAGAGGACAACCCATTGGTAAAAGAGGTCATCAACAACATCAATAAGCAGAAAGATGCCCTTCAAACTTGGAAAGAAAAACTCAAAAAACTGAACATCCTCGAAAACAAACTTAATCGGGAAGCAGATGAAGATGAAGACAATGCCTCGGAGGAGGAATAGATTCATTTTTCATAGACCTTCTAGGTTTGCTGTTGATTGATGCTACTTATCACTAAGCACAAGTAACTTCAAAATGGAGGATACAGGAAAATTTTATAGAATTGCCTTCGGACTTGCCCTATTTACCATTATTTATAATGTATTGGAAGGGCTAATTTCCACCTATCTTGGATTTGAAGACGAAAGTTTGGCCCTCTTCGGCTTTGGTGCAGATAGTTTTATAGAGGTCATCTCTGGATTGGGAATCGCGCACATGATCGTTCGCATACAGAAGAATCCAAACAGTAATCGGGATAACTTTGAACGTACCGCACTAAAGATTACCGGATTTGCCTTTTACGCCTTAGTCATTGCTTTGGTTGCAACCAGTATCTACAACATATATACAGGGCACAAACCATTGACCACATTTTGGGGCGTGGTGATTTCCATAATTTCCATTTTGGTGATGTGGGCTTTGGTCCTTGGAAAAAGAAAAGTGGGCAAAAAACTAGACTCCGTCCCTATTTTGGCCGATGCCAATTGTACCTTGGTTTGCGTGTACATGTCCATCATATTGCTGATCAGCAGTGGCATTTATGAACTTTGGGGAGTTGGGTACATTGATAGCTTGGGAACTCTGGGGCTCGCTTATTTTGCCTTTAACGAAGGAAAGGAATGCTTTGAAAAAGCCAATAGTGACAAATATTGCGGCTGTGAGTAAGAACAAAAAGGTTTTTGCTACCAATACGTATGAAACAATACCACGGAAATGAACCCTGTTGACCAAAAAATAGAAGCACATTATCACAAAGAAGGCCTGTTTGAAGAAATTTTGGCCCGTCTTGAAAATCAAAATATAGATTTAAACCACATACAACGCAGTGATATTGCCGGTGTTGATGAATTTCATATGCGTGGTGCAGCAGTTTCCAAGGAATTGGCGGCTGCCATCGACTTGAACGACAAAAAAGTTCTTGATATGGGAAGTGGCCTTGGAGGCCCTTGCAGAATGCTCGCTGATAAATTTAATTGCACAGCCACTGGAATAGACCTAAGTCCAGAATTTGTACGGACGGCCAATGCGCTTTCCAAATTGGTGGGGCTGGATGACAAAACGTTTTTTATTCAAGGAAGTGCCACCCGACTTCCTTTTGAAGATAATTCATTTGATGTGGTCTGGACACAACATGTTCAAATGAACGTTCCGGACAAACAGCTATTTTACGGTGAAGCCCACAGAGTGCTCAAGCCTGGAGGGCATTTTTTGTATTACGATATCTTCAGAAAAAATGATGGGAAAATTCAATATCCCATGCCTTGGGCATCCCAAGAAAGCTTGAGTTTTCTCATTAAAAACGATGAAATGGCCCAGATTGTTGAAAGTTTGGGATTAAACCCCATCTCTAAAACCAATCAAACCCAAGCTGGAATAGCATTTTTTACATCACTTCTGGCAAAAGTAAAACAACATGGTCCACCCAAATTGGGATTAAATGTTCTGATGGGAGATTCCACAGTTTCCAAACTCACCAACTTATTGGCTCATTTGGAAAAAGGGTTGTTGGTGCTTGAAAGTGGCGTGTACCAAAAATAAGTTTTACTTGGCTACATTCACCGAACGGGTTTCCCTGATCACAGTCACTTTCACTTGGCCTGGATAAGTCATATCCGTTTGTATTTTTTGTGAAATCTCAAAAGAGAGTTCGGCGGCTTTGTCGTCACTCACTTTTTCACTTTCCACAATCACACGAAGCTCTCGTCCAGCCTGAATGGCATAGGCCTTTTGCACTCCATTGAACCCAAAGGCGATATCCTCTAAATCCTTCAATCGTTGAATGTAGGAGTCCAAAACCTGTCTTCTTGCCCCAGGTCGGGCCCCACTAATAGCATCACAGACCTGCACAATGGGAGAAATCAAAGTAGTCATTTCTACCTCATCGTGGTGAGCACCAATGGCATTGCAAACTTCCTTCTTCTCTCCATATTTTTGGGCCCATTGCATCCCCAAAATAGCATGGGGTGTTTCTACCTCCACTTCAGCCATGGGAACCTTTCCAATATCATGCAGTAATCCAGCCCTTTTGGCCAATTTAGGGTTAAGTCCCAACTCGGCTGCCATTACACCACAAAGCTTAGCTACTTCTCGTGAGTGTTGCAAGAGATTTTGTCCGTAGGAAGAACGGTATTTCATTCGTCCCACAGCTTTGATCAGTTCTGGATGTAAGCCATGGATTCCCAAATCGATGACGGTACGTTTTCCTATTTCTGCAATTTCCTCATTGATTTGCTTTTCGGTCTTTTTTACCACTTCTTCAATGCGGGCAGGGTGGATTCGTCCATCCGTGACCAACCGGTGCAAGGATAGTCGAGCAACTTCCCTACGAACCGAATCGAAACAAGAAAGAATAATGGCTTCGGGAGTATCGTCAACAATAATTTCAACCCCGGTAGCAGATTCCAAGGCACGGATATTTCGACCTTCACGGCCAATGATACGGCCTTTTACATCATCAGATTCCAAATTGAATACGGATACACAGTTTTCAACGGCTTCCTCGGTTCCAATACGTTGAATGGTATTGATCACAATTTTACGGGCCTCTTGTTGCGCGGTAAGCTTTGCTTCCTCCAAAGTGGTCTGCATATAAGCCATGGCATCTGTTTTTGCCGTTTCTTTCAAAGATTCCAGCAACTGGCTCTTGGCGTCTTCAGCAGAAAGTCCAGAAATAACTTCCAATTGTTGTACTTGACTCTTGTGTAGTTTTTCTACTTCGGATTGTTTTTTATCAAGGATTTCGCTTTTGTGGTCCAATTCCCTGATTTGCTGCTCTAACTGATCATTCAGTTTTTTGTTCTTGGCCAGTTCACTGCTTACTTGGGATTCTTTGTCCCTGGTGCGTTTTTCGGCCTCACCAATTTTCTTATCCTTGTTGTTGATGACCTTTTCATGTTCCGCTTTCAATTCCAAGAACTTTTCCTTGGCTTGGAATATCTTGTCTTTTTTAATGTTCTCCCCTTCTTTCTCCGCCTCTCTTATGATATCCGCTGCATCTTTCTTGGCATTTGCAATGGTCTTGGTCGCTTTTCCCTTCTCCATCATCTTGGCAATTGCAAATCCTATCGCCAATCCAACAACAGCTGCTACGGCAACAAATATGATATTATCCATGTTGAATTATGTTTGGTTAAAAAAAAAGCCCACATTGATGGAAGTTTTGTACAAACTCCTAATTACAGGTTTAGGGCTAACAAGCTGCTCAAGGATCCCTATACAGGTAGGGCCTGCTTTTACAACCTAAACTCACCCTTTCTAATTGTTATAGTGTTGAGTTTGTCAAAAAATGATTACCAATGTGGGCAGTAACAATATTTTATTTAAAAGAACTTATTATTCACCGAGTTTGGAATGCACCAAATCATCCAGTGCCTTAAGGCGTTCAAAGGCTGCTTCGGTACTTTCTGTACGGTCTATTCCGCTTTGCTCTATTTTTGATGCGAACTGAAGGGCACACATGGCCAAAACGTCCTGTTTGTCCCTTACCGCATAGTTTTGCTCAAACTTTTTGGCCAAATTCTCAATGTTCTTGGCCGCTTTGCGCAATCCTTCTTCTTGCTTGGGGTCTATGGTCAAAGGATATACCCTATCAGCAATGGAAAGCTTTATTTTGAGCTTCTCATCCATAATTTCAGTTCAAACTAATCCGCAAGTTTGGCTATGCAAATATCCAGTTCACGGATCAATGTATTTATTTTGAGCTTAGCTTCTGTTTTATTAGTATTACCACCCAGCATTGAGCTTGCCATTTTTAAGGAATTGTACTTTTCTTCCCATTCCTGAATGGCGTTCTGTTGCGTTTTGTTCTCCTCTTTAGCGAGGTTCAATTCTTCTTTTAACTTGGCATTGGCCTGATGCATCAGTTCCATTTTGTGCAACAGTTTGCTAACCTTGTTCTCTAAAGAATCAACAATCTCAACTAGTTCGCCCATAATTGCAAACGTCAATGCGTATTAGACAAAGTTAACCATACTTGGGTAACCTCGCAATAGTTTTTGGATATATTCTTAAAGTAATGGTTTAAGTTTTGTAAGGTATCGCAAATCACTTTTTACAAAAAAAAACATTGGTTACTTTCGTAAGCAATAACAGAAAACAATATGCGCCTCAAAATCTTTGGAATTCTTTTATTCGTATTGGTCCCAATACTTTCCGCTCAAGAAAAATATCCCCAAGGCGTCTTTCAATCCCCCTTGGAAATTCCATTGGTGCTTGCTGGAACATTTGGCGAGCTTCGTTCCAATCATTTTCATTCTGGCATGGATATAAAAACCCAACAAAGGGAAGGCTTACCCGTTTTTGCCATTGCAGATGGAACCGTAACCCGGATAAAAATATCACACTGGGGCTATGGCAAGGCGCTTTATGTGGCCCATCCCAACGGCTATACTTCCGTGTATGCACACCTCAGAAAATTTGGCCCGGAAATAGAGGAATACGTCAAAAAAATACAATACGCCAAGCAATCCTATGAAATTGAGGTTTTTCCCGATTATGGCGAATTAAAGGTTGACAAAGGCAGTATAATTGCCTATTCTGGAAATACCGGTGGTTCTACGGCACCCCATCTTCATTTTGAAATCCGGAGTAGCGTTACGGGAAAACCCACCAATCCCCTCCTTTATGGCTACGAGGTAAGGGATGCCACTGACCCTACTTTGTTGGGGCTTTACGGATATCCTTTATCCGATGACGCCCTAATAAACCAAAGTGCCAAAAAAATACAGCTCAATTTTAGACGTCAAGCAGATGGTTCTTTTATGGCCGATAAAGTAACCGCCATCGGCACTATTGGGTTTGGCATCAATAGTTTTGACCGACTTGATATGGCCGCCAACCAAAATGGAGTATACGCCGTACAACAAAGTGTGAATGGCAGGGTTTATTCGGAATACGATTTTGAAACTTTTTCTTTTGGAGAAACCCGATATATCAACACCTTGATTGATTATGAGCATTTTGGAAGATTCAGACAGCGTATCCAGAAATGCTTCAAGGAGCCCTATAATCACCTCGGTATATACAAAACCCTATACAATGATGGAAAAATTGATGTAGAAGAAGGCCTGTCGTACACGGTTGAAATCCGTATCTCCGATATCCAAGGGAATGAAACCAAATTGGTGATTCCGGTGGAGGGAAAAAGGGAAACCCCAAGAGTCACCAAGAACGATGAAACCACAGAAAATTTTATCCTTGCCAACAAACCCAACAATTTTGATCTAGGTGCTGCCAAAGTGTATTTCCCCGCCAATACCTTTTATAACGATTTTTACATCAACCTGAAAAAAGGGAAGGATACCGTTACCATTCACGATAACAGCGTGGCCGCACACCGAAACTTCACCATTAGTTTTGACCCCTCACAATACCCGTTATCTGAACGAAAACAACTGTTCATAGCAAGGCTGGATGACCGGCTAAGGCCTTCCTACGCCACAACTTATAAGCGGGACGGTTCTTTTACCACCCGTACACGTGACCTTGGGACCTATACCCTCGTCCGAGATAGTGTTGCACCCACCATTTCTCCAAAGAATTTCAAGGAAAAACAATGGCTGAGCAATTACAGTTATTTAAGCTTGACCATTGCCGATGATTTAAGCGGGATTGATTCGTACAGGGCTACCCTCAACGGGAAATGGATTTTGATGGAATACGAGCCAAAGACCAATACCATTACCTATAATTTTGATGACAAAATAGTGGACGAAACACAATGTGAGCTTGAAGTCACCGTTACGGATAATGTAGGTAACAGCAGTACATTTACCAGTACTTTTTTCAGAAAATAACATATTGATCCCACCAAAGCCCATAACTTTATTCTTTTTACTGCTTTGGGCCTCCACTCTCCAAGGTCAGACCGCCACTATTTTAGGCACCGTATTGGATGAAAGCAACGAACCTATTTCAAATGTCAACATCACCACTGACGCCTTGGGAACGGTTTCGGACGAAAGTGGAAACTATATCCTAGAACTGGTGGCCGATACGCCCAACACCATTACCTTCTCCCATATTGGCTATGGAAATGTAGTCTTGCAAAATCTTATCCTAACCACCAACGAAACCTTTGAGTTCAACCCGGTTTTGAAGACCGATACCATACAAATCGCAGGTGTTTCCATTTCTGCCACAGACAGAAAAAGTGTTGAGGGAGTTACCACAATTTCTCCTGAAATAGTTAGAAAAATACCCGGGGCCAATGCTGGAGTGGAAAACATTTTAAAGTTGTTGCCGGGTGTATCGTTTAATAATGAGCTGAGCACCCAATATAATGTGCGCGGTGGTAATTTTGATGAAAACCTGGTCTATGTCAACGGCATTGAGGTGTATCGCTCCTTTTTGGTTCGTTCTGCCCAACAGGAAGGACTGAGCTTTGTGAACAGTGATTTAATTTCTAGGCTCGATTTTTCAGCGGGAGGATTCCAAGCCAAGCATGGCGATAAGTTATCTTCGGTTTTAGATATTACATATAAAATCCCAACTTCAAATGAATTGCGAGTTGATGGCAGCTTATTGGGTGCCAGCGGAAGTTTGGAAACGCTGTCCAAGAACAAGAAATTTACCAGTATTTCTGGGGTACGCTACAGAAACAATGGCTTGTTTTTGAACAGTCTTCAAGCCCAAGGGAACTTCAGTCCACAATTTTTGGATGTTCAAAACTATCTTACCTACCGGTTTTCCAAAAAATTCCATCTCAATTTTTTACAGACCTTTTCTATAAACGATTATAAAAATGAACCCCTGACCAGACAGACCAATTTTGGGACATTGAACAACCCAAGAGCCTTGCTGGTCTATTATCAGGGAAGAGAAAATAATAAATACACCAACACCTTGGGAGCATTGAAGGCCGATTTCTTCCCCAACGACAATACCAAATTGGAATTCACTACAGCTGCCTATCATACCCAAGAAGAAGAATTCTCTGATGTGATTGCATCGTATGAACTTGGCGACGTGGACACCAACCTTGGCAGTGAAACCTTGGGAGAAGTAGTCAACCCAAGGGGTATTGGCTCCCAATTCAACCGAGCCAGAAACCAATTGGATGCTTTAATCTTTACAATTTCGCACCGAGGTAAGACTTCCAAAAATGGAAAAACCTTAGAATGGGGCATGAAGTTTACCCATGAAGACATCAAAGACCGAATCAGGGAATCGGAATTTATTGATTCGGCGGGATACATCATTCGTCCACCCAACCCCGAATTAGTGAACAATCAACCCGAAGAACCCTTTACCGGCGACATTATTCCCTATGAAAGCGTTCAGGCCATCAACAAAACCCAAACCAACCGATTCTCGGGCTTTGTGCAATACGCAAGCCATACCCAATGGAATGAACATGATATTTATTTTAATTTAGGGCTTAGAGCCCAACATTGGATCTTAACAGGCGATAGTTTCAGTAGAAATGCGCAAATCCTCTTCAGTCCAAGAGGGCAATTCTCCATTAAACCCAACTGGGAAAAGGATATGTTGTTCCGGTTGGCGATTGGAAGTTACCAACAGCCCCCTTTTTATCGGGAATTGAGGGATAGCGAAGGCAACATCAACCCTAATGTGGAGGCGCAAAAATCTATCCATTATGTGTTGGGAAGCGAATACAGTTTTACCCTTTGGAAGAGACCCTTTACCTTGATCAGTGAAGCGTATTACAAAGATTTAACAAATGTCAACCCCTATACCGTTGAAGATGTTCGTATTCGGTATGCCGCCCAAAACAATGCCACTGCCTATGCGCTTGGTTTTGATTTTCGGCTTACCGGGGCCTTTGTTCCCGGCACCCAATCTTGGGTGAGTTTGGGATATCTTAAAACCGAAGAAAATTGGGATGAGCGCGGGTATATTTCAAGACCTACCGATCAACGTTTAAAATTTGGTGTGTTGTTTCAAGATTATGTGCCCAGCATTCCCAATGTGAAACTATATCTCAATTTAGTTTATAACACTGGTGTTCCCGGTGGAAGTCCCAATTACAGCGATCCCTATAATTTTCAGAATAGATTAAGAGATTATAAAAGGGCCGATATGGGAATTTCCTATATTTTTGCAGACGAAAAAAATAAACACCCACAAGGGCATTGGCTCCACAAGTTCAAGGAATTAAATATTGGTTTTGAAATTTTCAATATGTTCAACAACCAAAATTCCATTACCAATACGTGGGTCAGGGATGTGGACACCCAAAGACAATTTGCTGTGCCCAATTATTTGACAGGTCGTATTCTGAATTTAAAATTTGGGGTGCGTTTTTAATATTTACCAATGAAAAAAATCGTTTCCATATTTGTGTTTTTGGCTGTCACCATAACATCGGCACAGAAAAACATTTATGAGAATAGAAAGTTCGATGAGCTCACCGAAACACATGAAGTGTTGGCCATTATGCCCTTTATTGCGCATCTGGAGCTGAAAGAGGTAGTAGACCGCGATGAGTTAAAAGTACTATCTGAACGTGAAGGATATGCTGTGCAAAATGCATTGGAAACCTATTTTTCCAAGCGCAAAAAACGCAAAAAGTTCAATGTGGATTTTCAGAACATTGTGAACACCAATGCCATTCTAGCGCAAAATGGGATTAATTATGATAACATTGACATTCACACCACCCAAGAGCTCTGTGAAATTCTCGATGTGGATGGAATCATTAGCGGAAACCTCAACCTGAACATTTTACTTTCTGAAGGAGTCCCTACAGACTTTAATCTCCTAGATTATTTTAGCGGTGATGCCAATTATGGACGAATTGGAGTGAAAATAAGCGATGGCGATACGGGAAAACTGTTGTGGAAATTTGAAAACGAAATCTCCAAAAAAACTGGAAAGAACACCACGGAGCTCATTGATAAGATGATGAAGGCCGCTTCCCGTAAATTTCCTTACGACAAGGAAAAGAAGCGAAGGAACCGAAATTAATCAGCTTTCTGCAAATTCCTTAAGTACCTGAACGGTATAATCCAATTCTTCTTTGGTATTGTATTTGGAGAATGAAAAGCGCAGAGAAGGCTTTTCCAGTTCTACTTCTGAAAGAATTTCCGTAAGCACATGCGAACCTAAATTACTCCCAGACTGACAGGCACTCCCTTTGGAACAGGCTATTCCCTTCATATCCAAATGAAACAAGAGCATCAGCCCTTTTTGTTTATCGAATGGTAAGCGTACATTGACCAAAGTGTACGTACTTTTTTCCAAATCGGCAGACAAACCATTAAAAATAGCATCTGGAATTTCTTGTTTCACCCTATCGATAAAATACTGCTTCAGCTCTTTTACGGTTTGGGTTTCTTCTTCCAAGTGCTCATACGCTTTTACAAAAGCCTCTTCCAATCCCACAATATTATGAAAGGGCTCAGTACCCGCCCTAAAACCGCGTTCCTGAGATCCTCCAAAAATCAAGGGTTTTAATCCTGAGTTTTTACGAATAAAAGCAAAACCAATACCTTTTGGTCCATGAAATTTATGTGCGGCTGCAGTCATAAAATCAACCGGCACCGCTTGCACGTCCCATGGGTAGTGCCCAATGGATTGTACCGTATCGGAGTGGAAAAGTGCCCCATGTCCCCGGCACAGTTCCCCAATGGCCTTTATATCGACTATATTTCCGATTTCGTTGTTTACGTGCATTAGACTCACCAACTTTTTGGAATCATCTTGGGTCAGCAAGGTTTCCAAATGATCCAGTTTAGGGTTGCCATTTTCATCCAAATCCACATATTCCAGGGAAATACCGTATTCCTTTTCCAATTCTTCAGCGGTATGCAGCACGGCATGGTGTTCTATTTTGGATGTGATCAATGTCTTCACCCCAAGATCACGAACTGCGCAGCGCAAAATCATATTATCTGCCTCGGTTCCACCGGAGGTGAAAATAATTTCCGAAGGTTGTGCATTCAAGGTTTTGGCTATGGTTTTCCGAGCTTTTTCAACAGCGGTTTTTGCCGACCTTCCAAAACTATGGGTAGACGATGGGTTTCCGTAATACACGGCCAAGGCCTCTTGCATTTTTGCAATAACCTCATCCCGCACTTGGGTTGTCGCCGCATTATCCAAATACACTTTTTGCATGGGCTACATTAGTTTTTTTAGCCCTCAAAAATACGGGAAATAAAGTTAATTTCTTTTAAAGTATTCCATTGGATTGGGGTATTAAAATGGAATTGCTTTAAATTTGGCGCATGGGAAAATATTTCTTTTTGACCCTCTGTGCAGGGATGTTCCTTTCTTGTAGTGATGGTGACCTACAAATTGAGACCATAGACTTTGATAGCGTTGCCATTCAGTATTGTACAGCACCTGTAAGGAACACCAAGAACATCATGTTTAAAATCAATGAAGATGAAACCTTGATTTTGGAGCTTAGAAGTGGTGTACTGAACAATGGCGTCGTTGGCGAAACCATAACTACTGAAAGTGCCGTTCCCGGTCAATCGCAAATTACCTATCGTATTTTTTCTGACAACGTTACCAAAAACTATTTTTGCGATGACATTCCCACAACGGAACCCTCAGTTGTTGAGGAAATTGAGGCACAAGATGGCACCGTTGTTGTTGAAACAGTGGCCAACGAAGACAATACCGAGTTTGTGCACACCATTCGCCTGAGCGGTATTTCTTTTATCACCGATACGGACGAGCGCATTACCAACCTTACCATCAGTGAGTTTGGAGAGGTTACCACGGCAGTACCATAAAAAGCATCTAAGCATTTTGAAAAATGTAGACCTCTGTGGCTCCTAAGCCATACTTTTGATAGTCAGCGTCATAAAACTTAAGATTATCGTACTTTTTAAAGAGATAGTACAGTTCTTCTTTAAGAATTCCTTCCCCTACTCCGTGGATAAAAACAACTTTTTGGATACGCTTTTTCATGGCGAAATCCAGTTGTCGTTTGGCAGTTTCAAGTTGAATGTTGAGGATGTCAAAATTACTGAGGCCCTTACTTGATTTTACCAGTTGGTGAATATGAAGGTCTACTTCCATTTTGGGAGCGTTCCGTTCTTTGGGCTTTACCGTTTGGGATTGCCTTCTTTTGGGTTGCTCTTTTTCTTTCTTGATCTGGGCAACTTCAAAATTGGAGACTTTTATACCTTTTTCCACCTTTACCAGCTCCTTTACGGGGTATTTCAGTGGAAAACCTTCCGAAGTCATTACGGTGGCCATATCACCATCAATGGATTCCACCCGTCCTGAAATGGCTTCATCCAGCACCTCAACCTTATCTCCAATAGCAATTCTGACCATCTATGAATCTTTGTTAAAAAAATCGGGGAAAGTTAATCCCATAAGCAAAAATAATAGTATTTTTCTTGACAGTTACAGCAATCATGCACCTACAACCAACCATTTTTTTAGTCAATTTAGAGGACTATATGTTGCCCTGTCTCAACAAGAAATTGTTTGGATTGGAATGTCCTGGTTGTGGTATGCAACGATCTGTGCAATTACTCTTTCAGGGTGATTTTATTGAAGCTTTTAAGATGTATCCTGCCATTTACCCCCTTATTTTATTAGTGGTCTTTTTAGCTTCCACCCTATTTATAAAATTCAAGTTTGCGGACCAAATAAAGTTAATCTTAATGCTTACCACGGCCGGAGCCATACTGGTAAGCTACCTAATAAAAATGAACATCCTTTTTTAACCAAAAAAATAAATTATGGAACAACAAAAACTCCCTAATGCAACGCTGATATTAATCTTTGGTATTGTTTCCATTGTAACCTGCTGTTGTTATGGTATTCTTGGACTTATTTTTGGCATCATCGCATTGGTTTTGGCCAACCAGGCCCTAAAACTTTATGCTGCTAACCCAGAAATGTACGAAGGTGTCCAAAATGTGAAGACCGGTAGAATTTTGGCCATTATTGGAATTGTACTCAACCTATTGTTTATAGCATACATCGTTTGGATCTATAGTACATTTGGATGGGAAACCATGCAAGACCCAGAAGCTTTGCAACAAGCCTTGGAAGATCTATTTGGACAATAATTGATTCTTTTTTGGGTTTAATCACTTGCTTAACGGTCCAACTTGGTTGCGACTGAAAAGGATAGCTTTAATAAATCTGAGAAAAAATTTAATTGCATTTTAAGAACAACACCAATAAATACAAAAACCAATGGAAAACAACCAAAACATGCCGCCAAAGCCAAACAATTATATGGTTCTGGCCATTTTAAGCACCATTTTCTGCTGTATTGCTACCGGAATTGCAAGTATTATTTATGCCTCTAAAGTAAATGAGCACTATGCCCGAGGGGAGTATGAAGCAGCACAAACCGCATCAAAAAATGCAAAGATGTGGGGATTGATCGGCATAGGTGCGGCTGCATTAATTTGGATTGTATATTTTGTCTTCTTCGGCTTGGCAATTTTTGGAAGTTTGGCCAATGCTGGAAACTATTAAAAAACCAATAGTACTCATAGGATTGGGAGTATTGTCACTTGTGGCAGTACTCCTTTATTTTTCCTTTAACCCTGAAAACGGATTGTTATTTCCCAAATGTCCGGTTCATCGCTATATGGGCGTCTACTGCTCTGGTTGTGGAAGCCAAAGGGCGATACACGATTTGCTTCACTTACGAATTGGGGACGCTATAAGTCATAATATGCTCTTGCTACCTGCTTTGTTCGTTTTGATACAACATGGACTCGTGAAGACCAAAGTGCTTAAATCAAAAAGTTTCTTGAATTACAGATATGCACCCATCATAGTATTGATTATTGTACTGCTCTTTATGTTCCTTCGGAATCTAAAAATGTACCCTTTTGTGTATTTGGCTCCTTAATTGGCCACTTCACTGATGAATTTTAAGCGGTAGAGCCTGATTTCATCATCCTCGTAATCCCCTTCAAACTCTTCAACAGCATCTGAAATGGAATCGGTGTCTGCTTCCAGAAAATAATCGTGGATTTCTTCTTGTTGGTCCTCGTCCAGAATTTCATCTATCCAATACCCAATGTTCAGTTTTGTGCCACTGAACACAATCTGTTCCATCTCTTTGATGAGTTCAGGAAGTTCCAGACCTTTGGCCGAGGCAATATCATCCAAAGGCAATTTTCTATCCACACTTTGGATCACGTATAATTTTAAGGCTGAATTGGCCCCAGTACTCTTAACTACCAAGTCATCCGGCCGGATGATGTCATTCTCTTCCACATACTGCGAAATGAGAGCCACAAACGGCTTTCCGTATTTTTTCGCCTTGCCTTCCCCTACACCCTGAATGTTCAGAAGCTCATCCATGGTAACAGGGTATTTAAGGGACATATCTTCCAGCGAAGGGTCCTGAAACACCACAAAAGGCGGAACCTCCAACTTTGTAGCTTCCCTTTTACGAAGGTCTTTCAATAGTTTGAGCAGGTTTTCATCGGCTACAGCGCCACCAGATTTGCCGGCTGTCACCACAGCATCGTTGCTTTCTTCTGTGTATTCGTGATCTTTCGTCATTTGGAAAGATTCCGGTTTTTTGAGGAATTCTTCACCAGCTTTGGTCAAATGGAGGATACCGTAGCGTTCTATTTCCTTTTTCAGCAATCCGGCCACCAATACCTGCCGAGTCAAGGCCATCCAATACATTTTGTCCTTATTCGCTCCAATACCGAAAAAATCTTTTTCGTCTGTTTTGTGGGACGATATCATGGCATTGGTCTTTCCAACCAAAATCCGAACAATCTCCTTGGTCTTGAACTTTTCATTGGTATCGCGGACCACACTCAGGAGCTTCACCACCTCATCCATGGCTTCTTCCTTGGGCTTTGGATTTCGGGAATTGTCGTCCATATCGGCTCCCTCACCATTGACTGCGTCAAATTCCTCACCAAAATAATGGAGGATGAATTTTCTACGGGATATTGAGGTTTCGGCATACGCTACAATTTCCTGCAAGAGTGCATTGCCAATTTCCTGCTCAGCCACGGGTTTACCAGACATGAACTTTTCCAACTTTTCAACATCCTTATAGGCATAAAAAGCCAAACAATGCCCCTCGCCGCCATCTCTTCCAGCACGACCGGTTTCTTGATAATAGCTTTCAATACTCTTGGGAATATCATGATGGATGACAAAGCGAACATCGGGTTTATCAATACCCATTCCGAAGGCGATGGTGGCCACAACCACATCCACTTCTTCCATCAAGAACATATCTTGATACTTAGATCGGGTCTTGGCATCGAAACCGGCATGGTAGGGTACTGCACTTACCCCATTTACTTGGAGCACTTGCGCCAATTCCTCTACCCGTTTTCGACTTAAACAATAAATAATCCCTGATTTACCTTGATTTTGTTTTACAAACCGAATAATGTCCGCATCTACATTCTGCGTTTTGGGTCGAACTTCATAAAACAAATTGGGTCTGTTGAAGGACGCTTTGAACACCTTGGCATCTGTCATTCCCAAGTTCTTGATGATATCCTCCTGTACTTTTGGGGTCGCCGTAGCGGTAAGGCCAATAATGGGGATATCATCACCCAATCGGTTGATGATGCCTTTTAGGTTTCGGTATTCAGGCCGAAAGTCATGCCCCCATTCCGAGATGCAGTGTGCTTCGTCCACAGCCACAAAAGAAAGGGTCACATTCCGTAAAAACTCCACATTTTCCTCTTTGGTAAGGGATTCTGGCGCCACATACAAGAGTTTGGTGACCCCATTGGCCACATCTTCCTTTACCTGTTTGATCTCGGTT
>JAUIBH010000077.1 GCA_030427985.1 Bacteroidia bacterium | reverse complement strand
AAGGAACTGGATATGACCGTCTCTGAAGTAAAGCAATCTTTAAAAAATACAGGTCGACACGTTTCTATGGATGCGCCATTGAAGGAAGGAGAAACCTCCAACCTATATGATGTGTTGAATGCTGGAGATTCGCCCAAACCGGATAAAGGTTTGATGCACCAGTCTTTGAATACGGAGATCAACAGGGCGTTGGACACCCTCTCCCCCCGCGAAGCAGACGTGGTGCGATTGTACTATGGTATTGGCGACCAACCTTCCATGACTTTGGAAGAGATAGGGAGTACTTTTGACCTCACGCGTGAGCGAGTACGACAAATACGGGAAAAAGCTATTCGCAAGCTGCGCCATACCTCAAAAAGTAAGATTTTGAAATCCTATTTGGGATAATTCTATACGGACAGAAAATAAAAAAGGGGATGTTTTTTGACATCCCCTTTTTCATGATATTCACTTAAACTATCAAGGTCTGCTCAACTGGGTAATATCAAAATCAGTGAGCATTTCGTTCAAATTTTGAATAAAATTCAAATAAGCGTTATTTTCTTGACTATGATTTTTCATGATGAGACGTTTGGGGTGTTATCTATAAATAATCTAATTCGGCCAATTCGTTTATGCTCAAAATCTCGTTGAGCTCCTGTAGAAAGGCCAAGTATTCTTCTCCGTAGGTATCGTATAACATGGTAATCTTACGTTTAAATGTTTGGGTCTTTGTTATAACGTGAATCTAGTATAAAGATTATGGTGTTTCAATAAATTGTGGTGAAATTCTACTTTCTGGTTGTGAAAACGGATATAGCTCATTTTTCCATTTCCATGATATCCAGTGCAACTTCAAATTCTAAATCTTCATCCACTTTGCTGGGTCTTATATTAAATTCATCATAGATAAAACAAAGATTCATGGGCAATCTTCTTCGCTCTCGTTCTGAAGCTAGAATTCCCAATTTTTCTTGTAACGCGCATTTAATCTCATACGCTTTGTTACTGATTTTGGCTTCTTCAGAGTTTTCCAACTCTTCCAAAAAAGGAATTTCTCTGTTATCGCCCACTTCCAACATCTCATCCAACAACAAAAGCTTGCATTCCAAATCTGTTGCATACTCGAACAGTTGGTAAAAAATACTTTGTAGGTATTTGGGAAGCTCGTTGTTTTCCATGGCGCCAAATTTTATTACATAGCTCGTAACAGTTCCATTTCAAAATCTACCTGTTCTTCTACTTTGGGGTATTCCTTCACAAATTGATCATATAGAAAAGTGTGGTGTTTTTGATCATTGTCGGTTCTGCATAGGGTTATGATTTCTTGTGTGATTTCCAATAAGCCATCCGTTTTCAGCATGCGTAGGCAAGATTGTACTTTTTGGCAGGACAAATCCAACTCCCTAAAATTTTCATTTTGAAGATGTACTTTGGCTCTGCCGACAAACTCAAGCACATTTTGTTTAAAGAGTTTCACCAACTCTTCCAGAAGTTCCATCTGCCCCATGCAGTCATCTAAAACCGGCTTTAGGTTTATATTGTTTGATGAAAAACTGGATTCCAGACTTCTATTAGGTAAAACAGATGTCTCGCTTAACCTCTGGGCAACCTGCCTTAAGGTCGATATAATTTCTTTTTGCTCTGGAGACAATTGGGTTTTCTCCAAGGCATCAATAAGGGAAAGCAAAGTTGGGTTGGAAGGATTTTCCACTTGTGGTATTGAAATCTTTCTCTCAGCTCCCTGAATCCCCACACGCTCATAAATCACTTCCAATTGTTTCATTTCGGGAACGCCAAAAACCTTATTTTCCAATCCGTGTTTGAACACTTCAAACGATTTTTTGAGTTCACCCGCTTCTACAGTGCCCAATTCCTCATATGAAAAACTGCTGAGCCCTATTTCCAACTTTTCAAGATATGTGAGTAATTCCCTTGTTTCCAAGTTTTCTTTAGTTTGATTATTTCTCTTAAAAATCAGCAATAGCACTAGGGAAACCAATTTATTGTTCTGTAGCATTCGGATTTTGTTGTCAAATTGCTTTATTTGTAGGTGTAAATAGCCTACCATGAAATATTTCTACCTTTTGTGCAGTATAGTCCTGTTCATGGGCTGTGCGGAAAAACAACCGAATAAACCCGAAACCTTGGAAGAAAAAGCACTACGCATTCACAATGCCGTCATTACCATTGATACCCATGATGATATCAATGTGAACAATTTTACAGATAGCATCAACTACACCCAAAAACTCAATACACAGGTAAACCTTCCCAAAATGGAAGAAGGTGGATTGGATGTGGTTTGGCTCGTTGTTTATACCGGTCAGGACACATTAAGTGTCGAAGGGTACGCCGCTGCGTCTGAAAATGCCATATCCAAGTTTGAGGCCATCCACAAGCTTTGTGAAGAGATTGCACCGGACCATATAGAATTGGCATTATCTTCAGATGATGTTAGAAGAATTCACGCATCAGGTAAAAAAGTAGCCATGATCGGGGTGGAGAACGCCTATCCCATTGGCGAGGATCTCTCAAAAATTGACGAGTACCAACAACGTGGTGCACGATACATGTCTCTGGCCCATAATGGTCACAGTCAGTTTTCAGATTCCAATACCGGGGAAAAAGATAGTATTTGGCTTCACAATGGTTTAAGTGAATTAGGAAAACAAGCCATTGCCGAAATGAATCGCGTGGGCATGATGATTGATATTTCCCATCCGTCCAAAGAAGCGATGCTGCAAATGGTTGAATTGTCCAAAGTTCCCATTATAGCTTCGCATTCTTCAGCCCGGGCACTTTGCGACCATAGCAGAAACTTGGATGATGAGCAATTGCTGTTGTTGAAAGAGAATGGCGGGGTTGTACAGACGGTGGCTTTTAATTCGTATTTGAACACCGAAAAACACGAGGCACGTGCTGCTTATATGAAAGATATTTACCAAGACGCGGCAGATTCCTTGGGGGTGAATTGGTACGAACGCTCACAATTTGGGTCCTTGACCAAGGAACAACAAGAGGAATTTATGGAAAATTACCCTAAAGTGACCCAGTTGGGTGATGAAATAGCAGCAACCAAATCGGACGCACCCCCAGCCGTAAATGTATCCGATTTAGTGGACCACATCGACTATATGGTGAAACTCATTGGTATAGACCATGTAGGCATCAGCTCCGATTTTGACGGTGGCGGTGGTATTGAAGGTTGGTCCGATGCTTCTGAAACCTTCAACGTGACCTTGGAACTGGTAAAACGCGGGTACACCGAAGAAGAAATCGCAAAACTGTGGGGTGGCAACCTATTGCGGGTTTTGGATGAGGTTCAGGCGTATGCCGCTTCCATCAACTAGGATTTAGCTTCTTCCTCCTTTTCTTTTTTGGCCAATCGGTCCTTAACGAACTCAATTTTGGTTTTCCCATGAGGTTTGGGATTGCCATTGTCGTCCAGGTTCACCATGATGATGTTGTCCACGGTAACAATACTCTCGTGGGTCATCTTGTTCCGCACTTCGCAGTTCAATGAAATTGAAGTGACCCCAAATTTAATGACGTCAATCCCAATTTCAATCACATCACCTTCGGAGGCGGTGCTCATAAAATTGATTTCGGACATATATTTGGTGACCACCTTTTTATTTTCCAACTGTATGATGCTGTATAGTGCTGCTTCTTCGTCTATCCAGGCGAGTACCTTGCCTCCGAACAGCGTTCCATTGGCGTTCAAATCACCTGGCTTTACCCATTTCCTTGTATGAAATCGCATAATTGAAACTTTACTAATTCAAGTGCAAAGTTAGTTGAATGGTGTTAAGTTGAAGTTAATTACCGCTTTGTTTTCGGTTATTTATCAATTTGAGATTTTCTACTCTTTAGAAGTGTTTAGACGACAATTTTTGACCTTGGGATTTTTCAATCCATCAATTAATTGAACAAATCTTTCTGGGGGTTCAAGGTTGACTTGGGAATGGTCAAATTTGGTCCCAATTTAGGGTTTAACATTTCAATGAAATGAGCAGAAAGCAAGGGAGACTCTACCTCAAGGTTCTGGTGTACAAAGAAATGGATGTTTTTCAAGCCCATGTTTTGCCAAGCATCCAAACGATTCACCCAATCCTCCAAACGGGGATAATCCGACTCATGGTTGGCCCCAACATAACGGATAAAAGCCTCATTGTTGGTGAGTCGCATGTGCATGAGGTCTCGCCGGCCTGCGGTGTCCACTAAAACATTGGCAATTCCGTTTTCTTCCAGCAAATGATAGAGTTCTTGGGCCACAGTTTTATCGTTGAACCAATCCGTGTGCCGAAACTCCATCGCCAATGGAAACTCTTTGGGCCAATATTCCACAAAATGCACCACCCTATCCCAGTTTTTGGGGCCAAAGTTGTTATGCAATTGTAAAAAGATGGTGCCCAGTTTTTCCTTGAGCAGTGATGTGACTTCCAAATAACGGTCTGCTACTTCGTAGACCTTGTCGTTAAGGCGGCGCAGGTGACTCACCTCATTGGTCATTTTTGGAAAAAACTTAAAACCTTCTGGCGTCTTGTCGTACCATTTTTCATAGGTTTCCGGAGGAAAAATGCGGTAAAACGTAGCATTCAGCTCAATACAATTAAATTGGGACGAATAATAAGCCAACTCGTCTTTGGTGCCTCGTGGGTAAAAGTTCTTCAGGTCTTGCCGATTCCATTTGGCGCAGCCCACAAACACTTTGGTTTCTCCTTCTTGTTTATTTTTGGACAAGACCACAGCGGTATCTGGATGGTCTTTTGGGATGGTAAAATCTATGAGTTCTGGATGGTCTACTTTTCCGAATTTCATGGCTCAAAAATAGTGAAGTTATGGAAAAGGAAATAAATTTCTATCTTTAGAACATGACCAAAAATACTTTGAAAATCATCAAACTACTATACATTACCCACGCAGTGGTCTTTGTTGTCGTTATGATTGCTTGGTGGATTGTCGGTAAGTATTAATCAAAGCTCCCGAATCTTTATATCTCTAAACCAAACCTCAAAATACCAGTCCTGTAAGGCTATTTTTCCTTGGGTGGCTTTCCCAAATTCAGGATAATTGGTAAAGTTGGTATCCTTTATTTTTTCGCGCCATTCAGGAGTAGTGAAATCTTGGGTGGCCGTAAGCACACCGTTCAGGTAAAATTCCACTTTTCCATCCACCTGTTTAATGCGGGTTTGGTTCCACCCACCTGCTTTGGTCACAGCTTCATTTTCTTGTGGGGAAAATCCATACAGACAACCCGATTTTTTTACCGGAATATCTTGATCCATGTGGTTTGGGTCCAAAATCTGGTATTCAGGCCCAGTTTGGTAGGCTGTCGCCACTTCCGGTTTTTCCTGAACATTAATAAAGACCCCACTGTTGCCGCGATCACCAATTTTCCATTCCAACACCAGTTCGTAGTTTTTATAAGCCTTTTCGGTAAGCAAATCCTCATTATTTTGTGTTTCAATGTTTGGATTTCGATGAAGAGTCCCATTTGTAACTTCCCATACCGATGGCGCTCCCGAATTGTACACATGCCACCCGTTCAGTGTTTTGCCATCAAACAGCAACTCCCAACCCTGTTCTTTTTCAATATCATATAAAGTATTGTGACTTTCATTTTCCGCTGCCACTTGTTTGGTATGCCATTCGGTGTTTTCTTCTTTTTTATCCTGATTTTTACAGGAAATTAGGGAAAGAAAAAGGCATAACAGACCTACTAATTTTATGTGCATAATGTTTGTTTACGTAATGGCGCTAAAATACTCAAATTAAAATTTGAATCTATCAAGCTGAACATGAAGGTATAAGGAATCATGTTTATAACATCGTTAAAAACTATTGGCTTCAACAAAATTGCGCGGTTTTTGATTATGTAATTTTAGTAAAACTCACAATCATGGATTCACGGTCCAAAAGTCTTTTGGAAATCCGTCCGGATATTCCACAATCACACTTTAATAGCGAAATGGGTTCTGAAGAGCGTTTTCAGAACAAAACCTTGCGCCCCGTAATTAAACTGCAGAACTTTTTGCTGGTCGAGGCATTTAAGAATTACATCGATAAGCATAAGGGTGTTTTTTATGACCTAAGCTTGGAGAAACGCTTGGCGTATATTGATCGAGCCATACAAAAGGACATCAAGTTCAGAAATTCCTTGAAAGGCATGGTCATTGGTCAATTTACCGTTGAGGAATATCAAAACTACATTCAAAACTCCTCTGCCTTGAACAAAAGAATGATGAACATGGTCATTGAGCGACTAAAAGATCAGGTGCAGCTTATGGACAATGAGGAAGTCCTTTTATAAAATGGATTCCCCGTTGAGATTGGTGGTCAAAATATCGCTCATGAGGTCGAAAAAAGGCCGAATGGCACGATAGGATTTGTCCACTTCTTGAAGGAAAGTATCTGAAAGCACTTCCTTGTCTGAAAAGTTTCGGACAAAAATAAACTGCTTATTTCGAATTAAATCAATATCGGGGTGTTCCCTGTCAAAGCCTTTTGGAGCAGTTTTTACCGCATCCCCGGCCAAATCGCCCCAGACATCCTTAAGGGATTTATTGCTAATCACCTCACGAAACTCCGAAGCATCCATTTCCAATTCTTTCCGAATGCGAAACAAATCTTCTTTGTTCGGGGCCCAAAACCCAGTAGCTAAAAGGGACCCTCCTGGAGTGAGATGGATGTAATACCCCCCTCGTAAATGGGCTCCCAGTCTGGAAAATGACCCTGCAAAATGGGTTTTGTAGGGCGTTTTGTCCTTTGAGAAGCGTACATCCCGATAGATACGGAACATTTTCATTTTTTCAATTTCATCGTGATGGCTCAACTCGTTTTTCACATTTTCAAAAAACGATTTCACGGCTTTCTCATGTGCCTTGAAAGTCGGTTTATGCTGTTCAAACCAATCTTTGTTGTTATTTTTGGACAAATCTTTTAAGAAGTCAAATGCATCTTTGGAGATAGTGGAATTGCTCACGGTCTTATTTGATAAAATGTTATTTTTTAACTAAAGTTAGCTTTTTATCGGGGTGTATGGTAAGGTTTTCTCTAATTTTAGGACAATAAAGCTAATATGGACAAAGAAAAGATAATTTCTGAGTTGAACAGGCATAAGAAACTGCCGTATCTTGACTTTAGATTAAAACAGCAAACCGAAGATTTCACTGACACCCTTTTTTATACCCTTTTTGATGCCAACACCCCAGTTGCCGTAAATCTGGAAATGTTGGAGAAAAAGTTCAATACCCTGCTTGATATGGCTTGTTGGGAATTGGAAAGACCAAGCAGTGAATTTTGGGATTCCTACGTTACCACATTGCCAGAAATACTGGAAAAACTCAACCTGGATGCAGAGGCCATTTTAAACTGTGACCCAGCATCATTGTCCATTCAAGAGATTTATATGGCGTATCCAGGATTCTATGCCATCGCCATATACCGATTGGCTCATGAACTTTATGTTCAAGGAGTGCCATTGATTCCACGATTAATGACGGAATATGCGCATAGACAGACCGGTGTAGATATTAATCCAGGTGCCACAATAGGAAAATCATTTTTTATTGATCACGCAACAGGGGTTGTGATTGGTGAGACCGCCGTTATTCATGACAATGTGAAAATTTATCAAGGGGTGACCCTCGGAGCTTTATATGTGGCCAAAAATCTGCAAAAGACAAAAAGACACCCCACTATTGAGTCCAATGTTACCATTTATGCCAATGCCACCATTTTAGGTGGTGAAACTGTAATTGGAGAAAACTCAGTTATTGGAGGAAACGCTTGGTTAACCTCCTCGGTTCCGGCAAACTCCACCGTTTATCATTCCCCAGAAATCAAAATAAAAACAACGAATGCCTAAAAGCATACTAGACCTCATTGGAAACACCCCCATGGTGGAATCCAAAGTGTTAAATACCAATCCCAACGTAAAACTATTTTTTAAACTAGAGGGGAACAATCCCGGAGGAAGTGTCAAGGACCGCCCTGCATACAATATGATCAAGAGTGGTCTGGAGCGTGGTGATTTTAACACAGGAACCAAATTAATTGAGGCTACCAGTGGAAATACCGGTATCGCTTTGGCCATGATTGCAGGTATTTTTGGATTGGATATTGAATTGGTTATGCCCGAAAATTCCACAAAGGAACGGGTACAGACCATGCGGGCCTATGGCGCCAAAGTAACTTTAACGCCCTCCGATGTTGGAATTGAAGGCGCTCGGGATTATGCGGAAGCCAAAGTAAATGACGAGGGGTATGTAATGCTGAACCAATTTGCCAATAACGACAATTGGATGGCCCATTATAAGACCACAGGTCCCGAAATATGGAGTGATACACACGGAGAAATCACCCATTTTGTATCCAGTATGGGAACCACGGGGACTATAATGGGAACATCAACCTATTTAAAGGAACAAGACCCATCCGTTCAGATTGTTGGAGTACAACCAACAGATGAATCCCGTATTCCAGGTATCCGAAAATGGCCAGAGGAATATCTGCCCAAGATTTTTGATCGTAATAAGGTAGACCGAATTATGGAGGTCAGTGAGGAAGATGCCGTTAGTATGGCCAAGAAATTGGCCAAGGAAGAGGGTATTTTTGCCGGTATGAGCAGTGGCGGAGCAGCTACCGTGGCATTGCGACTTGCAGAAACCTTGGAAAGCGGTACCATTGTATCCATTGTTTGTGATCGGGGTGACCGGTACTTGTCCTCGGATTTGTTTGATTGAATGCGGTTTACCGAAGGAATAGGAACTTTCACATCAGTTTTTTCTGATTATCCAACATTAGCTGCGGGTTATCGATTTCTTTAAAATAAGTCTTTTAAAAAGCCCATTCTTTATATCAAATAGAGTCCCAAATCCTTATTTTGATATGAATACGCTTTCTAAAATAATCACTTGGAAAAGAAACATTCTGGCTAGTCTAGCAGTTTTGTTGATTTTGATTGTTTTGAATTTTTATGGTGTCTACACCAATCAGTTTTATTTCACAAAACCCGATAATTACATATTTCCCATACTTAGTTCAGTACACTTTCTTTATCTGTATGTGATATGGTTCAAAATTTCAGAAGATGAGCTTCCAGACCCCAAAATGAGGAACATTGAATACATTTTATACGGGGTTATGGTCGTGTACTTTTTTAAGATTTATGATAGTGTCACGGTACTGAATTCTGTTGAAGCGTTTAGCGAACACATCATTCCAGCAACCTTTAAACCAATGGCCACACTGACCTTGGTGCTTTATAGTATTTTGCCCATATTGACTCTTTATACGTTTTGGCTCCGAAAACAATATATTGGGGAATATAATTTTGACAACTACAATGACAATCTAAATATCTGGCAATAGTTTTCAGCCAAATTTAGAGCCCTCGGATATAACTTCCGTACAAATCTTTAAATTGAATTCCCTTTGTAAATCGGTGTTTGCTTAATTTTTTATGCGCCACCAACCCCCAAAGCAATAACTCTTTCATAAAATAGGAATCTTCTTTGGAGATGGATGGTTGATACTCTTTGATAAGATGATTGAGCGGTCCAACCGAATCCAGTTTGGTTTTGTAATCTGCATCGGAATCATCATCCAAAAGGTCGAAACCTTCGCCATCAAAAAACCAATTCACCAATTCATCGTACTCGGTTTCTGCTTCCTTGCGCTGCAGCTTATCGATTTTCGGGAAATAATTGGGGAAAAGAGATTTTATGGCATCTTCAATCAATGTTTCAGCTACAAAGCCAGCACCTTCCTGTTCTCCTTCGTACACCAATTCAATTTTCCCAGTGATGGAAGGAATCACACCCATAAAATCACTTAATCGAACGGAAGTTTTTGTGTCACCTGAATGAACCACCCTACGCTCAGCGGTGCTCAACAGATTTTCAAAAGCGGTAATGCTCATTCGTGCGCTAACACCACTTTTTGCATCCACATATTCACTGTTCCTAGCCTCAAAACTGATTTGTTCCAATACATCCATGGCTATTTCTGGTACATAAACATTGTCCGACTGCCTCGAATCCAGTTGTGCTTCTTGTTTCGTGATTTTCTTGGCTATTTCAATGCTTTCAGGATAGTGTGTCAAAATTTGGGAGCCAATCCTATCTTTCAATGGTGTAACGATACTTCCTCTATTGGTATAATCCTCAGGATTGGCCGTAAATACAAATTGAAGGTCTAACGGAAGCCTTAATTTGAATCCACGAATCTGAATATCACCCTCCTGAAGAATATTGAACAACGCCACTTGTATCCGAGCCTGAAGGTCAGGCAACTCATTAATCACGAAAATGCAACGGTTGGCTCGAGGTATCATCCCAAAGTGAATTACGCGGTCATCTGCGTAGGAAAGTTTCAGGTTAGCCGCTTTTATGGGATCCACATCACCAATTAAATCGGCTACGGTAACATCTGGCGTAGCCAATTTTTCATAAAACCGTTCGCTCCTGTGAATCCAATCAATAGGAGTTTTGTCGCCTTTTTCTTTGATAAGTTCAGTGGCATATCGGGAAATGGGCTTCATCGGGTCGTCGTGTACCTCTGACCCTTCCACAATGGGCATCCATTCATCCAAAAGTTGCACCATCAATCGGGCTAAACGGGTCTTGGCTTGTCCTCGTAAGCCTAGAAGATTGATGTTATGTCGGGAAAGAATGGCGCGTTCCAACTCAGGAATCACGGAGTTTTCATAACCCCAAACGCCTTCAAATACTTCTTCACCTTTGGAAATTTTGTTGAGGAGATTTTCACGTAGCTCATCTTTGATACTCTTACTTTGATACCCTGCAGACTTTAATTCTCCTAAGGTCTTTATTTTGGTATGATCCAAGTTCATATACTAATTATCCTTTAATTCTTCGTTTTCTATTCTGTTCGTAATCTTCAAAAATCATCTCCCCTAATCCTTTAAGTCCTGTATAAAAAGCCTTGCCTTTGTTTGCTTGGGTGAACTCCCGAACAAATTGCATCAAATACGGGTCTTGGGCAATCATAAAAGTGGTAATGGGAATATGAAGCTTCCGGGCCTGTTGGGCCATTGCGTAGCATTTTTCCACAATGTACTCATCAAGACCAACACTGTTTTTATAATAGTCACCATTGGGAAGCCGCAAACAGGACGGTTTGCCATCAGTGATCATAAAAATTTGCTTGTTGGTATTTCGTTTTCTGCGGAGCATATCCATGGCCAACTGTAATCCAGCAACCGTATTGGTGTGGTACGGCCCGACTTTCAAATACGGTAAATCCTTTATGGGAATAGGCCAAGCATCATTTCCAAAAACCAAAATTTCCAGAGTGTCCTTGGGATATCGCGTGGTAATCAACTCAGCTAAAGCCATGGCCACCTTTTTGGCCGGGGTGATTCGGTCTTCACCGTACAAAATCATGCTGTGGCTGATATCGATCATCAACACGGTACTCATTTGGGCCTTGTAATGGGTGTCTTCCACTACCAAATCGTCCTCATTCAAGGAAAAACTGTCCAAACCATGATTGACCTGTGCATTTCGTAAACTTTCCGTCATGGAAATACTTTCCAAGGAATCTCCAAAACGGTATTCCCTAAAATCACCGGTATGCTCATCTCCCCTACCTGATTTTCCGGTGCGGTGATTGCCGGCTCCGCTTCGTTTGAGCTTCCCAAAGATTTGGTCGAGAGCACGTTGGCGGAGCATTCGTTCCAGTTTAGCGGTAATGGAAAGGTTTCCTGGACCACCACCTTCTTCGCCCTCTTCGCCTTCGCCACCTTCACGGTCATCCGTATCAAATTCCTCGCGGATGAAGCCTTTCGCCTTCAAATCTTCGATAAAATCATCAATGATGTAATCCTCATCGGTGAGTTCGTACTCCTTATCCAGCTCACGGAGCCAGTCCAAAGCTTCCTCAACATCACCAGAGGTATGTGTAATGAGTTCTTGAAAAATCTCAAAGAGTTTTTCAAATGGGGTTTGGTCTGGGGCTTCATAGGTAGTAAAACGAAACCCTTTTCTTGTATTCATAGCCATTACATAAAATTACGGTATTTCCGTGTAACGACTAGGTCTTTAAAAAAAACTTAACGCTCTTGTTCAATGACGTTTTTGAAGTACTTGAGCAATGTCATTCAATTTGTAACCCTTGGCCTGCAATAGAATGAGGTAATGGAAGAGCAAATCGGCACTTTCATTTAAGAATAGTTCCTCATTGTCGTCCTTGGTTTCTATGACGGTCTCGATGGCTTCCTCCCCTACTTTTTGGGCAATTTTATTGATGCCTTTTCGGAACAACGATGCGACATAACTATCTGGATTTTCAAGATCATTTTTTCGCGAAGTGATGATATCCTCCAAAGCGGTTAAAAAGCCATAGTCTTGAACATTTTCCTCGGCCCAGCACGTATCGGTGCCTTTGTGGCAAGTTGGTCCAACCGGATTTACGGTGATTAAAAGTGTGTCATTGTCGCAGTCCACTTTAATGTCGACGAGGTTTAAAAAGTTGCCACTCTCCTCACCTTTCGTCCACAACCGCTGTTTGCTGCGACTAAAGAAAGTGACTTTTTGGGTATTCTGGGTAACCTCCAAAGCTTCTTGGTTCATATGACCCAGCATCAATACATTTTTGGTCTGCGCATCCTGAATGATGGCAGGTACCAGATTGTCTGGGTTTTTATTGAAGTCTATTTTCATATTCTAAATTCTAACAGGAATTCCTTCTCCCTTGAGTTCGTTTTTTAAATCTTGTATTTCAATTTCTTTAAAATGAAATATACTAGCTGCTAGAGCTGCATCGGCTTTTCCAGCCGTAAACGTATCGGTAAAATGCGAAACGGCTCCTGCACCTCCAGAAGCAATTACGGGAATATTTACCAATTCAGATAATGCAGCTAAAGCCTCGTTTGCAAAACCATTTTTGGTGCCATCGTGATCCATGGAAGTGAACAAAATCTCACCTGCCCCACGCTCTTCCACTTCTTTGGCCCACTCGAACAAATCAATTTCTGTGGGAACCTTGCCGCCCACCAAATGGACTTTCCAATTGCCATCAATCTGTTTGGCATCAATGGCGACCACAATGCATTGGGAACCAAATTTAGCCACCAATTCGTTAATAAGCTCAGGTCGTTTCACCGCGGAAGAGTTGATGGAAACCTTATCGGCTCCATTTTTTAGAAGAATGTCTACATCTTCCACGGATGAGATTCCACCACCAACCGTAAACGGAATATTAATGGTTTCCGCGACATGATAGACCAATTCGGCAAGCGTCTTCCGTTTTTCTTCCGTTGCTGAAATATCCAGAAAGACCAATTCATCTGCACCCTCCTTGGCATAGATGGCTGCCAATTCCACTGGGTCGCCTGCATCACGTAGATTAACAAAGTTGACCCCTTTTACGGTCCTTCCGTCTTTGATGTCCAAGCAAGGTATGATTCGTTTTGTGAGCATAGTTTTATCAGGAGGTGATGTTATTCATTTTTTGCATTAAGATTTACACCATCGTAAAAACCTAAATCTTGATTGTTCAATAGTTTTGTCCACAGTGCAATTTGACCTGTATGGTAGGACAAGTGTTCGGTAACATGGATGATATTGGCCACTCCCGAAAAATGAAACCCCTGAACTGATCTTTTACGAAGTAATTCCTCTAATGATGCTTCGTAAAAAGCTCGCTTGGCTTCATCGATGGTATCACTCAATTTTTGAATCAATTCGGCTTTGGAATACCCAGAAGTCGTGGAAAATTCCTCGTCTCGCTTGCGGTTATCCTCCAAATTCTGAATGGAAGCTATTCCATATTGGGTGATGTTCCCACACAAGTGCAATATTAAATTCCCAATGCTATTGGCCGATTCATTCGGTTTTTTCCAAATCGCTTTTTCCGAAAGCTGGTCCAAACAGATTTTAATCATGCGTAGACTTTCATTCATACGATAGCCCGCATTCCAAACCAATTCTTCCTGAAGTTGTTTCTCCTTATCCATTTTCAAGAATGTAGTGTTCCAATTGTTTTAAACTGATTCTGTTCTCATAAATGGCCTTGCCAATTATGGTACCCTCACAGCCAATTTCGGCGAGTTTGGGAAGTTCCTCAAAGGTTGAAATACCCCCACTGGCAATCAAATTGATACCTATGCTTTCAACATCCTCCACCCCACTTCCCGTAACCAGGGTTTCATGTTTCATGGTTTTGGATAAGATTTTTTTATATAGGTCAAAAGACGGTCCTTCCAACATCCCATCTTTGCTGATATCCGTGCATATCACATATGTAATCCCCTTCTTTTGGTAGGATTGAATAAAAGGAACCAATTCTTGATTGGATTCTTCCTGCCAACCAGATACGGCCACTTTCTCATTTTGAGCATCGGCGCCCAGAATGATTTTGTCAGAACCGTAGGTTTCCAACCACCCTAAAAAGGTTTCTTTATCCTTGACGGCGATGCTTCCTCCCGTAATCTGATTGGCACCACTTTCAAAAGCAATATGAAGGTCTTCATCGGACTTCAATCCTCCGCCAAAATCAATTTTTAAGCTGGTCTGGGTGGCAATGCTTTCCAGGACCTTATGATTGACAATGTGTTTGGACTTGGCGCCATCCAAATCCACGACATGCAAATATTGAATGCCGTGCGCCTCAAATTCCTTGGCAACCTCAAGCGGATTTTCATTGTATATCTTTTTAGTGCCGTAATCCCCTTTGGAAAGACGAACACACTTCCCTTCAATAATGTCTATAGCTGGAATCAATCTCATGCTAATCGTATTTTGCTTTGTCCAACGCCATCCACATTTCAGAATCCCCAACATTTGAAAAGCCAAAAGGAACGTACAGTCCATGGGCGTCTTTGGTCTTCAAAGCCACCGTAAAAACGTTTTTAATATCCGGATGTTCCAAAATATGTTTGACCAACATCTTACCCAACCCTTTTCCTTTATAAGGTTCAAAAATCAGGACATCCATCAGATAGGCAAAAACTACTTTGTCGGTTAGAACCCTAGCAAAACCAATCTGCTCATCTTCTTGCGTGTACAATCCGAAGCACAAACAACTTTCAATGGTTGTCGTGGTCAATTCCAACGTACGATACCCACCCCAATAGGTATTTTTAACCTGTTGGTGGATTTTTGGGATATCCAATTTATCTTTTTCGGTTGAAATGTGATAGTCCATCAAATGACCGTTAAAAAATTCTTTAATATTTCACTCCCTACTTCACTACTTTTTTCTGGGTGGAATTGTACCCCGTAAAAATTATCTTTTTGCAATGCAGCACTGTACGACAATCCATAATCCGAGCTTGCAATCGTCTCTGGGTCAAGTGGCGCATAGAAACTATGCACCAAATAAATATAGGATTTGTCCGGGATTCCTTTGAACAAATCTGACTTCAAATTGGTGATTTGATTCCATCCAATTTGTGGTACTTTTACCGTTTTTGGAAATTTCACCACATCCAAATCAAAAATATTGAGGCCTTCCGTATTGCCTTCTTCGGATGACCTGCACATTAATTGCATACCCAAGCAAATGCCCAAAACCGGTTGCTTTAATTGGGGAATAATTTTATCTAGTCCACTGGCCTTTAATTTGGCCATAGCGGAACTTGCTTCACCCACCCCTGGAAAAATAACTTTATCGGCATTCTGGATTTCTGCAACATCATGACTCAAAACCGCTTCAAACCCTAATCGTTTGATGGCAAATTTGATGCTTTGAATGTTTCCTGCGCCGTAATCGATTATGACTATTTTCATAGCGAAGTGCGAAGTTTGAAGTTTGAAGTACGAAGTAGGGCTCTATTATTTTCCATTTGCTCGTGCTGTTTTGATTGAAGAAACTACTATGGCTAAAATTTCATTGGCTTCAGCGTGAATTAATTTCATTTCTGAAATATTCTCTTTACTCGTTTCCATTAGCAGTTCCAAAAAGTACATGCTTTCATCTATTTCTTCTTCGACTATTTTAAGCTTGTTGATAAAATCAGCTCTCGATTTAGCTCTTTGTGAGGCCCTGTAATTCGCTCCGACAGAACTCGAACTCCGTATTAGTTGATTCACATAGGCATTGAACTCTCTTGACTTTGGAAAACTTGAACACAATTTCCAAACCCTTATGGCAAAAGCCTTAGTTCTATCTTTTAAATCTTTCTTCATAGAATTTCGTACTTCTTACTTTGTACTTTTTACTTCGTTCTTCGTCCTTTTAAAGCATTCCTTTTGTTGAAGGCAGTACCATTTTCTCCGCATCCCTCTTTACGGCCATTTTAA
>JAUIBH010000076.1 GCA_030427985.1 Bacteroidia bacterium | reverse complement strand
ATAGTTGTACCTCTAAACCTCTTTCATGTGGTGGTCCAAAATACGAAGACACTAATAGCATTTCAGTGCTACACGTTCT
Organism: Bacteroidia bacterium; assembly: GCA_030427985.1. GTDB lineage: Bacteria > Bacteroidota > Bacteroidia > Flavobacteriales > Flavobacteriaceae > Flagellimonas. The sequence continues at coordinate 16,195 of JAUIBH010000076.1, read as the reverse complement.
TATAGGGTTGTGTTATAATTGTGTTCATCCAACTCTTTCTGGATGTTATCTATTTCTTTCTCCAAGCCTAAAATGTACGCATCTCGTTCTTTTGCTTTAATCGACGATTCCCACACATAGGTTTCAGCTTGGGAATAGTAGCCTTTTCCCGAAGGTGCTTTTCCCTCAGTTGTTGGAATTCCCCTTAGAAAATGGATTTTTGTCTTCAACTCGGACAATCGGTAAATTTTTTCCTGAACGGGTTGATTTGCTTTGGTGATTTTTGTTTTTAACGTAATTAGCTCTTCTATGGTTCTGTTTAGCTCTTCCATCTCGTGTGCAGGGTCATAGGCCCTGGGGTTTCCTTCAATAACACAATTGTATGTTGTGACCCTATTCTGGAGCTCCAGAATCTTTTTTACCAGTTTGTTCTTTTCTTTTAAGGCTTGAATAATTTTCATACGTTTTCCTTCGTATCACTTCTTTTGACCAACAATCCCTTTGGGTCACATTGTGACTTTTATTTGGGTGATTGAAAAGTATCAAGGAAACAAATAGGAAACCGATAAAAATTGACCTAGACGCCATCCGGGTTGACGTATCGATGAAAATCCTGTGTTATTACCAATTTTACTTAAGAAGGTTCGTTCTCTGTAGAGAACCGTTTTCCCAGATAAACGAGTTTGAAGCCTTCTCCCTTGGGTTGAAAATCCTTACTGTTCGCTGGAATGATTTCTATACTTCCATTGGGCGATTTGGTAAAAACAGGAATGATGTCACCTTCCTCCTGACTGGTGTCGATCAAAGTATCGTAATGTGCTTTGTCCTTTAGATCAATTTCATGGATGGCTGGGTATTTTCGAACGGTGTCCATTAGTTTTATGAAATCATCCGTATGTGAAAAGAGCCCCTCTTTAGGATTGTTCTGGGGATCATTCACCTCTTCCGTGTTCACCAACCGGAAAGCACCGTTCTCTCCAAATTGTTTTTGAAATTTATCAATCGCAAATTTATTGATATCTGAGTTCCCGGTGAGTGCCATCAGATAGCCCATGTCGTTCAGCTCAATGTTATCGGCCAAGGTGTCCGAAAAAATATTGGCTGTAATGGCCTCCAACCCCAATTTTTTGGCCTTGTCCACATTGGTTTGGTTATTATCGATTAAAACCACATGCCTGTTGTTCTTTCGCAAATAATTGGCAATGAGTCGAGAAAGTTTGGATGCGCCAATAATCAAAATACCCTCGGACTTTTTCAAGAATACCCCCACGACTTTGGCAAATATTCGGGCTGTGGTGGCATTTAATAGTACCGTTCCCAACACGATCATAAAGACCAATGGGGTAATATACTCCGCCCCGGGTTCTCCCCTTAAAATCAATTTGGAACCAAAAAGCGAAGCAATACCTGCGGCCACAATACCCCTTGGTCCAACCCAGCCGATAAATAGCTTTTCATTGAATTTTAAATTGGACCCATGTGCACTCAAAAACACGCCCAACGGCCTTATTATAAACACAATCACGGCAAAAAGGGCTACGGTGTCCCAGTTGTAAATCAGCTCCATATCACTGATATTAATGTTCGCCGCCAAAAGAATGAAGAGGATGGATATGAGAAGTACACTCAAAGATTCCTTAAAATATAAAAGCTCTTTTAGGTTGGGCAGGTTCATGTTGCCCAGAACCATTCCCATGACCACTACGGCCAAAAGGCCAGATTCGTGCGCAAATAAATCCGATTCCACATAGACCAAAAGTACGGTGGACAGTGATACCACATTCAATAAATAATGTGGTATATAATCCCGTTTTATGGCAAAACCCAATGCATGGGCAAACGTAAAGCCAAAGGTGGTTCCAAACAGCAAAATCTTTCCAAATTCTATCAGTGCTGTCTGTGTGAAAGCCTGTCCTTCCCCAACACTGATGAACTCAAAAACCAAAACAGCCACCAATGCGCCAATGGGGTCTATAAGGATGCCTTCCCATTTTAATACGGTGGAGACATCCTTTTTAAGTGGAATGTTTCGTAAAATGGGCGTGATTACCGTGGGTCCCGTAACAATGATCAATCCTGAAAACAGGAAGGATATTTGCCACGACAACCCAAAAATATAATGGGCCGCCACACCGGCCCCAAAAAAGGTAACCACTGTTCCAATGGTAATCAACTTGGTAATTACGGGGCCGACATTGGATATTTCAGCCCGTTTTAAGGTAAGTCCCCCTTCAAACAAAATGACACTAATGGCCAAGGATACAAAATAGTAAAGGCCTTCTCCGGGAAACAACCCTTTCTCTCCATTCCAAATGGGTTCAATGAGTTTTGACCCATCTTCCGTGTACAAAGTGGATATGGGGCCCACTAACAAACCTATCAATATTAATGGCAGAATGGCCGGCAATTTAAACCGCCAAGCCACCCATTGTGCAATAATGCCAAGAATAATAATTCCCGCAAGTTCCAGCATGGTTCAAGTTTTGTTGAAATTTACAGTTTTTCTTTTAGATTGTGCCCAATCCCAAAAGATGGGTTTTTCTTTATGGAGTGTCCTTTAAACATGGTCTTACACTATCTTCATACAATTTTGTTAAAATACGGCCAATAAATTCCTATTTTTTAGCCATTTGCATTGTGCTTTTCTTATTTTGCATGCCCTTTGTTTTCTAAATGACAATTTATCCTGTAGAGACTGGTAATTTTAAGTTGGATGGTGGCGCCATGTTTGGTGTGGTGCCAAAGTCCATATGGAACAGGACCAATCCGGCCGATGTCAACAACATGATCGATTTGGGTGCCCGATGTCTCTTGATTGAGGACGGGAACCGACTTATTTTGATTGATAACGGTCTAGGCAACAAACAATCCGAGAAGTTTTTCAGTTACTACTATCTGTGGGGAAATCATTCTTTGGATGGGTCTTTGAAAAAGTTGGGGTTTCATAAAGATGATATTACCGATGTTTTTTTGACCCACCTTCATTTTGATCATTGTGGTGGAAGCATTCAATGGAACAAAGACCGAACAGGCTATGAACCTGCGTTTAAAAATGCCAAATTTTGGAGCAACGAAGACCATTGGGAGTGGGCCACCAAACCCAATCCCCGTGAGAAGGCTTCTTTTTTAAAGGAGAACCTCTTGCCCATGCAAGAAAGTGGGCAGCTCAATTTTATAAAACAAAGCAACGATGCCTTTGTGGATAATTCCGAATTGGATTTTGGAATCCATTTTGTGAATGGGCATACCGATAAACAGATGCTTCCCCATATCACCTATAAAGGCAAAACCATGGTCTTTGTGGCCGATCTTATCCCAACGGTGGGGCACATTCCATTGCCTTACGTGATGGGATACGACACTAGACCTTTGCTAACCATGGAGGAAAAAGCAACATTCCTCAACAAAGCTGCGGACAACAATTGGCTACTGTTCTTTGAACATGACGCCCATAATCAAATCTGCACTCTAAAACATACTGAAAAGGGGGTTCGACTGAACGAAGCATTCTCTTTTAACGAAATATTCAATACGCAATAAAGTTTTACATTATATTATTTTTTATGAATCGCACATATAGCAAACTATCTTTCCTGTCCCTTTCCGCTTCATTGTTCCTGATGGGCTGTGGAGCCACTTCTTTGGTTTCTACCCCCGTTGAAAATATTGACACGGTACCCCTAAAAATCACAGAACTCACCGAAACCGAGAAAAAAAGCTGGGGACATGCAGACCTTATTACAGATACCATCCCTGGAATGAGTGTGGATAAAGCCTACAAGGAAATCATCAAAAACAAAAAAGGAAAGACCGTTATTGTGGCGGTTGTTGATTCCGGAATTGATTTGGAGCACGAGGATTTGAACGGTGTACTCTGGACCAACAAAGATGAAATCCCAAACAATGGGAAAGATGATGATGGCAATGGTTATGTGGATGACATCCATGGGTATAATTTTTTGGGCGATTCCTACAACGAACAGTTGGAATACGTGCGAATGCTTCGCTTGAACATTGGTGATGCATCAGAAAGAGCCCAGGCCAGACTATTGTTGGACAAGGAGTATCCTGAAGCACTTCAAAACAAACAACAATACGAGCAAATTTATCAAGTGGTCAAAGGTGCAGATGCTGCAGTTAAAGAAGAGCTGGGCAAGGAAACCTATACCAAGGAAGACCTGAAGGCCATTGAGCCCAAAACGCCTATTATGGAGCAAAGCATAGCTGTGCTGACACAGATGTTCACCTACGGAGATGATATTCCCAGTGTTATTAGCGAACTAAATGAGGGTATTACCTATTTCACTGATCAGGCCAACTACAACCTCAACAAGGATTTTGATGGTAGAGCGCCCGTGGGTGATGATCCCTATGACATTACCGATGTTCCCTACGGGAATGGAAACCCTAAAAACCAAGTAGATTCTGAAAGTCATGGCACCCACGTAGCAGGAATCATTGCGGCAGAACGAAACAATGGCATTGGAGTGGATGGTGTGGCCCAAAATGTGGAAATCATGAGCATTCGAGCTGTGCCCAATGGTGATGAATACGACAAGGATATTGCCTTGGGAATCAGATATGCGGTTGACAACGGGGCAAAAATCATCAACTGTAGTTTTGGAAAGGCCTTTTCCCCAGAAGCTGAATGGGTGTACGAAGCCATTCAATATGCTGCTTCCAAAGACGTAGTAATTGTACATGCCGCTGGAAACGATGGCCATGACCTGGACGACCCAGAGAACCCAAATTATCCCAACGATGCCAAATTGGGCCAGACAAACGAGTTTGTGGACAACCTTATTACTGTAGGTGCGCTCACCAGCAGTTATGGCTCTGATATGGTGGCCACTTTTTCCAACTATGGAAAACAAAATGTGGATGTTTTTGCGCCAGGAGACCAAATCTATTCAACCATGCCAAACAATACTTATGAGTTTCAAGGTGGAACTTCCATGGCGGCTCCGGCGGTTGCTGGTGTTTCAGCCTTGGTCAGGTCGTACTATCCAGATTTATCGGCCGCACAGGTAAAAAACATCATCATGCAGTCGGGCTTGTATTCAAAAGCCTCGGTAATTGTAGCGGGCGACGAAACCCAACCCACTACCTTTGATAAAATCTCAAAATCAGGAAAAATGGTCAATGCCTATAATGCCCTACTTTTGGCAGATAACATTTCAAAAGGTAAAATGACCTTGAACAACAATTCAAAATAAAATATGAAGCGTATACTATCATTCTTTTTCACAACGGTCTCGGGAATTTCCCTTTTGGTTGCTCAGAACAATTCGTATTGGCAACAGCATGTGGACTATACCATGGATGTTGACATGGATGTAAAGACCTATCAATATACGGGAACACAAAAACTGGTCTATACCAATAATTCACCTGATGATTTAAACCGAGTTTTTTACCATCTGTACTACAATGCCTTTCAGCCCGGAAGTGAGATGGACATCAGACTGCAGAGCATCAAAGACCCTGATAATCGGATGATGGAAAACGGTGTGAGCAGAATTTCAACCCTTTCCGATAGTGAAATGGGCTATTTGCATGCAGAAAGTCTTACCCAAGATGGGCAAACTGTATCCTTTAAAGAAGAAGGGACTATCCTTGTGGTGGATTTGGCCAAACCTATTCCCTCTGGCGGAAAAACCACTTTGGAAATGACCTTTAAAGGTCAGGTTCCGTTACAGATTCGCCGTTCTGGAAGAAACAGTAGTGAGGGCGTGGCCCTTTCCATGAGCCAGTGGTACCCTAAACTTTCTGAATATGATTATGAAGGCTGGCATCCCAACCCTTACATTGCTCGGGAATTCCATGGTGTTTGGGGCAATTTTGATGTAAAACTCACTTTGGACAAAGATTACACTGTGGGCGGAACGGGTTATTTGCAAAATCCTGATGAAATTGGTCACGGCTACGAAACCCCCGGAACCAAGGTAAAAACCAAAGGGAAAACCCTTACGTGGCATTTTGTAGCTCCCAATGTTCATGATTTTATGTGGGCCGCCGACCCAGAATATATTCATGATACCCTGGAAATGGAAGACGGGCCAACACTACATTTTTATTACAAGAACAATCCGGAAATCATTGAAAACTGGAAAGAGCTGCAGCCAAAAACCGAAGCTGCCATGCAGTTTTTCAGCAAAAATATTGGCAAATACCCGTATGAGCAATATTCTGTGGTACAAGGAGGCGATGGCGGTATGGAATATGCCATGAGTACCTTGGTCACTGGGAACCGAGAATTCAGCAGCTTAGTAGGGGTTATGGTACATGAAATGGCACATTCTTGGTTTCAACATGTTTTGGCAACCAACGAATCTGAACACGAATGGATGGATGAGGGCTTCACCACCTTCATCAGCAGCCTGTGCATGAATGAAATTATGGAACAGAACAAGCAAAATCCGTTTGAAGGTTCCTATAAAGGTTACTACGCTTTGGTAAACTCTGGTTTGGAAATGCCTCAATCTACCCATGCAGATCGCTATACCACCAATTTTGCCTATGGTATCTCGGCCTATAGTAAAGGGGCAATTTTTCTCTCTCAATTAGGCTATGTCATTGGTCAGGACAAGTTGATGGAAACCATCAGAACCTATTTTGATGATTTCAAATTCAAGCACCCTGTGCCCAACGATGTCATCCGTACTGCCGAAAAGGTTTCTGGAATGCATCTAGACTGGTACCTCACCGATTGGACCAAGACCACCAACACCATAGACTATGGCATTCAAAATGTTGCTGCTGATGGAGACAAAACCAAAATCACCTTGGAACGAATTGGGGAAATGCCCATGCCTTTGGATATTTTGGTTGTAGGGGCAGATGGCACCCAAAGCACCTATTACATTCCCTTGCGAATGATGTACGGAGAAAAAGCAAATCCGTATACCAATTTAGATAGAACCGTGTTGGAGGATTGGCCGTGGGCATACCCAACCTATGAGTTTACCATAGATATGCCCATGGAAAATGTAACGGCCATTGTAATTGATCCCTCACAGCTTATGGCCGATGTGGATGGAGGGAACAACATCTATCAGTCAAACCCATAAATATGTATTCTTTAGGTTTAATTGGCTTCAACTTCTAATTTCGTGGACACTTTAAATCGCTTTACGTTCCCCAAAAAAGAGAAGCTCAAGAGCAAGGTGCTGTTTGGGTCCCTTTTTGCCGAGGGAAAAAGTATTTCCCAATTTCCCTTGAAGCTGATTTATCTCAACACCCATTTTGATGATGGGCCCAAAATCAAGGTGGCTGTAGTGGCCCCTAAAAAAAAGTTTAAAAGTGCTGTAGACCGTAACCGTATTAAGCGGCTTTTGCGGGAAGCCTATCGACACAACAAGTCCCTTCTATTTAACAACATAGAGAGTGACTTTGCGTTCTTATTTTTATATCTTGGCAATAAGATGCCCGATTATTCTGACATAGAAGTTGCCATGAAGCGACTTATGGAAGACTTTTTAAAAAAAGAATCCCATGAAAAAATTGATTAAAAAACAGATTTTCATTCCCATTTTGGCCGTGGCCGTTTTAATTGGGGCAAGTAGTTTCAGTTTTAAAAGCGATTTCTTTGAAATTGCTAAGCAAATTGAAATTTTCACCACCCTCTTCAAGGAATTGAACATGAACTATGTGGATGAGACCAATCCTGCAGAGCTCATGGATTCTGCCATTAAGAGCATGCTGGACGAATTGGACCCCTATACCCGTTTTTTAAACGAGCAAGATGTGGAGGCCTATAAAATCAACAATGCCGGAGAATACTCGGGAATTGGGGCGCTTGTGCGTTCCTATGAGAGCAAATTGCTCATTGTGGAGCCCTATGAAGGTTATGCCGCGGATAAGGCCGGATTAAAAGCAGGAGACGAAATCATTCAAATAGGTGATACCAAGGTTTCAGATTTTGATGACGATGCCGGCGAACTGTTGAAGGGCGCCAACAATACTTCAGTAAACGTAACTTTTGTACGGCAGGGAGAAACCAAAACAGCAACCATCACCCGTGAAGGTGTAGAAGTGGACGCCGTCCCTTTTTATGACCTGATCGATGAAAAAACCGGATACATTGTGCTTTCCCGTTTTAACCGAAAAGCATCGGCACAAACCAAATCCGCCATTCAAGATCTAAAGGGTAAAGGTGCGGAAAAGCTGGTCCTTGATTTACGCGGAAATCCGGGCGGGCTGCTTTCAGAAGCCATTAATGTCACCAATTTGTTTGTTCCCAAAGGTGAATTGATTGTTACCACAAAATCCAAGGTCAAAAAGTTCAACCAAGAATACAAGACCAAAAACCAGCCCGAAGATTTGGATATTCCACTTGTGGTCTTGGTGGATGGAAAAAGTGCTTCCGCCAGCGAAATTGTTTCCGGCGGACTACAGGATTTAGATCGTGCTGTGGTCATGGGCGCCAGAAGCTTTGGAAAAGGACTCGTACAACGTCCCCTAAAACTAACCTATGGAACGCAACTGAAAGTGACCATTTCGCGCTATTATACACCCTCTGGAAGATGTATTCAATCGTTGGACTATTGGAACCGTGATGAAGAAGGAAATGCCGTTCGCAATACAAATTTCCATGAATTCACCACTAAAAACGGCCGAAAGGTTTGGGATGGCGGCGGCGTAATGCCCGATGTGGTCATCAATACCCTAAAGACCAACTCCCTCATTAATTCCTTGCAAGAGAACAATATAATTTTTGATTTTGCCACGGATTTCTATTACGACCATACTGTTGAAAGCATTGATGATTTTGCTTTTTCGGATGCAGATTACAACGCTTTTAAAAACTATGCAAAAGCACAAAATTTCACATTTCAAACCAAAACAGAAGAATTGCTGGAGCAATCCATCAATACGGATGATGCCCTTTTAGGTCCAGCGGTACAAGAAAAATACAAAGATTTGTTATTGGCCGTAAATCGTGGTAAAATTTCGGCACTGGATACCTACAAGGACGAAATAAAAAAAGGGCTTGAAGATGAAATCATCACCCGTTATTTTTATCGAGATGGGCTTTACAAATATTATCTCAATCACGATGATGCTATTTTGGCCGCAACGGAACTGTTGAACAACAAAACCAAATACGATAGTATTCTTCAATAAAAATTTTTGTTGATGTACAGCCCTGCCTAATTTGTTTAGGCGATTCATCAATCCATACCCTGTTATTGTCAGATCTTGTCGGTGTTCCCCTTGTCCATACGTTACCTTGGTGCTAAACCTAAATACCTTTAGTTCCAAACCGTACCATGACCTACACTATTATCACTCTGACCGCCATTAGCTTGGTTTTGCTTTTTTGGCTTTATAAATTGATGCGGTTTTGCTTTATTCGGCCCCTTGCATTATGGAGGTCTCAAAAAAATAGTTCTGTTCCTGCAAAGGAGGCTACAATACTTTCTGTGAATACTCTTCAAAATGGAAAATTTCCCCTTTTGGAACTGGATATTCTATTTGAAAACTTTTCAGGATATCCTATCCAGCGAAAAATCCGGTTTGTGGACAAACAACCCCACTTAAATCGATTTAAAAAAGATAAGACCATGCGAATCTTGTTGGATTCCAACAAAAAGCCAGGAAATCCTGTTTTTCCAGAGACCGGCGAATATCGTATTTCAATGCTGCACATTCTATTTTACAGTATTTTGACCATGGCCTATTTTGCGGGCTGCTATTTTCTTATGGGCGAAGCCATTTCAAGGGTAAGTGCTTCTCCCAACCAATACGAGGCTGTTTTTGCCAACTCTTCCGGCAGCGGCGAAACTTTTATTGTTGTTGTTTTAGCTTCCATTTTTCTCTATTTTCTTTTCAAACGTTTAGGTTTAATCGCCTCCAAAAAAGCCAAATCCCAAAATTGGGATTTATTGTATTATGGTTTGGGCACAACTGCAACGGTTAAGCAATATGAAGATACTGGTACTCTAATTAATGATAATCCTGTGGTGAAATTTACCTATATGTACCCTGATCAAAGAGGCCAAATTATTGAGGGAAGTGACAAAAAGGTGGTTGGCAAGTTGGAAATAGTTGGCCTACCCGATATTCACGAGTTGGAAATCATGTACTTACCCAACAATTCCCATATTTCCCGTTTGACCGAAAATTTGCAAAAACAGGGGCTTTCAAACTATATAAGCAAGATAATTTTGTTCTCCCTGTTTCTGTTTTCGGTATTCTTTATTGTTGGGTTTTGTAAGGATTTGTTTTGAATTCCATTGTATATTGTTAAAAGTTCTACTGAGTTCATGCCAAAAATTAATCGCGAAGACATACAGATACTCTGCAACCACAGCAATTGGTCTGATGCTGGTGTGCAAAAAACATTGGAAGAAAACATCTACAATGGTGTTCCTTCTTGGCAACGCTTTCTACAGCTCTTACTTTTGGCTTTGGGGGTATCCTTTACCGCTGCGGGAATTGTTTTTTTCTTTGCCTACAATTGGGCCGACCTGCATAAGTTTGTAAAACTGGGGTTGATCGAGGCTCTTATTCTCATTTTAATTCTGGTCTCGGTTTTTACAAAAACAAAACCCTTGATCAAAAAAATGTTGCTTTTGGCGGCATCCATTTTGGTGGGGGTGTTGTATGCTGTTTTTGGGCAGGTGTATCAAACTGGAGCCGATGCATATGATTTTTTCCTGGGTTGGACCCTTTTCGTCTTTGTTTGGGTACTTTTTTCCCGCTTTGCTCCGCTTTGGACGCTGTTTGTTATCCTAATAAACACTACGCTATTTCTGTATGCCGAACAAGTCGCTTATGAATGGACCGAAATGTTCCTTTATGCGTTGCTCTTTACCATAAATGGCCTTTTGCTTGTGGGCTTTATTTGGATTCCCAAAGCTTTAAAGTTGCCGCCTTTTCCTTCGTGGTTTGTACAGCTTTTGGCGCTGGCCACTATAACTTGCTCCACTATTGGCATTTCAGGTGGGATTTTTGATGAACCGCCAGCACCTTCTTTTGGAATACTATTGCTCTTGGCCCTAATATTTTATGGTACGGGCCTATGGTACGGGCTAAAAACCAAGAGTCTATTTTATATTTCCATCATTCCTTTCAGTGTCATTATCATAATAAGTGCTACAATGTTGGATTTTTCAGAAGAAGCCAGCATGCTGTTTGCCATTGGTGTGTTTATTGTCGCCAGTATTACCTTGTTGATTAAAATCTTATTGAACTATCAAAAGAAATGGGCAAGCTAGAGGACATACAACAGCATATAAAAAACATCCTATCGGTTGAAGGCGATTCTTTTAAGTATGATGAATCTGCCATTCTAAAAGAATATGAAAAAAGGGATGGGCAAAAGTCCAGTTTTATCATAAAAGTAGTCTCCATTTTTGGGGGCATTTTGGCCGCTATTGCATTTTTAGGCTTTCTCTTGATTTTGGGACTATATAACTCAGAGTCTTCGATGCTGCTATTAGGTATCGGTCTTGTTGCCGTGTCCATTGTGCTGGTCAAAAAATTTGATATGCTCATTATAGACACCTTTGGCATCTCACTCTATATTCTTGGGTTGATTCTCTTTATTATTGGCCTTTTTTCCTATGATATCAATGAGGACGTTATCACGCTTTTGGTCATGGCCATGGCGTTTTTTACGTTGCTGCTGGTGAAAAATCCCATTTTATCTTTCTTTTCCGTATTGATAAACAGTGCTGGAATATTGACCTTGATCATTTCCAACGACATGTACAGCTTAATCCATCTGTACATCAACCTACATGCTTTTGCCCTTACTTATGTCTTCTTGAACGAATCAAGCATGCTCACCTCAGATTTAAAACTGGTGAAACTGTACGACCCTGTTCGTATTGCCCTAGTGTTTTCTCTGTTGTTTGGGCTGGTGGCCACGGCCAAACATGGGTTATTTGTGATGTCCCAGACTTATTTTTGGATGTCCTCTTTGGTTATCATCCTGATTTTGCTGTATGTGGTGACCCTGCTTCTAAAAACATTTCAGGTCACGTCCCCACAAACAAAACTGTGGGTGTATCTTTTTAGTGCACTTACCCTTTTGCCCACACTGTTTGCGCCTGCTATTTCGGGGGCACTGCTCATTGTTTTGTTGAGCTTCAGGGTCAATTACAAAACAGGTTTGTCCATTGGAATCATTGCACTGGTGTGCTTTGTAATTCTATACTATTTTGACCTTAATTTTACGCTGTTGACCAAATCCATCATTTTATTTTCATCGGGATTGGTGTTTCTGTTCTTCTATATTTTCCTCACCAAAAAGCTAAAATCCAATGAAAAAGTATAGTGGGTATATCATTTTGGTCAATCTAATCCTGTTTTTAGGGCTTTTCAATTTTTCCGTTGTGCAAAAAGAGAAAATTATTGAAGAAGGACAACTGATTCTATTGGAACTTGCGCCTGTGGATCCACGATCATTAATGCAAGGTGACTATATGCGGCTGAACTATGCCATTTCTGATGAAGTTGTGGGAAATCAGGTTCCCATACGCGGCTTTTGCGTGGTTACTTTAGATCCAGACGGTGTGGCACAACGAAAACGCTATCAAAAAAAGAGTTCTCCGAAAAATGAAAATGAACATCTCATTGAATACACCGTTGGCGAATGGAACAGGGTTCAAATTGGTGCGGATTCCTTTTTCTTTCAGGAGGGTGAAGGCGAAAAATATGCAGATGCCAAATATGGGGGTGTTAGGATAGACGAAAAAGGGAACAGTGTTTTGGTGGGTCTGTATGATTCCAACCGAAAAAAAATAGAATAAATCCTATTTTTGGGCATGCAACAATTAAAGGTCTGTGAACTTTTTGCCGGTGTAGGTGGTTTTCGGTTGGGTTTGGAAAAAACGGGGCACTACAACGTAGTGTGGAGCAACCAGTGGGAGCCTTCCACCAAAACCCAGCATGCTTCTTTGGTGTATGAAGCCCGATTTGGTCCGGAAAACCATTCCAACTTCAATATAGAACAAGTCCCAACCGCTGATATTCCCGACCATGACATTTTAGTAGGTGGTTTCCCGTGTCAGGATTATTCTGTGGCCACGTCCCTAAAAAATTCCAAGGGCCTTTTGGGTAAAAAAGGGGTGCTCTGGTGGTCCATTCACCGCATACTTTCCGAAAAGAAAAACAAGCCCAAATACCTGTTTTTGGAAAATGTGGATCGCCTTTTAAAATCACCCTCCAGCCAAAGAGGTCGTGATTTTGCGGTAATGCTCCGTAGTTTGAACGATTTGGGCTATGCTGTGGAATGGCGCGTAATAAATGCGGCCGAGTATGGAATGCCTCAGCGCCGAAGGCGCGTTTTTTTTCTGGCACATCACAAGTCCACAGCGCTGTTTAAATCCATTGATAAGTCCAGTCCAAAAGATTGGATTGTAAAAGATGGTGTAATTTCCAGCGCTTTTCCGGTTAAAAAAAACACTCGAAATTTGGTTTCTTTTGATTTGGAGGAGGATTTGGTAGCACTTTCAAACCATTTTAATGCTGAAAAAGGACTTTCTCCCTTTTTAAATTCGGGAATCTGTGTGGCAGGGACCGTTTCTACCCTAAAAACAACCTCTTCTTATGACGGAAAACCTACGGTTCTTTCCGATATTTTGGAAAATGGTTCAGCGGATGCAAGTCTTTATATTGATAACACTGATTTGCCAAAATGGGAATATTTAAAAGGTGCCAAAAAAGAAATCCGCAAGACCAAAGCGGGCTTTGAATATAAGTATAGCGAGGGAAGCATGGTTTTCCCAGATGCACTTGATCAACCTTCCAGAACTATTATAACTGGAGAGGGTGGTAAATCCCCTTCCCGGTTTAAGCACGTGGTCCAAACTAAAAACGGACTGCGAAGACTTTCTCCTGTTGAATTGGAACGGTTGAACATGTTTCCGGACAATCATACGCAACTAGCGGGTATTCCCGATGCCAAACGGGCATTTTTTATGGGAAATGCTTTGGTAGTTGGTGTTGTGGAACAGATGGGTTCTTCCCTGTTTCAGAAAATATCCCAAGTTGAAAAGTAAATTCAAAAGTGATTTATCCAAAGAACAACGTTTAACCCCATTATTGGATTTTTATTATAAAAAACATTTAAAGCAGTATCGTTTTGAACGGATTGTTGACTTGGAACAACAACTTTTGGGTATTGATGTTATCCTAACGGATAAAAAATCAGGCAAAACCCATTTTGTGGATGAAAAAGCTCAGCTGGATTATATTAACGAACGTCTCCCCACGTTTGCTTTTGAACTTTTCTACGAAAAAGACCAGGCCCAAAAGCAGGGTTGGTTGTTCGATGCTTCTAAAAAGACCCATTTTTATGCTTTGGTGACCGGTATTTTTTCGGATGAGGAGAACCGTTTTACGGCTTGCAACATCACTTTTGTAAATCGGGAAAAGCTAATTCAACATCTGACTGGTTTGGGACTGACCCATGAACGTTTCAAGGAAATTATGCGTCAACATAAAGGACATCATGGTAAGATAGGGCTTGAAAAACTACATCCATGGCATGAGGGGTATTTGTTCTTTTCCACCCAAAACAAGGCAGAAAAACCTATAAACCTCATCTTAAAATTGGACTATTTGATTACTATTGGGGTTGCTAAAAGGTTAGTTTGATTAAATGGTCAATCTCACCTAGGCAGGAATCCATCATCTAAACCACCCTTAAGGTCCCACTTCGACTACGCTAAGGGTTAAAGGCATTCTAAGGGCTTTACTTATAGAGCATTCTAACATGTGGAATCCCATCCTCCAAATATTCCTCACCAACGGCGGTAAATCCCAATTCGGTGTAAAACTTTAGAAGGTATTTCTGCGCAGAAATTTCTAGGTTCACTTTTGGAAAACGTTGTGCAAGGGCTGCCATGGAAACTTGCATAATTTGTTTGCCATAGCCATATTTTCGCTGTTCTTTGGGAACCACTACCCTTCCAATGCTGGCATTCTCAAAATAATCGCCGGGCTTGAACATTCGGGTGTAGGCGACCAACTCACCATTTTTCAATCCCAAAACATGAAGGGCTTTTTGGTCTTTATTGTCGATATCTTGGTACACGCAATCCTGTTCCACCACAAATACCTCACTGCGTAATCGGAGTATTTGATATAATTCTTTCGTGGAAAGTTCGTCGAATGTTTTTACAACAGCTTCCATCAGTCTTGAACTATAACCTGTTTGGAATCACATTTGTCAAACTCCGGTTGAATATTAACATGATTAATCCCGTGTTTGTGGTAAACGTGCTCTTCAATTTCTTCCAAAATGGTATCAAATTCTGATAACCGAATATCCTCGGTAAAATCGATATGCGCTTCCATGTGTACTTCATCTTCATTGAGCTGCCAAATATGAACGTGGTGAACATTCTTAACACGTTCAATGGTACAGATAGACTCAACAATGTCCTGAATTACAATAGATTTTGGGGTGAAGAGCATCAATACTTTGGTGGATTCTTTCAACAAATCATACCCCATGTAAATCAAATAAATGCCAATCAGCATCGTCAAAACGGCATCCACCCAATACACCTGAAAGAACTTCATCAAAATTCCCCCTATCAACACCGCTATTGAAGCCATCATATCCGTCAACAAATGCAGATAGGCTGACCTCATATTCATATTGCTCTCTGAATCCTTTTTCAACAGAAGCACACTAAAACCGTTGGCCGCTATACCCAATAGGGACAGCCAAATCACCAGATTTGACTCAATTTCTTGAGGGTCATAGAGGCGTTCCACGGCTTCCTTCATTAAAAAAATAGCGACCACAACCAAGGTTGCAGCATTTACAAATGCTGCCATGATTTCTGCCCGCTTGTACCCAAAGGTTTTAAGGCTGGAGGCCTTTTTCTTCCCAAAAATGGTGGCTATATAGCTAATAATTAAGGAAAGTACATCACTGAAGTTGTGAAGTGCATCGGACAAAAGGGCCAAACTCCCCGAAATAAGTCCACCAATAACCTGCGATACGGTTATGGCCATGTTTAAAAAGATGGAAATAAGAAGATTTCTGCCCTTTAAATCATTATGCGCATGGCCATGATGATGGTGGTGGTGACCCATGTATTTGGTTTAACTGCAGGATATTTTTTCTATTCTTCTTTCGTGTCTACCGCCTTGAAATTCGGTATTCAAAAAAGTTTCAACCATATCCAAAGCCTGGGGAAGTGCAATAAAACGGGCAGGAAGACTTAAAATATTGGCATCGTTGTGTTCT
>JAUIBH010000164.1 GCA_030427985.1 Bacteroidia bacterium | reverse complement strand
AACTTTTGTTCCCAGGCCAATCGTAGAAATCGATGTTGTTGGTCATCAAGTGTTCAATAAAACTTTCCAAATCTTGAGTGGCCAAGCAAAGGTGCATGCTTTTATTTTTGCTGAAATCAGCAATATCTTTTTTGATGAGATGTAATTGGGAATTGCCCTGTATCTGGAACCATCGGAATCCTGGAGCCTTATCAGGATGGGGAATTTCGATAAGCCCTAAGATGTCCCGATAAAAATCGCCGGTTTCCATCAATTTGGTCACCACGATTGAATAATGATCATACTGAAAACCAAAATCAACTTTTTCAGCCTTGAATTGGGTTTCCAGATAAATTTGTTCCCAAGTTCCATTTTCGTAGCTGCCAACAGTGAACGTGTAGGTATTGGCATCTACAAATTTCCAATAGTCCGTGACCATTGAACCTCCGTAATCGTAGGTATAGATGATGTCCTTTCCTTTTGTGGTTATTGTTCCGTGGGTAACACCACCAAAGACATCAAATTCCCAAAATTTAAGGGAATTACTTTCGGAGTCAAACTTACGGACACCATGATTTCTTGGCCCATATGTGGTTTGTTCCTGATTGGTGAACCCTTTGGATTCCGCCAAAACAAGGGTGCTGTCCAAACTATACTTGAACACGGTCTCTTGTTTAAACTTGGAGCCATCTCCCCAAGTACCTTCGGCCCTCCAGGTTTTTCCCATGAGCGGTTCAAAAACCGATAGTTTGGATTGCTGTGCCTGTAGGTTGAAAAAGCCTGCAAGGAGCAGGCTTATCGATAGTATCTTTTTCATAATGGTTTATTGTCCTCCAATGCCATTAATTGGTGGTGGCCCATCGATCATAGGTTCGTATTTTTCATCCCCTTTTCGGGTTTTGAATTCTTCTTTGACCTCTTCAACCAATTTTGGATCATCAAAAAGGTCTAGCATGGTCATCGCCATTGCTTTTGAGGCATAGACCAATCCCTTGTGGCCAATGCTCATACTTCCGCAGGCCACAACTGCCCACGAATGCCAAGGCGTATCTTTTGGTGCCACCGTAACGCTTAGGTTGATGTTCGGCACATTCCAACTCACATCACCCACATCCGTGGAGCCGCCTCCGGGAAGCTCTTCGGTTTCTTTTAAGGGGTTGATTTCACTGTCCATGCCCACTTCTGGTTTCCCTGTTGCTTTTTGAATGGATTTCCCATAAGCGACTTCTTCATCGGTATAGGTAATGGGCCCTAAAAGCTCCAAGTTTTTCTGCATGATTTCACCTCCCTTACGGTTTACCAATACTTCATAGATACCAGATACCAGTGAAATTTTGTAGTCCACATTGGCCATTATGGCGGCGCCTTTGGCCATAGCTTTAACCCGTTCATAGGTAGGAAGCATCACTTTACGTTTTGGATCACGTACCCTTACCCATAATCTTGCATAGTCTGGAACCACATTCACCACTTGGCCACCATCTTGAATGTGATAATGAATCCGCGAAGTTGGTTTTATGTGCTCACGATAATAGTTGATTCCGTTTGTATACAGTTCCAGAGCGTCAGAAGCACTTCTTCCGTTCCATGGATCGCCAGATGCGTGGGCAGCTTGCCCGTAGAATTCAACGATAAAGTCAACCAAAGAAAGACCACTTTGTACATCGGCCTCGATGTTGGCGCCAGGGTGCCAGCTAACATTGACATCTACATCGTCCCAAAGCCCGGCCTCGACCATCCAAACTTTAGCAAAATATTTTTCTTCAGCGGGAGTCCCTAAAAATTTCACGGTACCTTTAATGGTTCCTGCTTCAATTTGTTCTTTAATAGCGATTGCCGCTCCCAAACTTGCAGCTCCAAACATATTATGCCCGCAGCCATGGCCGGGTGCACCTTCAATTCTGGGATCTTTGGTGGGCACCGCTTTTTGGGAAAGTCCAGGGAGCGCATCAAATTCGCCCAACACACTTATTACAGGTTTGCCAGAACCGTAAGTGGCAGTGAATGCTGTAGGGATATCGGCAACACCACGCGTAACGGTCATTCCATTTTTTTCGGCGTAATCTGCTAAAAGTTCTGCAGATTTTGACTCATCAAAAGCAGTTTCAGCCAATGCCCAAATAGAATCGCTGAGCATGATCAGATTTTCCTTATGGTTTTCCACCGAAGCGATGATAGCCTTTTTGTCCTTGGTCAATTTTTGTGCGGTCAGGTTCAATGAAATTAAACCCAACAGCAATACGATTGTACTTTTTTTCATTTCAAAACATTTGAGTTAGTTATTCAGTAATTTAACCTTTTAGCTTTCATGGAACGAAACCTTAAAAGGTCAAATGGATACTAAAAATACTGAAAATGCATTAACCCACAGCCTGTTTGTAGACTTTTAAACAGCGTTCCCGTGCCATTTTGTGGTCCACTATTTTTTCAGGATAGCTAAGTTCTTGTAATTCAGGAACCCATTGATTGATATATTCTTTTTCAGTGTCAAATTTATCCACTTGGGTCATGGGGTTGAATATTCGAAAATAAGGGGCAGCATCAACACCACTACCGGCGGCCCATTGCCAATTACCCACATTGCTGGCCATTTCGTAGTCCAATAGCTTTTCAGCAAAGTATGCCTCGCCCCATCGCCAATCTATGAGTAAATGTTTGCAAAGAAAACTGGCCACGAGCATACGAACACGGTTGTGCATGTACCCGGTCTTGTTGAGCTGGCGCATGCCGGCATCGACAAGGGCATAACCGGTTTTACCCGATTTCCAAAGCTCAAATTCCTTTTCATTGTTCCGCCATTCAATTTGATCGTATTTAGGTTTGAATGCCTTGTGAACAGTTTCGGGAAAGTGCCATAAAATCTGCATGAAAAATTCACGCCAAATGAGTTCGTTCCAAAAGGTTTCATTCTTTTCATTCATGGCTTTTTTGACCATTTTTCGAATGGAAACGGTTCCAAAACGAAGATGTGGACCTAGTCGGGAAGTGCCATTTTCTTTTGCGGGAAAGTCTCGAGTGTCCTCATATTGTTGAATTAAGTCCGAAGTAACGGTATAATCAGGAACCTGTGTGGATGATTCTACAAACCCCATATCTTTTAAAGAAAGTTGGGGCAGGGTTTTGGACTGATACAAGTTTTTACTGAGGTTAGTTTGGGAATCGTACTCCAACAAATGGGTGGTGGGATTGAAATTTTCTTTCCACTTGCGCATATAAGG
>JAUIBH010000075.1 GCA_030427985.1 Bacteroidia bacterium | reverse complement strand
AAGGTGTTCTGACCAATGCCGGCCACCACACTTCCCATATCGCCACCTACGGAGGCGCCCGTGGCCAAGGTTTGCCAAAAATTGCTTTCTGCGATTCGTTCCGCAGAGTGTCTACCGATCACATGGCCTATTTCGTGCCCCAACACTCCCGCCAATTGGGCCTCATTAAGTTGGGAAAAGAGCGCATAGGTGATAAAACATTGCCCTCCGGGCAAAGCAAAGGCGTTAATGGAGCGATCATCGGCCAAGAGGTGAAAATCGTACTGGTAGGGCGTTTCCTGGGCAATACTACTGTTGACCAATTTTTTGCCCACTTTATCCACCAAGGCTTGTAAACGTTCATCGGGATAGAGACCGCCATGCTGTTGTGCCATTTCCGGGGCACTTTGTAGTCCAATGGCAATCTCCTGCTCTGTGGTCATGTTTATGTTCTGGACCCTTCCGGTATAGGGATTTTCTTCCTGGTTATTGCATCGGCGGATAAAAGCGAAAGCCACAATGGCCAGTCCAATAAGGATTCGGATTCTCCAACTTCCTCTTCTCATAATGGTAGTGTTTAGAAGATAGAAGATACGAAAAAAAACACTACAGCAGCGCTGGATTTATGTCCAAAATATTATCTTGAATGTAAGTTTTTACAAAGCCGGTTGTAAAGTGCTCCGCACCATAAAATTCTTCTTTTTGGAGCAATCGCAAAATGTTTATTTTCCGAAAGGCTGTTAACATTGGAATAGCAATCGGTGCATAGCTATAATGCCAGGGCTCATACTTGAAACCCCTTCGCTTGGGCTCATTGGTGTAAACGAGATAGTAGCCAAACTTTTCCGAGTTTTCATCCAGCCACAATTTAAAACCTTCAAAAGGGCCGCCTTCTTCAAATTTTTCAGGGAGCAGCACATCGCCTGAAACCTTGGGGTATGCGTCTATAATGTCAATATCGGTGCCCCAATGGTGCCTACTGGTCCCGGGAATGGTGGAATATTCAATGATCTTGTCTATGGCCTTAAGAGGTTCCAAGCCTTCATCTTCGGTAAAAGCTAAGTATTTTCGCTCCCAAATGCTGGCTTGGTGGTAAAAATCCCTGTAGCTGGAGACCATTTTAATATCAAAACCATCCGCATAGGCGGCTTTTTTCATTTCCACAAAAGACTCATAGGCTTCTTTTCTGAGGTTGATGCCCTCGCCATAGAGATCTATAACCGCCTTGCCCATCAATTCATCAGTGGAATAATCCGTGGGAATAAAATGGGGGAAGACAGGCGGAAGGGTACAAGCCAAACCGGAAACAGATGCTGTTTTAACAAAAGTCCTACGTTTCATGGAATTGATTTTTGTGCCAAGTTAAGAAGTATTTTTTTGTCAAAGAAGCTACACGGTTGGCTTGTGATGGGTAAGGCTATCGGTCCAAAAACAGAAAACCGGTATATTCCAGCTCTAGATCATTCAAGGTCACCAAATAAAAATAAACGCCTTCGGGCAGACCGATTTCCCGGTTGATGTAAAGACTGCCGGTATTGGCCATCCCATAAAACTCATTGACATAGTTGATTTTTTCATAGACTTTTTGACCCAGTCTATTATAGATGATCAAACTGTTGTTGGGCGATTCTTCCATACCCTCAATCACCAAAAAATCGTTGGTTCCATCCCCATTGGGACTTAAAAAATAGTTGCCCAAGGTAGGGTTGTCCACCGCAAAGGTGTCCGTGGGCAAGGGAATGGTGCCAAACGTAATGGCTGCAAAATCATTGGGAACAAAGGTGTTCGAGGTTAAAAAACCTTCGGTAACATCTCCACTAATGGCGGCATTGCCAATTACCACCCATTGATTAGCAGCTTTGCTCCACCCCACCATCCGAATCGATTCAATGGTAGCATTGGGAATAAGGCCCAATCCACTTCGGGCGTTCCAGCTGATGGTCACCTGGGCGGGCACCTCGCTCTGTACAATCCAGAATTCTTGGTCACTTACCGTACCAATGTCCCTCACTTTTTCATTGGTATCGAAGTTTTGGATAATGGTTATCGGTGAGGAAGGGTCTTCAAAAAAATAGGCACAACTGGCTAAAGGGGTCACGCCTTCGGAATCCAAGGTCAAGGACCGGAGTTGGTTTGCGTCACCAACTGGAAATTGAAAAACCTCCCTATTGGTAATGGCGGCAAACCCAGTTATCTTTCTAGGGTCTCCCTCTCCGTTATAGGTGCCTTGATCCATAAAGTTAAGATAGACCGATGGATCGTCGAGTATGGTGAGTACGTTGCCCTCAATAAAATTGAGGTTGTTGCGCACATTTACTGAATTCCGTAAGAACAAATTGTTGGGCACCATCACCTCCATATCCCAAAGGGTAGGGGGAATATTGCCCGAAACCTGAATAACATTGCTCTCGTAAAAGCCCACCAAACCTTGGGTTTGGTCAAAGGCGGAATCGTTGATAAAACTGGTATGAAACCCCAAATTGCCATGCACCTGCATATTGCCCACATGGTACAGGCCGGTTTGGGCGTGTAGCACACAGCCCAATAGCAAAATGGATATGTGGAGGAGGGGTTTCATTAGTTGATTTGTTGCCAAACATCTGCAATTCCGTCATATTGTACCCAAAGGGAAGTGCTATCCAGAATTGAACCTGCTGTTGCACCTATAATATCTACTGTACTTCCGCTATTGTTTCTAATAATAATAATTTTTCCATTTGGAAGCGTACCACCGGTAGGAAGTGTGACACCTGAACCTGGAGTGAATAAGCCACCGCTAGTAAGTATTATTGTATAGTGAGTATTGTTTACCGTAATATCCGAATTGGTTGAATTAATAGGCTTAATTGTCGTGTCGACATAAGCACCTCCATCTGTACCTGCGGTGATTGAATTGTTTGAGTCTGTACTAACTATTACTTGATTATTTATATCTGCTAGGGCAACTTGAAGTGTGCCGTTCGAGTCTTCGATTTCTAGATTTAGGCCGTTTACTTCAAAGCGTGTGTTTATCTCATTGGTATCGCTGGCATCTGCATCGTCCACATTGAGGTTAATGGTACTTCCGTTATCAATTGAGATGTTTCCCGGGTTTCCATTGGTGCTTATGTCCTGTTCGTCCGTGTTATCTAGATATAAACCTAAATTAACTTGGTTTCCTGGTGAAGCAGGGTTGCTAAGTGTTAAGATATTAGTGGTTAAATCTAAATCTTGTAATTCGTTGGTATTATTAGTGTCTTCGTCCGAAGTAGTATGGTTGTTTATATTAGTAGCGTTTGCAGCAATATCTGCCAACAACGTTGAATTGTCATAAAAAGCACCGTTGTCTGTTCCGATGGTTATTACGTTTCCTAAATCACCACTCACTACTGTTTGGTTGGAGGCAATAATTTCACTATCCACATAATTCATTGTCGCAGCATCTGTCCCAACTGTAGGTTCTGCAACATTGATTAATTTATTTCCACCCAAATCCACATCAGCTCCAGCGGCTCCAAACCCACTTAGGGGTATATTGGTTTTATCCAATTTGTCGTTGGTAATAGCATTTGGCGCTAATTCTGCATTACCAATACCTTCCGGGCTTACATCCAAAACAAAAGGGTCTAAGACATCACCACTTCCGGTACGTACCAAGGTACCATCAGCGGCATCCAATATTTCATTCCCCACAATACCATCTAGCTCTGTAACGGTAATATCTGCTTCTGAAATTAAGGTCCAATCGGTACCATTCCATTGCATAAGTTGCCCGGCTAAAGTGCCATCTTCCAATTTTTCAAGTCCAACCCCACCATTTTGTAGTTCCCGTACCCCTATGGACTGGGCTGCCAAATCGCTACCAAACAAGGTGCCGTTGTATATATTGTCTCCTGTAATTTGGTTGACTTCAAAATTATAGTTAATCCCATCCGGTGTTTCGGTTTGGGTCACTACCACGGTGCTGTCCCTAGCATCAGGGGCGGTATTAAAAACTGCTTCACTGCTCACGGTAAACGAGTTGTCCAAAGCCTCACAGATGTTGATCCATTCCACGCCGTTATAGTAGTGGATACATTCTTCATCGGTATTGTACACCAAGGCACCGCGCAAGGGGTTTATAGCGCTCATTTGAGCCGTGTTAACGCGTGTTATTACGAGCACACGATTGTTGCTTTCCAATTCCAGCACAGAGGCTGAATGCAAGTTTTGTGGGTTATTACCAATTTTTACCTGCCCTTTTAGGGAACTTATTGTGAGTAGGCCAACAATGAGGTAGACAATATGCGTTTTCACAGTGTTTGTTATTTGAGGATTTCCAAACGGAATTCACAAAACTAACTTTATGATTGGATTTTACTAATAAATCCCGTTCAAAAGGCGAAGTTCACAGGTGAACGGATGCCCTTTTTTAAAACTAGGTCCTCTGAGAATTAACAAAAGTTTAGAACAGCATAACTTTTTTATATGGGCTTCAAGAGTTTTCTTTAACCTGGGCTAAATGCTTTCTTATGAAAAATACAGTTTTGATTTTGTTTTCGTTGCTTATTTCCAGTCTGTCCATGGCACAGGAAGACCGACAGTTGTTGCGCGGAAAAGTGCTGTACCGAAGCACCAATGTACCCAACGAGAACGTGATCAATTCTACCTCTGGAAATGCTACCATCACCAATGACGATGGAGAGTATGTCATCATGGTGAAGGCGGGCGACCAGTTGGTCTTTACAGCGGTTAACTACCAATTGGAGGTCATTACCATTACCGAGGAAATTCTACAGAACAACCGCTTGGTGGTTGAGGTGACCGAAAAGGTACGGGAGCTGGACGAGGTGGTGGTGACCCCGGAAAACCAAGAACGCTTTTTGGAGGTGAAGAATGAGGATTTTAAACAATTTGACTACGAAATTGACCGAAGTACGGAGGTGGAAAATGTGGCCGAGTCCAGAACGGTACGCGGCATGCGGGATGGCCTTAATTTTGTAAATATTTTCAAGGCACTTTTTCGATCCAATGAAGCAGAAGGGGTGCAACGGGCTCCACTTAAGGTGAGCGAGGTGTTAAGGCATGTGTATGATGACGAGTTTTTTGTGGCTGACTTAAGATTGCCCCAAGACCAAATTGATGCTTTTTTATTGTATTGTGATGATAAAATTCCTTCCCAGACCTTATTGCGCAAGGAAAACGAATTTCAATTGATTGATTTTTTGGTGACCCAGAGCAAGGCCTTTTTGACCGAGTTGAATGAGGAATGAAGCAACTTCTTTTTCCATTACTATGTTTATCCGCCTTTTTGGCAATGGCCCAGGATGGTGGCCGTAAAATATTGAGAGGTGCAGTCACCAGCGCTACCGAGGACGTTGTGGGGGTTGTGGTCCAAAATATTTCTTCGGAAGATGCTGTGATCACGGATATTGATGGAAATTTTACCATTAGGGCCCAGGTGAACGATACTTTGGTGTTTTCAGCTGTGCATTTTCACAGGAAGCTCCTTCCCGTTACCGAAATAATCTACAACGCAAACTTTGTGACCGTTCCAATGGAAGAATTTGTAAATGAATTGAGAGAGGTGGTGGTGAGTCCCTACAACCTTTCTGGTGTTTTGGATAAAGATTTGGAGAAGCTTCCCCCACAACGGATAGTGGATGCCGAAGCACTGGGCCTTCCCAATGCCAATGCCAAGGACTATACCCAGAGTGAACGAATGCTAAAACAAGCCACGTATGGGAAATTTAATGCAGGTATGATTTTAGCTCCTCCGTTAGACCCCATTATCAATGCCATTACGGGGCGTACCAAAATGTTGAAGAACCGTGTAAAGGTCGATAAAACCTATGCTCGTACCCAGCAAGTTCAAGGTTTTTATGTGGATTCTCTTTTTGTGACCACCTTGAAGATTCCCATGGAAAAAATAGAGGATTTTATGTATTTCTGTGAGGTGGATGAAGCATTTCAAACCACCGTTGATACACAGGATAAGTTGAAAATATGGGATTTTATGGTGGAAAAAAGCCGGGCCTACCGTAAAAACAACAATTTGGATTGAATTTTATAGGAGTTAGGAGTTAGGAGTTAGGAGTTAGGAGTCAGGAGTCAGGAGTCAGGAGTCGGGAGTCGGGAGTTAAGAAACAAGAATCAAGTTCAAGTTCAAGTTCCAAAATACTAAATTCCATTAACCATTAACCATTAACCATTAACCATTAACCATTAACCATTAACCATTAACCAAGAGTCAAGAAACAAGAATCAAGTTCAAGTTCAAGAATCAAGAGAAAACAACCTTCATGCTAATTTGTGTCAGGAACCAATAGTGAGATGCTTCACTCGCTTTGCTCGTTCAGAATGACAATTCGATTAGCAGTGGACAAAACCTAAATATCAGGAGCAAAAATTAAGAGTTAAGTTCAAGTTCAAGTTCCAAAATACCAAATTCCATCAACCATCAACCATCAACCATCAACCAAGAATCAAGTTCAAAATTCCAATAGGCAAGAGTCAAGTAACAAATCCCAAATATTAAATTCCAATAACCAATACCATTTTTTTGTCTTTTTTCTAATATCCAGGATCTAGTGTCCAAATAATATATTTTGGCAAGTCTTTTGCATAAAAATCCCATGAAATCCTGTAACATTGCCCCAGAATTGGAGTCAAATACCCTAATATGATGAAAATGAAAACAGCACGAAACCTACTATTGCCATTTTTGGCAGTGCTCTTTTTGTCATTCGCATCGGCCCACAAATTCTACGTAAGCGTTACCAATATGGTGTATGCCGAGGAAGAGGATGCATTTCAGATTACCAGTCGCATTTTTATTGATGATTTGGATGACCTCTTGGAAGAGCGCTATGGGATAAAAGCCAAACTAGCTACTAAAAATGAGGCCAAGGTAGCCGATGAATACATCGAAAAATACTTTAGGGCCAAATTTGCTGTGGAACTCAATGGTGAACCAGCCAAATACAATTTCTTGGGAAAACGTTACGATAATGATGTAGTCATCTGCTATCTTGAAATTCCCAAAGTAGGTTTTTCAGGTTTAAAATCCATAGCCATCCAAAATGAGATTCTCACTGATTTATTTGAGGAACAGCAAAACGTAGTCCACCTAAAATGGAAGGGGAACAAGAGGAGTTTTGTGCTCATCAAGGAAAATAATAAAGGAATGTTAAACTTGTAACGGATTGTTAACAGTTGGTTAAAAAAGAGCTATTTTTCACCGTT
Source organism: Bacteroidia bacterium (assembly GCA_030427985.1). Lineage (GTDB taxonomy): Bacteria > Bacteroidota > Bacteroidia > Flavobacteriales > Flavobacteriaceae > Flagellimonas. Next base: position 9,484 of record JAUIBH010000075.1, on the reverse strand, counting down.
TTAAAATCAAATAGAAAAATGAACAGAGTCAAGTATTATGTTGCTTCCGTACTGTTTCTTTTTGGTGCTGTGCTTATGGCGCAGGAAGAAGGAGAGGCCAAACAGGAGCGGGAGCCAGGTCACTACAACCAAAGTAAGTTTAAACAGTTGTATGAGGAATTTTCAACACCCAACACCTATCGTTCCGCATCAGGGGCGCCGGGTCCGGATTACTATCAGCAACAGGCAGATTATGTGATCAGCATACAGTTGGATGATAAAAATGCAAGAATCCATGGGGAAGAAACCATTACCTACCACAATAATTCTCCAGACAATTTGGAGTTTCTTTGGGTACAACTAGATCAGAACGTCCGTTCCAAGGATTCCAAATCCCCGCTTCGTGATGGAAATGGCGTAAATATTGCCTATACCGCAGGTAATTTTGCTGAAACCTATATGAGCGAACCTTTTGATGGCGGTTTTAATATTGAATCAGTGACGGATGCCAGTGGAAAGCCATTGTCGCATACCATCAACCAGACCATGATGCGGGTGAACATTCCCCAACCGCTTAAGAGTGGGGAAAAAGTTTCTTTCTCCATCAAATGGTGGTACAATGTTCCAGACCATACCGTAAATAGGGCCCGTTCCGGATTTGAATATTTTCCTGAAGATGGCAACCGTGCCTATGTTATTGCCCAGTTCTTTCCAAGAATGGCGGTTTATAGCGATGTGGAAGGATGGCAGAACCATCAATTCTGGGGCAGCGGAGAGTTTGCGTTACCCTTTGGAAACTACGATGTAAGCATTACCGTACCGGCAGACCATATTTTGGATGCCACAGGAGAGCTTCAGAACCGCGACGAGGTTTTTACCAAAGAAATGATGAAGCGGTACAAGGATGCCAAAAAATCCTATGACAAACCCGTAATCATCGTAACCCAAGAAGAAGCCGAAGCAGCCGAAAAAGGATTCTCAACCGATACCAAGACATGGAAGTTCAAGGCGACCAATGTTAGGGATTACGCATTTGCTTCATCCCGGAAATTTATTTGGGACATGCAAGCGGTTAATATTGGCGGTAAGGATGTAATGGCGGTTTCCCTGTATCCAAAAGAGGGAAATCCACTTTGGGAAGAACAGTCAACCAAAGCTGTAGTGCAGACCCTAAAGACCTACTCCAAACATACGTTTGCTTATCCTTATCACAAGGCCATTTCCGTACATGCTAAAAACCAAGGGATGGAATATCCCATGATTTGCTGGAACTATGGTCGTCCCAATGAGGATGGCACCTACTCTGACCGAGTGAAATTTGGAATGATCAGTGTGATCATCCACGAAGTGGGCCATAATTTCTTCCCTATGATCGTGAACTCCGATGAGCGTCAATGGGGATGGATGGATGAAGGTCTAGATACCTTTATGCAGTATTTGGCCGAACAAGAATTTGGGAAAAATTTTCCAGAGGTCATTGCGCCCAATGAAAAATACCCATCTAGGAGAGGGAATCCTGCGGATATTGTACCGTACATGGGCGGTGATCAAAGTTATATCTCACCCATCATGTCTAACCCAGAAAATGTGTACCAATTGGGCCCAAATGCCTATGGTAAGCCAGCGACTGCGTTGAACATCCTTAGAGAAACCGTTATGGGTGAGGAATTGTTCGACCATGCCTTTAAAACCTATGCACAACGTTGGATGTTCAAGCACCCGACACCTGAGGATTTCTTCCGTACCATGGAAGATGCTTCCGCAGTGGATTTAGATTGGTTCTGGAGAAGTTGGTTCTACACCACCGATTATGTAGATATAGGGGTGAAAGGCGTTAAAAAATATTATGTGAGTAGCAAGCCCACCAAGGAAATGGAAAAATATATGGCTGATAGAAATATCACAGAGGCCGATTTGCCACCTTTGGTGTATTTGGCAGAGGAAGAAAGTGAGGATTTTATGCCCGAGCTTAAAGGCAAATCCCCAACGGAAACTTCCCAAAACTTAAAAGAATTTATGATGGACAATATGACCGAGGCCGAAAGGTCGCAGGTCAAGGAGCCCAAATACTTCTACGAAGTCACTTTTGACAAGCCAGGAGGAATCCCAATGCCATTGATTGTGGAGTATACCTATGCCGATGGCACTAAGGAGAACGTTACGTATCCGCCAGAAATCTGGAGAAAGAACGATGCTGAGGTAAGAAGGGTGCTTTCATCCCAAAAAGAATTGGTGGGCATTGTAGTGGATCCAAAGTTGGAAACTGCTGATGTGGATACCACCAATAATGCTTGGCCCAAGAAAGAAGAGAAATCAGACTTTGATAAGTTCAAGGACGACATCAAAGGAAAATAATAGTTACAAAATAGCTGTTAAAAGCCTCGTGATTTCACGGGGCTTTTTTTATTTTCCTACCAACTTCTCATTATATTTGTTGTATGTATTTTCTATTCATCAGTGGCGCGGAGATTTTTTTCATCCTATTTATAGTGGTGATGGTCTTTGGTGCCGATAAGATTCCTGGAATAGCCAAAGGACTTGGCAAGGGAATGCGCCAACTTCGGGATGCAACCGATGATATTAAGCGTGAAATTCAAAAAAGTGCCGACAAACAGGGTATTGATACCGATTTCACCAAAGATATCCGAAAAGAGATTGATGACGTCAAGAAAAATGTAGACGAGGTTACAGGCTCCGTTAAAAGAAACCTCAAATAATCCATGTTGAAAAGATTGCTCGAATGGGATAGGGACACGTTTATCTATCTCAATAGTTTGGGCATTGAAGAATATGATGGGTTTTGGTCCACCGTTACCAATATAGCTACTTGGACCCCGCTTTTCATCTTTTTTATTGTATTGTTGTTCTTGAAATTTCCAAAACGGGAGGCTTGGTTTAAATTTTTAACGCTAATTGGCTTAATTATTTTCATTACGGCCATAACCCATTGGACCAAAATATCGGTGGCCAGATTGCGACCCAATAATACCGAAGAAATCAATACCCTGATCCGTATTTTAAAAACCCCAACGGATTACAGTTTTTTTTCGGGGCATGCTTCCAGCTCTTTTTCCATCACCACATTGGTGTTTCTTTTCTTTAGGGAGAAAATGAAATGGGCAATATTGTTTTTCATTTGGCCTATTTTGTTTGCCATGAGCCGAATTTATGTCGGGGTACACTTCCCTATTGATATCTTGGTGGGAATGGTAGTTGGGATACTATCCGGAATCTTATTCTATAAATTGAACCACCGTTTTATTTTACCCTACTCAAGGTCAGTCCATCCCTGATGGGCAACAATACCGTTTCAACCCTTGGGTCATTTTGCAGTTTTTTATTGTATTTCTTTAAAGCTTGTGTGGCTTTGTCCGATTTTGGAACCGGTTCCACAACCTTCCCAGACCACAACACATTATCCGATAAAATAACACTGCCCGATGTTGTTTTCTGAATTACCGCTTCAAAATAGGCATCGTAGTTCACTTTTTGGGCATCAATAAAAACTAAATCGAAGGTGAGGTCCAAGGTGGGGATAATATCCAACGCATCTCCCGTATGTTGAATAATTTGTGAACCATATCCACTTCGGTCAAAATACTTACGTTGAAAACTGTGCAGTTCCTCATTGATTTCAATGGTGTGCAATTCTCCGGTTTTTCGGAGTCCTTCCGCCAAACAAATGGCCGAATACCCCGTATAGGTTCCTATTTCCAAGATATTTTTGGGTGCAATGATTTTGGAGAGCAGACTCAATACCCGACCTTGAAAATGTCCGGTGATCATGCGCGGCTGCAGCACTTTTAGATGGGTTTCCCGAGATAATTCTGCTAAAAGCTCAGGTTCTGATTGGGAGCTTTGCTCAATATAATCTTCCAGGATGTTGGACAGGAAATGCATGGGTTATTTTTTTCAAAAATAGATAAAAGAACTACATTCGGAGACAACTTGTACCCTCAATTAAAATGACTTCGGACCAAATCACAATTCGAAATGCCACTTTGGACGACCTGCCCATCTTGCTCCAATTTGAACAGGGCATCATCTCCGCAGAACGTCCATTTGATGTGACCATCATGGAAGACCCAGTGAGCTATTATGACCTTAAACAGATTATTTTGGATGATGATAGCTGTGTTCTTGTAGCAGAAACGGAAGGAAAAGTGGTGTCCTCCGGGTATGCCATTTCCAAGCAGGCGAGACATTATTTGGACCATGAGTATTATGCCTACCTTGGGTTTATGTACACCGACCCGGCCTATAGAGGAAAGGGGATTAACGCGCTGATTGTGGATGGATTGAAGAAATGGTCCCACGAAAAGGGTTTTCAAGAGATTCGATTGACGGTCTACAGCGATAACCTTCCTGCTATAAAGGCCTATGAAAAAGTGGGATTTAAAAAGCACATCATTGAAATGCGCTTAGAATGATTTCCTTGAGCCAAAATAGGTTCACAAATCGTATTTTTGAAGCAAACAAAAAAGCATGACATTCCAAAACACCCCTGAGTTTGCGCAGCAGTTGGATGCAAAGGACAGGCTTTTCAAATACCGACAAGAATTTCATTATCCCAAGGTAAATGGAAGGGAAGTCATCTATTTTACAGGCAATTCTTTGGGATTACAGCCCAAACGATCTCAGGGCTATGTGGATGAGGTGATGAAAGATTGGCGCGAATTGGCCGTGGAAGGTCATTTTTATGCGGACAAACCTTGGTGGGATTATCATGAGCGACTTGCATCTGGTTTAGGTAAGGTGGTTGGAGCAAGTCCTAAAGAGGTTTCGGTGATGAACACGCTAACGGTAAATCTCCATCTTTTGATGGTGTCTTTTTATCGCCCTACAGAAAAGCGATTTAAGATTCTTTGCGAAGAAAAAGCATTTCCCTCCGATCAGTATATGTTGCAGAGCCAATTGCGGTTTCATGGTTTGGACCCAAAGGACACCCTAGTTAAGGTGAAAAAACGGGAAGGCGAACATTTTTGGAGAACGGAAGATATCCTTGAAAAAATAAATGAAGTAGGTGAGGAGCTGGCTTTGGTGTTGATGGGCGGTGTAAACTACTACAACGGCCAAGTGTTGGACATGGAGGCAATCACCAAGGCTGGAAAATCTGTTGGAGCTTTTGTAGGCTGGGATTTGGCCCATGCCGTGGGCAACGTAAAATTGGATTTGCACAAATGGGATGCCGATTTTGCTGCTTGGTGCAGTTATAAATATATGAATAGTGGTCCTGGAAATGCTTCGGGTATTTTTGTGCATGAAAAACATTTGGGCAAAAAGGATATACCCCGTTTTGAAGGCTGGTGGGGCACCAAAAAAGAAACTCGTTTTTTAATGGAACCCGAATTTGACCCCATTGAATCGGCAGATGCATGGCAATTGAGCAACCCTCCCATATTGTCGCTTGCACCATACTTGGCGTCTTTGGAATTGTTTGATGAAGTGGGTATGGATGCCCTTGTTGAAAAGCAAAGGACCATTGTGGCCTATTTGGAGTTCATTTTGCATGAAATCGATAAGCAGGTGGAGAGCTCATTTGAGATTATTACCCCAAAAGAGCGGGGTTGTCAACTTTCTGTTTTTTTACATGGCGAAGGACGCCCTCTGTTCGATTTTCTTATGAAAAATGGGGTTATCACCGATTGGCGCGAACCTAATGTGATTCGATTGGCACCGGCACCCTTCTATTGCTCTTATGCTGATATGTACAATTTTGGTCAGATTTTAAAGCAGGGCATCCTGCAAAAGTAGATTTCCCTTTTTAAAAGTAGCCGAGATTATGAGGTCACTGTTGCTCATTTTATCCAATCCAAGGTATTTTGGCCCTTCATGGATTTTTGCCAGTGTTAATATTTGGTTTGGTACTTGGGCATAGATAATGCCGATTTAGGTATCGCCCTTTTCTGCTTATCATTAGGTGTTTTCACCATTTTTCCAATGGCATCCAAGTTCATCAATAAGCTAGGTGTGGGCAGGGCCAGTTGGATTGGTGTTATGTTCGTTACTGTGGTGGCCATGCTTCCTTTACTGGCTCCCAATTACTATTTGCTAATGGGTGGTTTGTACCTTTTTGGGGCAGGAACCGGCTTTACCGATATTGCCATCAATACCTTGGTCACAGAAATTGAAAAGGAGGACAAGCAAAACTTTATGTCCGCCGCACATGGTTTTTTTAGCTTAGGCGGTATTTTGGTAGGACTCGGTAGTTTTTTGATCCCGATTATTGGGAGCCCGGTTTTACACATGGGTATTACGGTGGTAGTGGTGTTCTTTATCAATCTATATTTTAGGAAACACTACATCCATATTGTGGCTGCTCCGGTGGAGAAAGACCCATTCAGTTTGAGGCTTTTTAAACCCTTACTGCTTTTGGGTATTATCGGCTTTATTTGTTATGCCTGCGAAGGTGCCATTGTGGATTGGAGTGCATTGTATCTTAAAGAGGTGGTCTTGACTCCTGAAATGCTCATTGGCGCCGGATTTTTGGCATTTTCCATTACCATGACCTTAGGCCGATTTTTGGGCGATGGCATCAGTGCCATTATTGGCCCCATAAAAATAGTAGGGCTGGGTGCCCTTATTGCTGCTTTTGGCTATGTGTTGATATTGACCCAGCACACCACTTGGTCCATAATTGGGTTTGCATTTAACGGACTTGGTTTCTCGGTGATTGTGCCCGAGTTGTTCCGGATTGGTGGCAATGTAAAGGGTGTGGATTCCTCACAAGGAATTGCTTTTATAGCCGGTTCAGGCTATATAGGGTTTTTGCTTGGTCCCGTTATCCTTGGGTTTATTGCTGAATCAGCCTCATTGGCCTATAGTTTTTCTGTTCTTCTGGGTTGTGTGTTGGTGGTATTGGGGATTACTTTTTTCTTGAATGGAAGGGGAAAATAAAGTACGCATTTAAAAGAAAAAAGCGGTTAAAGTTTGCACTTAAACCGCTATAGTGTTTGTACAGTGTTGGCGATAGTTATTCTTTTAAGTACACCAATAAAAATTTGGTGTCCTTATTGCCTTCATTCACTGCGGAATGAGTGCCCTCGTCAAACCAGATGGCGGCACCTGATGGGATTTCGGCTGACTGTTGTTCACCTTCCGTAGAAGTAAGTAGCACTTTTGCATCAGAAAGTGCCACTGTTAAATGGGCATCATGATAGTGCTCTCCAACACCGCAAACATTCCCTTCCGGTTTTCCAAGATATTCAACAACTTCAACCTTTTCGTTGTTCACCAAAACTTTTCCGCTCCCATCTAGATTATGGGTGGATTCTTGGGCGTAAGAAGTTAAGGACAGTGCAAATAAAACAAATGATAATGTTAGTGGAGTTCTCATAAATTAAACTTTTAATGGTTAAACTTTGTTACTTCACAAATATCATTTATTTGTAATGTCAACGTTTTTCTTAAAAGTTCAATCTATTTACTTTTACGAACCTATCTATTTTAGAAAAGGAAAGGGGTTATCGGAAATATGTGGGTACATTACCATACTTTTCTTTAAAAACCCTGCTAAAATGTGATAAATTATTGAAGCCATTTTCAAAAGCTATTTCACTGATAGTTTTCTTAGAGGTTCCAATAAATCTCTTGGCTCGCTCCAAACGTTTTTCAAGAAGCCACTTACCTGGAGTTGTGTCATAAAATTCTTCAAATTCTCTTTTGAATGAAGAAAGGCTTCTGTTCATTAATTGTGCGTATTCTGAAAGTTTTAAGTTATACATATAATTGGCCTCCATTACTTCCCAGATAGGAGCTTCATAACTGTTGGCCAAATTATTTACATAGGAAAGGATATTACTGTTTTTGGGATTTATGAAAACGTTGTATAGTAGTTCTTTTAGCTTTATCATCAAGATTTTTTCCGGCAAAGCATCTTGTTGGTCAAAATAGGGAATTATGCTAAGATAGCAATTACGGGTGCGCTCATCGATATCCATTGGAATGACCATTTCATTTGTTGGTTCTGGAAGATTGTTTAATTGCAAATAAGGTCTGAATTCATTGAAAATCTTTTTTAGAAATTCATCCTTTAAGTAAAAGGCCATTAATTCCCACCCTTTTATGGTATCATCCATTTCTTGTAAAAAGGCAGTCCTTCTCAAAAGAAACCCTGAATCTTTATTTACGGTGTACCTATGATTTCCTTGGTGAAATATTCTCCTTCCGTTAATGGAAAATGTAAACTGATTGTATGGAGAGAGGAGTTGAAGTATCTTTTCTTTCTGGGGACAATGGTAATGAAGAAATAAGATATCCTTTATAGAAAACTGTTTAAAAATATCTGGATTGGCCTTATGAAGCTCATAAACGTTCATAATGATCAAGTTTTTAAATTACACTTTGGGATTATCCGAATTAGTAATCAGATTTAGCTGTACCCAACTTGTTTGTTGAAGGGTAAAATACATCGCCATACTCCAAAATGGGGATAAAACTGACACATAGGATTATCCTCTATTGATGTTATAGGGGAACTTTGGATGTCTTGTTTTGGGCTTCGTCAACCAAAAACAGCTTTACTTTATTCTTTCTTTACCGAAAGCCCTGAAAAATAAAGGCTCGAGCCACCTTCAGGTCGGTTGTGTTGTTGTGCAAGCTTAATGCCTTCCAAATCCACATAGTCTTCCCAAGTGGAAACCAAATTGGGTTCTGCTTGGTTGGATTTACGGTACGCCCATTCCCGAACAATAAAATCATCCTTAAAGTAAAAATCATAGGCATCACCGGGAGTATACCCCCCTTCGTTGGCATATACAATCGTGAGTTTTTGCATGGGTTCTTCGCTAATGGGAGCAGTGGCCGCCTCGGTGTGTTCGTAAGTATAATTGTTGGCATCCCACATCAGGTTAAAAGGGGCCACAAGCCAATACCGGTCGTTGATAAAGCCTCCATTTCTCTTGTAGGCGACACTGTCCATAGTTTTTCGATTGTAGGTGAGGGTATCCGCTCCAGAAATGGCGGTCACTTCATTCATCTTGGGCTTCCAGACCCAACTTCGCTCAAAATGGGTGCTGTCCCTGTCCACATTAAAAGTAAAAGTGATTTCGGAAACAGATTTCCAATTTTCGTACCCATGGGCATCGGCAATTTTTTCTGGAATGCTTTTCTCGGTTACCGGTGTTGCTTCAGTAGAAGAATTCTTTGGTTCGGTTTTGCAACCGATAAAAAGCATAAACGAAAAGATAAACAGTGAATATATGGGCTTCATGTCTGGTTTTTAACCAAATATACCATGATTTTGGTATCTTGCGCGCCATTTTTTTGATAGATTAAATAAATCAACATTAAAAGTGACTTTTCTTAAAAAGCTGTTTCTAATAATTATAAGTAACCCCGACAAAGAATCTTTGGAAACGGAAGTCCTTTACACCCATCTTTCGGATGAGGAATTAGTGGAACAAATAGTCGCAAACAATGATACCTTACTATTTGGGCTGTTGTATGATCGCTACGCCAAAATGGTGTATAATAAATGTTATGGTTTTGCAAAGTCTAACAGCGA